>NZ_JADEXE010000009.1 GCF_015207265.1 Nodosilinea sp. LEGE 07298 | reverse complement strand
CGCCCACCACCACGCCCACCACCACCATCACAAGCAACGGGTAGACGAAGAAGAAAAAGCAGACAGGAAAGGCAAGGGGATCCACAAAACGGTTTCCTTTTCCTTTTGTCCAGTCGCAATGAGAAGGAAGAAGTCTACCCATGACTGACAACACACCACAGCTCTCTCTCTTTAGTGAAGAGGAGCATTTCCAACGGCCCTATGAGGCAAGTCTGATAGAGGTTGCACGGCGAATGGTCTACCCGCTCTGGGCTGGGCCACAAAAGCTCAAAGCGAGTCAGGTTCGCACGTGGATGAACCGCTCCTTTGGCGGCTCTGACAGTGATGGAGCTTGGCTTTGGAAAGATGTGTACGAGGCCCAAGAAGCAGCCCTTGTATTCCTTATTAGTGAGTACAAAAGCGCATTGCGGGAACTCACGCTTGAGAGAGTTATCGAGAAGCTTGCACTTATTGAAAGCCACACACTGACCCACACCAAGCGAAGTGATGAGTCAGTAGAACTCCAGCAGTTCTCAACTCCCCTATCACTTGGCTACGTGGTGAACCGCTGTGCAGCAGTTAGCCCAGCTGATCTGGTGCTTGAACCATCAGCTGGCACAGGGATGCTTGCCCAGTGGGCGACGGTGTTCTTCGGCTCCAACGTGGTGCTAAACGAACTAAGCCCCAGGCGCACAGGCATCCTCCGGCGGTTGTTTCCAGGCAAAGCGATCTATTCGTGTAACGCTGAGCAAATTCATGACTACCTGCCCGCAGGCATCCGCCCAACGGTCATAGTCATGAACCCGCCATTTTCGGCGACACCCAAGGTAGAGCGGCGTAATTCCCACGCTACCGCCAAACATGTGCGATCAGCGCTTCAGCGTCTCGCCCCAGGCGGGAGACTCGTACTCATATCGGCGCACTGGTTTCGACCAGGGCACACGGTATGGGAAGAAGCGTTGCGCGGGCTGGATGACGATGTCGATGTCTCGGTGCGAGCCAGTGTTGACATCGAAGGTGCGGCGTATGCCAAACACGGCACCACGATAAACACCCGGCTTACGGTGATCGACAAGGTGCGCGATGGAGGGATTCCAACTGAGCTGTCACTCAGAACAGAAACCAAATCCAGTAGCCTCCCCGATGATCAAGCACCCTTCCGGGTGCTCCGCACCGATGACGTCAAAGCACTCCTCGATGCCCTTCCCCCTCGGGAAGTAGTAGGGGGGGTGGGAGGAGAAGAAGCAGAGGCAACAGCACCCCCACTACCGGTACGAGCAGCCCGAGCGCTTCGTAGAAGCAGTAGCAGCAGCAAGCAGAGGGTAGAAACAGCAGCAGCGGGGGGGGCGGCGGCGGTGCCGCCGCAACCAGCGGCACAATCGCCGCCGCCGCCACAGCAACCACCGGTTGCTGTGTCCTATGAGGTTATTGACCAAGAGGATAAGAACGCGCCGCAGCACGAGCAGCAACCGATGCGCGAAACCCTCTACGAGGTGTATCAACCACAGCGAATAGTCGTCCACGGGGCACTCCCCCACCCAACCACTCTCTGTGAATCAGGGGCGCTCTCGTCGGTGCGGCCACCTGCACCAACATATACGCCCCTACTACCGAAAGACGTTGTCACACGCGGGCTCCTCTCGGCAGCCCAACTAGAAAGCGTTATCTACGCAGGCGAAAGCCACTCACATTGCCTGGGTGGCTTCTATCTCGTCGATGACTCCTTCGACAACGTTGAGGTGACTGGGAGCGACACCGCTGGTGCAGTGCAGTTTCGCCGGGGGTGGTTCCTCGGTGACGGCACTGGCGCAGGTAAAGGGCGACAAGTTGCAGGCATCATCCTCGATAACTTCTCCCACGGGCGCACAAAAGCCCTCTGGGTGTCGAAATCAGACAAACTGGTTGAAGACGCTCGCAGGGACTGGGTGGCTCTTGGCGGAAACGAAGACGAGGTTGTCTCACTCTCGCGGTTTAAGCTTGGAAGCCCCATTCCCCTCACACAGGGAATTGTGTTTACCACCTACGCGACGCTTCGCTCTAGTGGCAAGCGGCCTGGGCAGTCGTCGTCGTCGTCGTCGTCGTCACGGCTTGCCCAGATTATCGAGTGGTTAGGCCGGGACTTTGACGGGGTCATCGCCTTCGATGAAGCCCACGCTATGGGAAACGCAATTGCCGACGTGGGAACACGCGGCATGAAGAAGGCCTCACAGCAAGGCGTTGCGGGTCTTCGGATTCAAAACGCCCTGCCCCAAGCACGAGTGCTCTATGTCTCAGCCACCGGAGCTACGCGGGTGAGTAACCTTGCGTATGCCTCGCGCCTAGGCCTCTGGCAAACAGGCGACTTCCCGTTCCCCAGTCGCGGCGAATTTATCGCCGCTATTGAGTCGGGTGGTGTAGCCGCCATGGAGGTTGTCTGCCGGGACTTAAAAGCACTCGGCCTCTACTTCGCACGGAACTTAAGTTTCGAGGGGGTCGAGTACGAAGCGCTTGAGGTTCCACTCACAAACGAGCAGGTGGCGATCTACGACACCTATGCAGAAGGCTTCCAGGTTATCCATACCGATATGAAGGAGGCGCTCCGCGCCTGCAACATCGTGGGCTCTAACGGTAAGTCGTTAAACGGCAGAGCGAAAGCTGCGGCAAAATCGCTCTTTGAATCACACAAGCAAAGGTTCTTTAACCACCTCATCACCTCAATGAAGTGCCCTGCACTGATTCGGGCGATCGAGGAGGACATAGCCGAAGGGCGCGCCGTCGTGCTCCAGGTTGTGTCCACCAACGAGGAACTCATGAAGCGGCGACTCGCTGAGATTCCCACTGAGGAATGGCACGACTTAAACGTGGACATCACCCCTCGGGAATACATCATGAGCTATCTGGTTCATGCGTTTCCTATCTGGTTATACGAGCCGTACACGACTCCTGAAGGGTATCTGTCATCGCGGGAGGTACAAGACAGTGAGGGCAATCCGGTGGTGTGCCAGGAGGCGCTAAGCGCACGCAATCAGCTCATCGAGCGAATTGCGTCACTACCGCCGCTTCCCAGTGCGCTCGACCAAGTGATCCACCACTTCGGGGACACCCATGTGGCAGAGGTCACCGGGCGAAGCCACCGCATCCTTGCAGAGCCTGAAACCGGGCGACTGTATGTCAGTGCGCGAGGGGCTCACGCCAACCTCGATGAAGCTCAAAGGTTCATGGATGATGAGAAGCGCATTCTCATCTTTAGCGATGCAGGAGGCACAGGGCGAAGCTACCATGCAGACCTTGTTGCCAAAAACATCCGTCGCAGAGTGCATTACCTGCTTGAAGCAGGCTGGAAAGCTGATAACGCAATCCAGGGCCTAGGCCGCTCTCACAGGACAAACCAGGCGAGTGCGCCGGTGTTTCGGCCAGTGGTGACCGACGTGCGCGGTGAGCGCCGGTTTATCTCAACTATCGCGCGGCGTCTCGACTCGCTCGGGGCGCTTACGCGGGGACAACGTCAGACAGGGGGCCAAGGACTCTTTGACCCACGCGACAACCTCGAATCGTTCTATGCGGAGGCAGCCCTGAGGCAGCTCCTCCTGCTTCTTGCGGAGGGGAATGTCCCGTGCTGTTCGCTTGCGCAGTTTGAGGCTGCAACGGGGCTTGAGCTAAAAACCGAAGAGGGGCAGCTCAAGCAGGAGCTGCCAGACATCCGGCAGTTTCTCAATCGGCTCTTGGCCCTCCCCATCCAGCTCCAGAACGAACTCTTTGAGTTCTTCGAGATGCTCCTGGAGGGGCGGATTGAAGCGGCAATTGCAGCGGGCACGTTTGAGGCCGGGGTGGAAACACTCCAGGCCGAAAGCTTCCGCGTGGTAAGCCGCGAAACGGTTTACGCCCACCCATCATCGGGGGGTGAAACCATCTGTGTGGAGATCGAAGAAACGCAGCGCACGCACATCCTTGGGGTAGCTGAGGCAGAAGCCCTCGCGGCGTCAAACCCAGAGGCTACCCTCATCGTAAATCAGCGATCGGGAAAAGCAGCAATTAAGCTGCCTGCACCAGGAACAGTGAATGCCAAAGGGGCGATCGTTCCTCGGGTCACCCTCGTGCGGCCCGCCTCGCGAGGAACCAAGGTTGCTGTCTCCGACATGGAGAAAAGCTTCTGGGTGCCTGCGAGGGATGCAGTCTGGAGACGCGCTTGGGAGGCGGAGGCGGTAGAGATACCACCGACTACGACCAGGCGGTTCTTCCTCATCTGTGGACTGTTACTTCCCATCTGGAACTCGCTCGACTCGAACACCTTGCGGGTCTTTCGACTTCAAACGGTGACGGGCGAGCGGCTCCTTGGACGAATGGTTGAAGCGGATCGGATGAATCACCTTGCTGAATCCCTGGGGCTTCGGCAGGTGGACCTCTCCCCCGCCGAGATCTACACGCTTGTCTTCCAGCGCGGTGAAAGCTTCCCGCTCACCGGCGGCTTATCAATTCGGCGGTCAAGCATCATGCAGGAGCATCGCATCGAGGTGGCTGGGCAGTTTATCGCCCAGGCGCTCTGCGATCAGCTGATTGCAGCAGGGTGCTTTACCGAGATTGTGAGCTACAAGCGACGGGTATTTATTCCCGCTGGCGAAACAGCGGCAGTGCGTGTGATCGAAAGGGTTGTTGGGTTACTGCGGTAGCTCACACTACATATACGGTTAAGGGTCTCCCCTTAGCCTTTCCTGTCTGCTCTCCATAGCTAATGCCAGCAAATCATCACATAATATGTATATTCCCACCCTACGGGAGAGAATTGTACGGTGTAATGAAGATGTACTTGCTCTCTTTAAGCGATCACCATGGCCCAATCTACCTGCAGGTCATACAGCACTTCTCTTGACAATGAGTTTCATGTTGATGCTATGACCGGCGCAATGGTCAGCCGGTACACAGAAAGCATTGATTTAGTTACGCAGCCATACTGGGAAGAACTTCTCAATACCTGGGTAGTTAAACATTCACCTAATATCGCCAGAACTTTCGCAGCAAGTGCTATCACTATCGGATTAGTTACCGCCTCTTGTGTAGTCCCACAGCTCCCTGTCGCAGCTGCACTACTCTCCACAGCAAGCGGGATCTCCGCTGGCTTTTTAGAGGACTTGCTAAAAAGCTTCGCGCAGCAACGAGAAGAGGTTATAGAAAAAGATTCTTATGGTTACCAACGGGATGTAAATCCTATTATTAAAGAGCTGATTGATAGCTTGAATACCGAGAACTCAGCATTATCAAATAAAGTGAAATATCTGGAAGAACGATTAGAGATATTAGAATCACATAAATTAGATAGCCTAAAATCTATTGCCTCAAAAAGTGCTTACTTAGAAGAAAAAACGTTAGCGATTGAAGTAGTAGAAATACGAGATTTTCTTGTCGAAACAGAGACCCTTGAACGTATCACTGATAAGGTTACTTCCTTGCAAAGTGTTCAGGAAGCCCAGATACAAGAACTAAAAGCTGGTCTCGAAAAACTAAAGACTGCTTCCGAACCTCAAGTACCAGTAGAAAATAGTGGGTTTTGGAGCAAAGTGCGGAATTTTATAGATCGCTTTTTCCAAGAGGATCAAGTAACGGCTGCTGTTACCGAAAGTCTCGATAGCTTCAGCAATCAAGAAATTCTGCAACCTGACGAAAATCGCTTTCCGCAGGCGTCACCATTTGAGGGGGTTGACAAATATGACGCAGGGACGACAGCCAGCCAAGCCCTAAGAGATCTAGATCAGGCCTTTGAAAACAATTATTCAAACAGAACCAATCATCCCCCTAACGAGCACCGTATGTGATAGTTCCATTGGAAATAGTCTTTAGACTCTACACATTGATTTTATCGATTTAATTTCAGTCCATCTTTTATCAAAGGTGTTGCGGTACTCTTGATACCTTTAGACCAAGAGATCATGCAGGGTAGCAGCGAAAAACCTTCTCTCCTACCACCTGCATGACAAAGACGACTCTATCACTGGCTCAATACTCCGAAGGGAGTAGCACTACCCCCATTCTGAAAGTAGAGCCGAAGTTGTTTGAGCGGAAAATCCGCAAGTGGAATCCGTTGAGAAACTGCAACATCGTCAGTATCCCGCTCACAGAACATGATAGCTGAACCGTCATCGTGAACTATGAGTGTCCAGAATTGAATCTGCTGGAGCATGGGATCGAAAGCCACTTGCGGATGCAACTGCCACGCAGCAATCACATCGATAATCCAGTACCCACCGCCTCGCTCCGCCATGTACTGCACACCATCGGTGTACAGCACACCCAACGGGTGCTGGTAATACTGTGATGTACCGGTAAACTGCGAAAGCTCATCTTCAGTCAGCGAAAATGGTGAATTCGCCATCTCGGCTAAAACCTTCCTATACGTTAAGGACATTCCTGCTAACGCCGCAGGCGGCCGCCATGCGGAAGACAACAAACCCTCGATAGGAAAAACCGTGGGGCCGTCTACCCTGCATGGTCTCCTGGCCCAAGGAGGTTTTGATACAACGCTTCTACCCGTGTCGATCAATGTGGTGCAAAGTGAAAATAACGAAATGGGCAGTGGTGGTTCAAGGAAAAAGTGAGCTGCTTAAACTATTTGCAGCGAGCGCCACAACCCGCCAGTGTGGAGAGGCCATGTAAAAACTGTTGAAGAAATTTTGCTGCCACACAACACGCTTTATGAAGGCCTATCACGTAGCACCCGCGATACCTCACTATGGCAATCTATCCAATGCTTAGCGGTGGGGCACATCCATTCGATGACACTTAAAAGGCTCTCATAATCCTTCTTTAAGTCTCTGGAGAAGATTGGCTCATGGTGAGCTATGCGATTCCTCAAACGTCGCAAATGATCCAGCTGGTGAAAGGTATGTTTAGGATCTAGTGGCTTAACGAATGCATGCCGAAGACAAGGTATCCACAAAGTATGAATATAGTGCGGTCGCAGTAAAGAAACCCAAAATCCAAACGACAACTCCGCAACTAATCGCCCCGAACCAAGAGGCTTATTCTTTTTTTCGAGTGTCTCTTTGGCGTGTTTTATCTGTGATTTCTCCGACGCTGAAAAGGGAGCCTTATCATACCAGTGACAGGTGAATGTCCCAGAAACTGCCTTGTGAAGGCCATTGCGAAGCGTAATCTCTAAGCCCTGAAGTGAGACATACAAAGCCGCACTCACCAGAGAGTTCCAGGCATACAATCGCAAGGCCCTTTCTCCATCACCAGAACAGGCATCTACATACGTAGAGAGTCGTTCCTCCGAGAAAGAACTCCTTAATATCTCAATGTTTTTAGAACAATAAAAATAATCCTTGAACACTTCCTCTTTCACAGGTATCTTATCTGAGTGAGCCCTGGTGTCGCCTCTGCTATGCACGCGCCCAGGGCATAGCTTTTTACTTCTCCAAAACTACACCCGTTCCCCCCAACCATCATCCCTAAAACCCGCCTGTTTCGATGAAGAGCCGAGAGACCATCTAAAAATTCTCGGATAAACCTGGCCGATACCCGACTCTGCATCCGCACTGCGAACACCACTCGATTCCCAGGGCTAAGACCCACCACTACCGTGGCCAGGGGGAGTGAGGTGAGCCCAAGCTGCCGGGTCGTTCGGTGTGTCACCACGTACAAGAGATCCCGCCCCCTCCTGCTCTCTCTACGCTGAAGAAGCGATCGACCAGGGGCACAAAGTCCCTCGGCTTGCTTCGTAAAGGTAAGCCCTAACCGATCAAGAACTCGCCTCACCGTATCTTCCGAAGGGGGATGAGGAAGAATCTCCCGAAGCTCGCCGACCAACTGGGGGAGCGTCCAGAGGGGCAGTCTACGGCGGCGGGCACCAACAAGCCGATTAAGCAGCCGCATCCCCTCCTCTTTCTCAATGGTCCAGGAAGGACGACCGACAGGGTGCTTTGCCCGAGGCGCGTCTTTTTGTCTTTCGGGCAACAGCAGCGCCATCACCTCATCAAGGCCAAGCCCCAGTCGCTGGCAAATCTCAGGAGTTGTTACCAAAGCGGCATGGAGCGCCTGCGCCTGCTCGCGCATCAAAACGCCCCGTATCCCTTCCTCGGGCAATCGTCCTTGTTGCCCATCAGGCAAGATCGTATCTCCCTGACATCGCTGCAAGCACCGCCTTTTGAAATACCTTGGTACGAGCCTCTACAACTCCCCTCACAACAATTTTGAGCTTCGCGTAAAACGGAGGACAGTACCTCTCTATCTGTCACAACTTTACTGTCGCAAGACACGAGAAACAGTGTCACTATAAAACAAAGTGTGTTTAATTGAAATCGACTCATACATCTGTCCAGTTGTCTCTAAAATCAACGCCTATCGTGTTGGAGCTTCATGCTTCCTGACGAACAAGCACAAAAGAGTAGAAGCAATCGATAACCCAATGGGCAACCCGTAATTTTGCGGCAAAGTCTACGGGTGTTCCACGCTTTTGTCACCCCAAAAGCTCTCTATCAGAAGAGCGATAGACAGATGCATTAATGTCGTAATTTCCGCCTTTTAGCGTGCCTAAGACAATCCCTCGGATTTTAACGCCACCATGTCTATGAAAAGAGCGTGGAACACTCCCTGAAACACCTAAAATCTCAAGCTCCCGCCACTTATTCACGGGCTTGACCAGGAGCGCCCCTCCCCCTCCGCAATAAAACCCTATCCCACCGATAGCACTCACTTTTTTTCTTCCAAATCCTAGGTTACCCGTGCTACCGTCTCCCCGGTTGGCTTTTTTACGGTTCATGGGGACATACCCGTGAGCTGTCTTTTTTCTTCGCGGGTGTGTCCCCGCCTTTCTCTCTCTCGTCGCTACTACTGGGCGACACAGGCCTCCTCTGACCTCACCATACGCAATCTGCAACTAGCTGCTATCTCCCTATTTTTTCCTGTAAATCCTCCACCTTATCGAGTAGCCTCCCTCCCCAGGGGCTGTGTCTACCAGTTCGCTTAAACAGAGCGGCAAGTGCAGAGCTACCAGATCGTGTGACAGTGGAGCCCGGTAAACCTTGGCAACCTTACCAAGCCAAGGCTAAGGGCGTGGGACTAACCCCCCACAACCCACTGCACCTTCGCGCCGGAGCGCATCGAGAGGTGCTTATCCGTGCGTAACGAGGGCTTGGGAGACTAATCTCTTGCGAGAAAATATGGGCAGCGAGTGCTCATGTTTCAGTAAGAAGTAACCCTTCCATTCGACTCGGTGATTTTTAGCGGAAGGGATCCTCCCTTCGGTTGTTTTCTTGAAGAAGGTTGGCGACCAGGGAATGCCTTGCGTCAGAGCGATGTAGTCATCGCTTGTGCGTAAGGTCGTGGCAACCTGAAGGCTCACCTTGGTGGGTGAGTCGTAGGGAATAGCAGTCGAAGCGGTGAAATCCACATCGGGCCGCCGATGTGCGTCGGGGGTTTAACCCGACTAATCCGTGGTACGGGACGAGCTGTAATGGCGCGTAACGTATTCCAGGGCCGGGAGGCTGGGCACAGTGATGTGGCCCACCGGAGGATGGTAACTTCGGGGACTCTGGAAATCAGAGCCGCTAAAAAGCTCAACGGTGAAAGGGGCACTAAGTTCACAAAGTGAACCATGCCCTTCCTGGTAACTGCGTGAGAAGCTGATGCCGAACTGCAAAAACGGTGCGTGCTTGTAAGGGGGAGCTTTCCGCTTTCTGCCCCCGAAAACTGCAAGGTGAGTGGGTATGCCACCAGCACGTCTACCGCTGCGGATAGTAATCCGCTAGCGACAGGATCTCACGTGGAACGATTGACACGAACTGGGGAAGGACTTCGAGGCTGGCGGGTGGTTCCCGCAAAGGTTGGCCAGGCCAGGCCAACGGTCGAACCTCAAAGTCTGGGAGCGTGGCGCAAGTAGGTGGCCCCACTCATGTGGGGCGTGTCGGAGGGGGAGTAGGCTGCTCCTAACGACATTCTGGATGCGGGGTGGTAGCCGCGTCTTTTGAACAGACTACGAAAGCGCTGAGGGGTCTCACACGATCGGTAGTTCATCTCGCCGCTTCTGGGCTTACTAGGCACTCTGAAACACGGGTGCCTGGTAAACCAGCACGGCCATTAACAACTGTGTGCTTATTGCAAAGGAATGCATATGGCAAAACGGAAACTCAAAAAGACAGCTCACTAGCTAACAACCAATTAAGACAGTTCAAAAAACTGTTGTTCTAAAAAGCAAAACGGAAACAAACCTTGTCTTTTAGTTTTTTTAATTAGTTGAAAAGACGCGGTTTGTTACGGCTTATAGGAAAGTGGATCCGGACGGCTCGACGTACGCAAAGGTTCGAGTTCGCCCACCCCACCTAGACGTGTGCCCGCAGGCCCTAAGTCTGCGTGTGGCTATCGCTGGGAGGGTGGGCATCCACGGGTTCTATAACGGCTTTTTGGTTGGTTGAGCCTATCAACCAACCTTCCTTCTTCGTGATTTATGCTCTACGAGGCTCTCTAACGTATGGAAACACGTACCCTCGGCGATTTTCTCCGGCGCATCGCTATCGACTACGTCCGCCACGGCTGGTTTAGGTACGCGGTAAGAACCATCCCCCAGGGGAAAGACATGCTGGCGATCGACGCCAAGATGAAAGCGACCTACGAGGTCACCTCATGCCGCACCACCCGGATGCGCCGCCGGAAAAAGGGCATCGCCTCTGTCCAGTACCTGCGTTTCAGCCACACATTCGTTCTCCTCGCAACCGATGGACACCAAGACGCATTGGACCGAATAACAACCCGAGACATCAGAGAGTCCCCGCTTCACTTTGGCGGGTACTCAGTCGGGCTCGCCCGAGGCACAGTCGTCGTAGAAGTCGAGCGCAGGGTCTGGCAGGAAGCGAGAACGCGGATCCAGAACATGTCGCTTACTGGCAAAGAGCCTCTTGAAAAGGTATTCGCATCCCTCCCCTTCTACCGATTCCCAGGAGTTGTGCGCCAGAAACTGGAACTTCTTCGCACTATCAATCTGAGACGGAAAGCGGCAGGCCTTCCCCTGCTAGCGATAAAAGCAAGTCAAGTCTTCCCACCTGCTGCGGGTAATAGACCGTACTTGAGGAAGTCTCGCTGCGGGTAATAGACCGTGTCCTTGAAGCGGTTCCAGTAACTACTGGGTCCTACCCTGCTCAAGCCACCTCAAGGAGAGCGCCTAGGTGGCCCCCAGAGCTCTTTAAGGAGTCAGTCAGGGGATTGGGGCAAGGCAATCTTTAGAGACGACTAGAAAGGCCACCAGGGACGGTACAGCCAAATAGAAGCTACTACCTGAAGAGGCACAGGTGAGTCGTGAACCTCCTCACAGCGAGCAGTAGTGCCCTGACCTCGATACAGCCATTCCTAAAATCGGTTTGAAAATAAAAAGATCCTTCGAGGGTTAGGGCCACTAGGGTGATTTATCCACAGGGCTCAAACCCGTTTAAGAAGATTGTTTAATACGTTTAAGAGAGTTTAGGGGGGTCTAACCTATTGATATCACAAGCTTTAACAATGTTTTATGCGGGTAATAGACCGTGTTCGTGCGGGTAATAGACCGAACTTCTACGGGTAATAGTCCGTGTCTCGTGCGGGTAATAGTCCGTGTCGTGTATTGAGGTTATCCACAGGCAGGAGGGCTTATCCCTGCGCACCCGTACCCACGAGGAGACCCCTCCGTGCGGGTAATAGACCGTATGTGGCTGCCGTAAATAACTTGTCACAAGTATTTCGGAGCGACGTCGCTCCGGATATCTCATTTCAGACTCGTTGCCGCACCTAACAACCTCTATTTCAAGACTGGGTACGGACGTACCCAATAGGCCCGATGCAATCTGCGGGTAATAGACCGTGCTTTCATAGAGGCCGCAGCCGCATGAAAAGTAGAAGGGATTGATCGCGCCGGAGCGACGTCGCTCCGGACTCACAGCCCCCCTACCGAACCACCTTCACCGGCCTCTCAGCCACCTTCTTGCACCACGCCAGAAACGCCGCATCTGGGTCGTTAAGAACAAGGCCCTTCTTCTGAGTTGCTCGCCGCCAATCCTCTTCAAGCGAGTAGATATCGTAGCCAGGTGCCAGTGCCTTCGCCTTCTCGTAGGTCATGGTCTTTAGTCGAAGAAACTGCGCTTGGGTAATAGCACTTGGAACCACCTCAGGCACCTTCTGAGCCGAGGGGCTTATCCTCTTTGCATAGAGAAGCTCCTGGCCCTCCTCTTTCCGAAGCACAAGCTCGTAATCGAGGAGGTTACCGTCACGGACAATGTCTCGAATAGCAGTGGCAAAGTCAGAGAGCCGCTGTGTGCTCCCCGAACGCTCATGAAGAGTTTCAAGACGCCACTTCCACCCCGTTATGCTGTTACCTGCCTGCTTGCGAATGAACCTGTAGAGCCAACGCTCTATGCCACCGGTCAAAAGGAAGTAATCGGGGTGAAGCGAAAGAATAAGCGTCCGATCTCGTACTGCTTCAAAGAGCCACTCGGGAAGAACCACGGTGGCATCTCGTAGTCTCCCATTATCGTCACGGTCAATGTGCACATACTCAAGCCAACTAAACATGACCGTACGCCTATCAGCTGCGCGGACAGTCGTAACCACGTTCGTGTTCTTGAGCCGCGCAATCGTGTCTTCTAAGCGCCGGTACTGCACCCCTCCAGCATCCCGCCGTGCACTTTTAAGAAAAGCATGGCGGTGAAAACGAATCTGCCGTGACACAGGATGGCCCTTGTCGATAGCCTCCCGCACCTGCGAGAGAAGCCACATAATGAGATCCCAGTCCCAGATATTCGCGATGCCATACGGAGCCCCCCCGGTAACCGTGATATCTACCCCCTTCGAGCTGTAGAGTATGGGCTCAACCCGAGGCTTCTTTGAGAGGCTCAAAAAAGGTACCTCCATCGCATCCTGGATATCTCTAGTGACAATGTCGGTGAATACCGCTGAGAAAAGCTCCAGCTGGCCGTCTTGGGGAGGGGGTTTTCTAAGAGCCATGCCCCTCCCCTATCCTACTTCTGAGAGATCCTCAAGAGGTTTCATGCTCGGGAGGTACAGCCACCAACTCACTAAAAACCGGTAATTTTTAGTGGTCAGAATGGGTAAAGTCGTTATAGTCTTTTCAAGTAGATCTTGTTCCGGAGCGACGTCGCTCCGGATAAGACATTCTAAGGACAGTCTTTTGGTTCCAATAGCGGTTTTCGCACTACGATTCTTCTTCTATTTGCTGTGCCTGCGAGTGTGCACCACAATCACCTACTCTCTATAACTTCAGTGAGTACCCTTCCATGCCTCACGTAATCGCCCTCTTCAACATGTCTGGTGGGGTTGGAAAATCCACACTCACCATGAACCTTGGCTACCACTTAGCAGCCGACCACAAAAAACGGGTGCTGTTAATCGACATGGACCCCCAGGCGTCGCTCACTACGTTTATGGGTCTTACCCCATTCAATCTAGAAAACACGATTTACCATTCGCTCCTAAACAAAGGTGCTCTTCCTATCGAGAAAGACGTCCTCGGGTGTGACCTGGTCCCGGCCAACATATTCCTCTCCCAAGCAGAGCTAAAACTTTCCTCTGAGCTGCGGCGAGAATATAAGCTTGCCGACACCTTGGCGAAAGAAACCTCCGAGTACGATGTCATTCTCATTGATTGCCCCCCTTCTCTCGGGCTCCTCTCGGTCAATTGCCTGGTTGCTGCAAGCACGCTCCTTATCCCCATTCAGACCGAGTACAAGTCGGTTGAGGCGACCATCAACCTGCTCCAGACCACCTATGAGATAGCCCAAGAGGTAAACCCGAAACTAAAGGTCTTAGGCGCTATCCCCACCATGTACGATGAGCGCACCTCTCAGGCCAGACGAGCACTCGAAACCATTGAAGAGATGTTTTTAGGTCTTCAGAACAATCCAAGTTTTAAGGGCGCAGTGGTGTTTCCACCAATCCCGAGACGAACCGACTTTGCAAATGCGACCGCTGAACACGTGCCCCTTGCGCTGTATGCGCCTCGGCACCCAGCGTTAGAACCGCTCGAAGTCATTACCCGTGCAATGGTGAAAGGACTATGACGAAAAAATCAGGAAGTGGCTCGTTTGATCTCTCAGGAAGAGGCATCCTCACTGGCTTTACCTCAGGAGGAGGCTCACTAGCGCATGACACAATTTCCGAAGAGCAAGAGGAAGCCCAGCTCTCCCAAGGAAGTGATAACGCTGTGCAGTGGATTCCCCTTGGCTCAATTACTCCTGGGGCATTTCAGCCACGCCAGTTTTTCTCAGATGAGGGTATCGCAAACCTTGCCGCATCATTTAAGGAGCAAGGGTTTCGAGGCGCTATCAATGTGCGCCCAGGTCCAGATGGAACCACCTATGAGCTTATCGCTGGCGAGCGACGCTGGCGAGCGGCGAAAAAGGCAGGCTTAGAAAAGATCCGATGCATCGTTGATGATTACACCGACCAAGAAGCGCTCGAATTTGCCCTTATCGAAAACCTCCAGCGCGAAGACTTAAGTAAGCTCGAAGAGACTGAAGGGATTCTCCAGCTCATAAGCACAAAGCTTGAATGCTCTCAGGAAGCCGTTATCACGCTCATTCGGACCGAAGGCCACTCAGAGAAACGAAGCCGGAGCGACGTCGCTCCGGACGAGAATCTTGTCCAAATTGAGGAAATTCTAAGCTTCTTTGGCATTGAGCTTCAGACGTTCCGAACCAAGAACCTACGCACGCTAACGCTTCCAGATGAGGTAAAGAAGGCACACCTAGAACAGGGGCTGCCATATTCGTCGGCGTTAGAGCTCGCTAAGGTAAAAGATGCCGCTACCCGTCAGGCGCTTCTTAAAGAAGTAACGGAAGGGAAGCTCTCATTCCGAGAGGTGCGAGACCGAGTCAAAGCGGCGACAAGCAAACACACGGGTGCTGCCGCTGCTCCAGATAGTGACGGGGTAGGGGATGGCTCCCTTTTTGAGCGCCTCGATTCGGTCGCAAAACGAGCGAAGAAAGCAAAGCCATTCTTTGAAAAAGCCCAGAAACGGAAGCGGCTAGAACGGCTGTTAGGGGAGCTTGAGGCCTTATTGGAGGATTCCGGAGCGACGTAGCTCCGGATCAAAAAAGCTTGGGAGAACAACCTGTTATCTGTTCTGGAGCGCATCAATAAATGACTCCCCCCTATACCCCCTGGGGCTCATCTATCCATAGCACCGTTGTCTGCCGCAAACTCCGATACTCACCACCACCTAAAATGAGGTGATCGAGCACCGGCACGCCAATAATGTTTGCGCTTTGAAGAAGTTTTCTGGTCAGAGCCAAGTCCTCTGGGCTCGGTTCGAGGTTCCCGGAAGGGTGATTATGCGCGACGATTATCCGTGCTGCTCCAGCCTTGAGCGCAGCCTGAAAAATATCCCTCGGCTGTGCAAGGGTTTCTGTCTCAGTTCCCGTCGTGAGCACTTTCGTTGAGAGCAGATGATGCCGCACATTGAGGCACACCACAGCAAAATGCTCTCGGGTCTCCCACATCAGATACGGGGTAAGCGCGGCTACTGCAAGGGCTGGATCATCCACCACAGTTTTAGGAGAAGGTGCTCGGTGAAACACTCGTTTCCCAAGTTCAATTGCGGCGACAATGCTAGCCGCCTTCGCTGGCCCTACACCGGGAATGTGGAGCAGTTCCTCAAAGGTAATCTTTTGAAGCCGGTCGATATCACCATCAGCAGCATCGCTATTTTGAAGGAGACCAAGGATCGCATGCGCTATTTCAACGCTTGAGCGTCCCGCGAAGCCCTGATCGGGACCTACTACAAGCGAAAGCAGTTCCGCTGTCGAGAGCGCTTTAGGCCCTAGATAAACGAGACGATTACGGGGTCGATCACCCTCGACCATGTCTTTCACGCGAAGCGTGTACTCTGGCCTCGACAAATCTGCTGCCGAGTAGTGGGCTTCGTCGCTCGTATTAGGAGGACTCCAGCGTGAAAAATGCTCGAACGCTGGGGGAAGGGGAGTAGGGGGATCGAAAGAAACGAAGTCTGGAGTTTGCCCAGTCATTTATTCCCGGCCCCCCGTTTCGTTTTGCTCCTCGGGCGTCTCAAGCACAGCCTCAACAAGCCAGACGGTAAACTGCTCTCGCTCCCGCTGTGAAAACCGCTCAAGCTCCTGGAGCAAAACCTTAAACCGAAACCGTAACAAGAAATATCGCTGGTCTTCTTTCGGCACCTCACTGAGCACCTTGGTCACAAACGCTTCCAGCTGGCTATCAAGGACGACATCTCCTCCAATACTCTCTCCTCCTCCTGGTGCTTCTACATCAAAGAGAGAGAGCTGTTCTGCATTGTCGTCGGAGGAAACGGGAGAACCATGAGACTGGTGCACCATAGTGACTTATCAAAAGACGTGCCCATCCACCCGCAGTAGTAGCTTAGACCTCCGGACAGAAAGGACTATATCGCCTCAACGAACTACTCGCTCATTGCTCTATAACTGCCCTGGAAATAGCATGGAGCCTTAGCTAGCGCTAGGAAATTCTGTGCCTGGGATGAACATTTATGTCTCTTAGAGCCACCGACAGCGCGTGGCTAGCAGGTACTCTAAGCAAATTACTGTAGCTCTGCCTACACGGAGAGGCCATTGACTACAGCCAAAGCCTTTTCCTTCACGTCAGGTGGTAGCTTTCGCCAATCCATATCCGCCTCTGCTCCAAGAAGCGCCCATAAAAGATTTGTTGTCACTTTGCCTGGATGGCGGTCTCTTACCTGCACCCAGGCCGAAGCTGCACCGCCAACACGATTGAGGTCTTCTACCGTGTACACCTCAATCTCAGCGAGCCACTCGCGAGAAACCGGTCCAATATTTTTCATAAACGCGCGCGCTCTTGCAATTTCGGTTATTGGGCATTCTAGGGCAACGCCTATCACAATTGGAGAGATCTGGGCGATGATGCCAAGGGTATCTGCCGCCGCTAAACACAAACGTTAGCCAGCCAAATCGAGAGATGCATTCGAACCAAGATAGAGACCTCTTCGTCCCGACGGAACGCGAGTCATTCCTATCGCTTCTGTGGGATGATGTGCATGCGTGCAACGCGCAGTCTGACATCGTGACCTCTGCAGCGCAGAGGCGTCAGTACATCCGCGCGATGTTTGCGTGTATCGAAGGGGCTGTGTGGCTGTTCAAGCAGGAAGCGCTGGAGCAGCACAAGAATGATGCCTCAATTGTCTTTACCACTTCGGAGCTGAGCGTCCTGGCGGAGGTTGCTCCGAGCATAGATGGCCGGGGTGTTATCCAAGAACCTCCCGCGAACCTACGCTTCGTGCCGAACCTTCTCTTTGCATTCGGATGCCACGCAAGGGCTTTCGATTATGAACCAGTTCTACGCGTTAGCGACCACGAATGGGGCGACCTAAAGAGTTCGGTCATCGTCCGCAATCGGCTCATGCATCCAAAGCAACTGAGTTCGATGAACATTTCAGATGACGAGATACGGACCGCGCGAGCTGCGCTGAAGTGGTTTGGCCTGAACTGTTCTGCGGCGACGCTTGGGGTAAGTATGTGGTACGCGAAGAGAGCAATTCAAAAGATCGAGGATCCCGAAGAGGCCGCAGCCAAGTTGCAGATCATTTCAACCGCGGCGGAGAATCTTAAACGATTGGTTCTGGATAGCTGAGCAGTGTTGAGACACTTCCTCACCTAGCGTAGTCATGCCTTGGTAATGAAGATCCGGAATGGCACAGTTGTTTCACGTTCAATCCAGAAACGAGACGTTCGACCTAAAAAGGGGCCTTCGAAGGTGAATTGTGATCAACTGTGGTCATTTGTGAACCACAAGGACAACAATCCGTTTACATGCGCATTACCCCAATGCCTCTGAGCTATAGCCGCGCCCAACTCAGCAAGTATGCGCTCCCGTACAAAGTCAGCCGCAGCCCTAGCCGATTCGGCGAGCATGGTATTTGTGTTTAGGGTGAGCTTAAACAACAACGTTCAAACCCAGTTACCCGAGCGACTTACAGTAGAAGACGTCACCGAGGGAGGGAGGTTGGTAGCGGCCAATAGCTTATTGGTCTGATAGTCCTCGCACTAGAAGGTATCTAATGCTTCGCGGTGGAGCGCAGTCTTTGGCTCACCGAGTGTCGAGAGAATCGCATCAACAGCAGCAAGGTGTACACGCTCGGTAGTGAGGATAGGGGAGGATGTTGCACGTGAGGCAGCCTCTAACAACAACAGCGGAACAGCCATTCAACGAAAAGAACAATTCATGTCTCGCTCAATTTGGGGAAAGTAGTTCTTCTCCCAGTACGCTTCAAAATGCTGCTCTATGATTCGGCTCACCAGCTGCACCATGGGGCCGGTGTCTACAATACGCGCCACCTTCAAGAGCACCGCATTGTAGTTACTGATGGTGATGACGTTATAGGTTCGCTGAATATCGGTGCCTGACGGATTAAACGGCACCGGATCCAGCGGCGTCACCTCAAAGCCTGGTCGCTCCAAGGTATAGCGCCGCAGGTCATCCTCTGACTTATCGCGCAAGGTGCGGTAGTACTCCGCTTCATCCATCTGCCGCGCTGCCGCGTCGGCAATAGCTGCCCCTTGATAGAACGCATGGTGTTGGTGGAAAAACTCATGGAGACACTGCTGCACGAGCGATTTTTTTGCCCACCCTAATTGATCACAGGCAAGGTCAAACCGCTCCCACGTCGTCGCACTTGCGTAGATGTAGTTGAGCCGGACTTGACGAGCCATAAAATAAGGCAAAAAAGGCGAATTTTTCGGCGTGTAGCTTGGAATATCGGATCAAATTGTGCCACACCTGCACCACCAGGTCCTTGCGTATAAAAACAATCAACATACTGAATTTTTAGTTCAGTTAATTTCATTCAGAACAACTTGTGCTATCGTGGAACACATCACCCTGGTTCTATGGAACCGTCACGGAACCACAGAACCGGCCTTCCCATAAGACACACACGCTCTTTTTGATCGATCGATTGATGGAGTCTCTACCTCAGGAGGAGGAAGGGATGCCGATGACAACAACAACTTCCTCCCTCACCACAGCCCCTACCTATTCGTACAAGGAGCTTATCCGCACCCTCTCAAAGCGGCTGCGCCGCCGGATCACTAAAGGCACGCTCAGTCGGTGGATGGCGCTTGCGCTTATTCCACCGAACCCCACCGGAAAACCCCGGAAATACTCAGAACGCGATGTCCTAAAAATTTGGTTTATCGCTCGCGCGATCGAACAAGAACGGAACGCCACCCTCGCCCAAGAACGACTTATAGACTTTCTGGAGAATCACCCATGCCTCTAACTGCACAGGAAAAAGAGCTACTAAACGCCCAGCGCAAAACCACTCAATCCAAGAGAGGAAGCGGGTTTAGCAGCGGCAGCAACGACGACACGGCTCAACGCTCTGATCACCAGCCACCAGAGGAGGAGCCCGAAACTACTGATGAGCAGCAGCAACAGCAGCACCTCATGACAGCACTCGCAGCCCATAAGGATTTTGAGCACATTGCCCAGGCCCTGATGCGCTCCAGTGACGATCGGTTAAATGCCTTCGCAGGAGCGGTGGTGGAAAACCGCAAACGCCAAGTAGTTAGGTTCTGCGATTTCCTGGAGAAGGCCGAAGTAGGGCAACTTGACCTAGCCCTTATCGGAGCTGAACTTAAGCGCCGGAAGGAGCGGAAAGCAGCTGAAGCACCGACTGCTCCTCCTGGAGCCTTTGATATGAACTCACCTGGGTTTGGCATCAACCTTGATGATGTCATCGACTGCACCGCCCTCATCTCCGGCTTTTCAACCGCAAAAGCCATCGCTGGAGTGTGACAACCAAACCTTAAAAAAATTACTGCTGATAATCATCGTCCCTGCGCCCCTCAAAGAAAGCCATGCATTCATTGCAGGATGCTTCTTCTGCTGACACCATGATGCCTCTCTCCCTCTTCACACGGCCACAACAAACACGGCAGGCGACCTTTCACCTGCTTCGGTGGTACAGAAACTTAAGCCCCTTTGCCCGTCTCGCCCCCATTTCAGCGGTGCTTCTTCTTGCGGTAGTCGCGGTCACCGCCGTTACGGGCTACCGCGCTGAGAAGAAACTCGTTACCCCACCAGCGTTTGAGGCATACGACTTTGCCGCTGATGATCCGCTCGCTGTCGCCGAAAGGCTCGCATCGATGCGTACTGATGGGGAGTCTTCAGAAGAAGACTACGCCGTAGCCTTAAGTGAAGTGCTCGGCCACTACGATGCGTGGATCGCTAAGGAGACTGCGTCAGTCCTTGAATACCCCTTAAACCAAGAGTCCCTCAGACTGCTTGCAGCAGCGAAAGCAGAGGTACAAGAGGGACGTCTGGTAAATGTTGATCCTCTCGCCCAAATTGACCTTGAGTACTGCCGCGATATTTTAGAGCCCCACCAATGTGTGCTCCTGCGATACGCAGCAGAAGGCCTCCAGTGGGCTGCTGTCGGGTTTGCGGGGGGAAAGGACATGACCATCGCAGAAGGCTTAGGCAACGGCGTCTACGGCAATTGGCGTCCCCTTCCTGCCATCTACCAAATTCAGATGGGGCTTACACGCTACTACGCCGCTGTTCGTGCCATGTTTCCTCTTTCAGCGCAGCATGAAGACGCAACAGAGGTGCTCCAGGCGTTAGCCAACCTCCGAGAGGGTGTCTTAAGCGTCGAGTACTACCTCCCTGGCGCACAATCCCCAGTGCGAGTGCCTACAACGGCCATTCCTGAGACCACCCCCGCAGAGGTCATTCAGGAGGTGATGAAGTAATGAAGATCATCACTTCAAACACGCAAAAGATTCTAAGTAGCAGCCTGTTTGGCGGAGGAGCTTTAGCTGCCGTCCTCGGCATGACGCTTATGATCCAGAGCCCCAAGACGGTGGATGCTGCCACGGTGAGCGAGATTTATGGGCTCGGAGTCGAAAATGATGGGGCGGTGGTTACAGCCCACAGCAAGGCTGCACACGCCTTTGGTCTCATGGTTTCGGTGCTTGGCTGTGGCGGAATAGTAGGGGGGATGGCACTTGCTGAGCGCCACCCTACGTCCCTTGCTCCATCGGGCCTGCCCCTTTCAAGGGGAAAAAACACCCACCCAATTGCGATTGAGGATCTAAGCGAGAACACCTTAAGTGAGCTCGCCGATAACGTAGCCCAGCTCCTAGCAGCTGCCCCGTGGCTCAAAAAAATGATGGGAGCATTCGTCGTGCTGGTCATCGGTCCCTCAGGCTCAGGGAAAAGCACTATCGCCATGGCCATAGCCGTGCTGCGCGCCATCTACAAACGGGAAGAAGCCCCCATCATCATCGACCCTGATACCGATGCCAACATGATTCAAGGAACCTGGATCTTTGGCGACCTCTACGGCTCTACATCCAAAGGGGAGGGGATGAATGCTGTGCGCGAGAAAGTACTCGACACGATGGGACGTATCTATGAACCGTTTAGGACAGAAGCAGGCAAGCGCCGTCGCACCGTCATTATTGACGAGGTAGGGAAGTGGGAAACTGCCAACTATCCCGAGTTAAACGGGCTTTCAAACTCGCTTATCGGCTGGGCTAACCAAACAGCACGAAAGCAAGGCTGGGCTCCGATTCTCATCCTCCACGGCGAGGCCGCCGGAAACGCCGGTGGCAAGTCACTAAACACTGGGGTCTTCTCAGCGCTCAAAACCACAGCAGCGGTGATTCGCCTGGAAGGTACGACCGATGACGATGGTGAGCTCACCTGGGGCGAGAAAGCCACGTTCAAACAAGCAGGCACCGAATACACCGACGCGAACTTTCACCCTGTTGCACTGCCCGATACCGTGCGGCCTGGCGCACTGCGAAACCAGCTTGAAGAACTGATGCTCGCCTTGGGCTATACGCTAAATGACGATCACACAATTCGCCTTGACCAAGGCGAGCACATAGACCGACTAAAGAAGGAAATTGAGGGCAATTTTGATCGAGATGACTGGATCGATACGCTCAATCGCGCCTGGGTAGCACCTATTGAAGAGCAAGACATTCCCGACAGCGAAACGGTAGAACTTACCCCCGATTATGAGGTGCTTCACAACCACCCTATCACGGGTGATTTGTTTAGATATTGCCTCAAAAAATACGGGCTTCACGTCCCGATAGAAATTCGCAAAGTTCAGCAGAACTGGGGGAAAGATTATGACCGTCTCACCTCCAGCGAAATTCGTGAAATAGTCAATCAATTAGTTACTCATCACCTTGCCGTCTGGCTCGAACAGGGAAAACGTTTTGCCCTGAAATTCGCTCCCCCTGTTGGGTAGCCTGTTGGCCAGACTTCGTGTTGGATTGCTGGAAGAGCTGCCCTGTAAGGGACGCACTCTAGCTAGGTAGTAGCGGGATCCCCCTTGCCAACACACCTCCCCCACGCACCCAACAGGCTAACCCAACACACTAAGAGTCGTTTCTAAACAACAAAAAGAGGTGCCCATTATGTCCGACTCTGATAACACCAAAAAACATGAAGACGCTGCGAAAAAAGCAGCTGATTCAGCCGACCTGAAACGCAAAAAAGCTGAACTCACTAAGAGCTGGTCTGCCGGGCTTATCGGCATGGGGTTTTTATGGCCCTGGGAAGTTGTATCGAGGCCAAAGCGGTCACTCTTATTGCTCCTTGGATTCTTCGCATCTCTCGTGGCTATGGGGTCACTATTTATTGCCGCAAAAGCAGCACTTTTTGCAGAAGGGGGCGATGTCACACCCTCCTTAAGCACGCTTCTTGACCCATCCGATTTCGGGGCGGCAGTTGGTACCGCTACTCGAAATACCGTCGAAGATGCAACGACACTGCTTATCGGTAAAGACGGCGAAGAGCGCCCGATCACCCAACTTGATGGGGAGTAGCACCATGCACACCTCTGCTCGCGGACTCATTATTGCAGGGTTCTGGATTGCCCTTGTGCTTGAACTTCTCCACCCAGGAGAGCACCGATTTTTCCTCGTGCATGATGGCAACCACTTTTTGCAAATCACCTTTGCTGGAGAAGAAAGAGGTGGAGGAGGTGAGGGGGGTAAATGAAGGTAGGCTCTCTTCTTTTCAACACGCTCAATACCGCATCGAGTGAACTGTTTCTCTGGTCGCTTACAGCAATTATCTGTGCGCCACCGGCGATCGTACTCTTTCACTCAGGTGTAAACGCCTTTGCCCATAAGCTCGTTCGGGAAGGGCTCTCACTCTCAACACCAGGGCTCCAGATACTCGGGCACGACATTATCCCAAGCTATTCACTCTTTCGATTTATTGGCCCTCGCGGAGGTAAGTCCCATGTCTATTCCGGTTTGGATCAGGCCCCCGTAGAGAAGGGCGAGACGTTCACCCTCTTAGATGGCACCGTTGTTGAGGTTTCTTCTGGGTACGGATGGAGAGGCGATATCGGCATCGCAGGAGCAAGTAAAGACCACAAAGGAGTGGACCTTGCAACATCCATGAACACCCCGCTCTACGCCCCTCTTGATGGGGTAAAAGTGCAGTGCTGGTGGGATAGCGGCGGTGGTGGACAAGTTGCCGATATCTGGATAGGGCCTGAACTCTACCAGGCACTCCACCTTGCTGAGTGTTACCCCGGTACAAAAGCCAAAGGCGAGGTCCTGGCTCACACCGGTGATTCAGGTATCGGCGCAGCACATCTCCACTGGCAGCAGCAGGTGCATGGCACCAAGGTTCACCCCAAGCGCGGCATGCTCCAGGCTGTCTTAAACCCCACGCTAATGCCGGAGTATCACAACTATGCTGGCAGCCCCTCGCTTGAAGACAGGATGATTACTTGTGTCATTGGCTACATCGAGGGTGCTGCAACAAAGGATTGTGAGAAGACCAATGCTTACTGGGGGCACCGAGACTCAAACCGACATAACCACGGCTTCTTTAGCTCAACAAACGGCTACCCCAGTCCTGAAGCCGCAGATAGCGCTGAGCTCGCCAAGCTCAAAGGAGTAACCCCGCACATTCAGGAAAAGGCAAAGGAGGTGTTAGGAGGCGAACTCTCCAACGCGGCACTTCTAATGGCCCTTGACCTAAAAAACCAGTCCCCCGATGCAGCGAACCGGCTTTTCAAATACCTACCAAGCCCTGACCCAACTCCAGAGGAGATCATAAATGCCCGTACAGCCGCGCTCACTGAAAGCCGTAGAGAGATTGGCACTGGAGGAAGTCCTAATCTAAATGTTGCAGCAGACCAGACGCGACGGGTTACCCAGGGCCTCGATGCTATGAACCATCTTCAAAAACTAAGACAGGAGAATCGAGACAAATGATGAGACTACACCTAAGACCGCTAAGCCTCACTCTTAAGAAGAAACGATGATGCTCAGAAAGGGAATTTCCACCGGACGAATCTATCCATTTATCAGTGTGTAGCAATAGTCCGGACATTTTTCGAGGCCAGCGCTCAAAACCCTTGGTTTCTGGTTGGCTAAGCTACTGGGAAAGGTCTGAAACCCGTATTCCACCGCTGGCTGTCAAAACCTGTCCGGAGTGTTGGTATAGACAACTTGGAGTAGTGCAGTTGATCCGTTTTCAAAATAGATGTGTATGATTGATCGCAATTGCTCAACGTTTTGTTCCCAACTGCCATGAGCTATAGCGTGCCACGGAATCCAGACGGTCGTCGTCCCAGCTATGAGGCTAAAAAGTCTCGGGTGAACTTGTCTCTTACTGAGGTAAGTATTGACGGGCTCGATATTCTCGCAAGGACATTTAACCTTTCGCGAAGCGAGTTCGTTGAGCGCATTGGCCGGGGACTGATACCCATCGCTATAACTCCACAGATGCTCTCTGTGCAGGTAGACGAACGAAACGACGATGCAGTTGCTGTATAGCGAGTGAAAGGAGAACCCTAGCTGACAAAAAACATCTACCCACCAACAAAACTAAAGACCCAGCTGCGCTAACAGCCAGGCCTTTAAAAATAAACCAATCGAACTTGGGATTAACAGATGCGTTCACCGATGCTTTGGCCGGCAATGTGAACTCATCACAGAGTTACTGTGTCTATATATTACCCCAGGATCCCCGAATTGCACACTTTTTCGGTGGATCCATAAGGTTTGTAGTAGTAGTAGCACGCTCGTTGTCCCAAGTGCCTTTTAACAGGCGAGGAGGAGCACACACAACGGGCGTGTCATTTTGCATGAAACCGATTTAAGCTCCACGACGCGCACCCCATCTACTGCTGCTGCTACGGCTGCTCCTCGTCCCCTGCACACCAACTTGGGACGATCCACCAGTGAAACAAAAAGCGCCTCGGGCGCTGTTCTCCTTCTCCGTAGAGGAGACAGACGACCCATATCTAAAACTTTGGCCCCACCGGTTCGACTACATTTGGGCCGAGCACACAGAGCCTAACGAGAAACCATCCTGGCAAACTGAATCGAGGCACCCACTGAGCGACAGGCTTATCCTGCAAGGCAGAGCTCTTTACGGCGTTCGCTTTGGCTCAACAACTAAATATGTCCTTCTCGACATTGATAGAGGAAGTCGGTATCACCCGACATCTGACCCACTAGCCCTGCGTCGCATACAAGATGCGCTCGAACCGTTGGGGCTCCCGTCATGCATCACGATCACGTCAAGCTATAGTGATGGCCTCCATCTCTACTTTCCCTTTGAGGAAGCGCAAAAAAGTTGGGAGATAGCACTATGCGTCACAACCGTGCTCCAGAATGTCGGGATGAAGTGCTCGCCTGGCCAGCTTGAAGTATTTCCTAACCCAAGAGCTTACGTGCCCTTAGAAAGTGGCGAGATGCCGCTCTACAGCGCCCACCGGCTCCCGCTCCAGGCAGCAGGCTCATGTATCCTTAGCAACGGTGACCTTGAACCCATCTGCATTTCACGTGAGCGGTTCACCGAGATGTGGCACTTGGCAAGTAGCCATAACACGATTGATTCGGTGCTGCTGAAGCAGACGTTAAAGAAGGCACGCCGACGCGAATACCGAGTTACCACCAAAGCTGAGAAATTTATCAACGACCTTAATGCGGAGATCGAGCCCGGCTGGACTGGCCCAGGGATGACGAATCGGATCCTCGGCAAAATCACAATGCGAAGCTATATCTTCGGCCACGTCCTCTACGCACAAACCCCGCTTGAGGGAATCGCGCTCGCCGAAGACATCATTAAAACTGCCCGTGAGTTACCAGGATTCCATGATTGGAGTAACCACGTGCATGAACTCGAAGCGCGCGCGACTGCATGGGCAAGAGCAATTGAACAAAGCCACTACTACCACTACGGAGTGAACAAAGCCCCAAAAGCAGCAACCAATAACGACGACGACAACACCCCCTCACACAACGAGACAAAGGCCCAGGAAGCCAGAGAGAAAATACGACTAGCCATTGCAGCACTTCTCAATGAAGGCCAGCTCCCCATCACCGTGCGAGAGCGATTTATCCTGCTGACCACAAGATTCTCGATAGGAGGCCCCACACTCTACAAAAACAAAGACCTGTGGCACCCCCAGCACCTGCATGACAAGGCATCTGTGGAAATCCCCCCAGACCCCCCAAGCATAAAAGAGTCTCCCTCGGAGCCCGAGCGCTTTAGGGCGCACGAGCCCGAGAGTCGCCCAAACTTATTGGAGGATGTTGGGTGTAACAGCCTATCTGACAGGGCTTTGACCTCCATTGATAAAGAGCAAAATAGCTCTCTGGTGTGTAATAACGTGGCGGCTACCCAGCTATCGCTCTTTCAACTCGCGGCTGCCCAAGAAGAGCAGTATCGAAAGCGTTCCCTCAACGAGCAGGCCAAACGGCAGCAGGCTGAGCAGCAGAAGGCTAGACAAACGGTTGTCGAGCGCATGAGGGGCTATTTAGCCTCTGGTGACCCTGTGCTTATGAGTGAGGCGCTTAACTGGGTTCGGGATAACCCTGGGCACCTCGACCTGGTGCTGTAGAGGGAGGCACCAGACTATCGAGCGGTGGCTGAGAATCTGTGGGGCCGACGCGGTAAGGCTCATATTTCCCTTTTTTGGGGCTCGCCATGCTCATACGGGCGACCATCCGAATTATGTGACCATCCACCCAATTCGTGGATCCCGATACACTGCGCCCGGCCCTGAGCCGAGGAGATGCAACTTGCATTTTAGCGGAAGAGATGAGGTGGCCTTTTATGTAGCCTAGGACACCTTTTTAACTTGAAAGTAGGCTGAGATTTAAAACCTCATAAAAGTTAGGTGAAAGCATCCGGAAAATCACCTAACTTACATGGATTAAAAAAATAATCGCGTTATTCTCGTATTGCTAGTGTCTTGGCATAACCTGCGAATAATTAGACTGAATTTTTTTACTGTTTCTACTTTTGTAATTATTTCGTGGAGCACTGAAAGTCATGAAATTCTCAGGGCTAAATAACGATTACGTTACCTTACTTCGCCTCTCAAAGACCTCACCTTCAAATTTAATTTCAAAAGTATTTTGGATATTCTTTTGCATTGTTTTTTCGGCAATTTTATCCCTGCCTAAGGGAGCGGCTTTGTCTCAGGTCAGACATTCTGATTACACTCAATCCTCAGGACAATCTAGAGATAACTTTTTTCAGGATGAAAGATGGAGGATTGTTGGAAGCAACCATACATATGTACATGACATCATAGTCGGAAAAGAAATTCACTACTGGGATAGCAGTTTTATCAGGACTTCTCAGGGAGAAGATTCACTGTACATCATTTATAGAACCGGACACCTTGAATTTAGACCATTCAGTTGGGAGCGTGCGGAAGCTTTTGGTTATTGGGTCAACCCTGCTTACTTATTGGAAGATATTAATTTTTCGAGTCCCATCACTCTGCACGCAGCGGATGGGCGAATAGCGTGGAATGTAATTCAATGCAATTCAAGCCAAGTACGTGAAGGAGGATTACAAGATGTCCGCTTTTATTCTCCTACTCATAGACTATCAGGAGGACTGAGGTGGCTGAATCTAAGGGGCTTAGCATTTGAAACAGAGTTCGATGTGTCACCACCTAATTTTCCATCTGTGGCTGCCAGAGATTGGTACAACAATAATAGAACTAGACTGATGTCTGTAGGTGACCCCATATCGCTTCCAGACAGAAGCTGGAACAATATAGAGGTAAATACTCTTGCTCATTCCATTTATCAGAGCCACTGCAAATGATTCAAGTTTAAGGAATGCTATTCCTATTCTAAAATGAAGTGCATCACCTAGAAGCTTCGCGTAGAGGGCTCATAGAGTAATCTGGCATTTACAAGGGGAACGTGTTTTGAGACATTGGGTCAGTTACGGCAACAACTACGGGATAGAAGTAAAACAGCAGCCGACCGGGCCGGGGTAAGTCATCTGGGGCTTGAGCGCTTTGGAGCGCACGCCCCATAAGCCGCTCAAACTCATTGAAAAAGAAAGAGCATAACTCCCTATTTGATAACGCTTTTTCTCCACAGGCCAAAAGCAAGATGACTTTTTCCTATGTAATAACGTGGTAGCTGCCCACTTACAGCTACCTAAAAGATTGGCTTTGTCTCAAAACAGATATTCTCAATCCTCGGGACAATCTAGGGATAAATTTATTCTGAACGAAAATTGAAAAGCTGACGATTGTAAGACCATCAGTATTTCATCAGAACTCCAATAAATAATTCTACAATTATTAAGGTATTTTGCTTGAAGGAGCCGTTATTCACACTCAAAAATTTACTAATATTTCACTAGTTTGGGTTCAAGATGTTTTTGCGCCAATTTCATTGAGAGTAACGCTATGCTTGTTGTTAACAAGTAGTGCCTGCTCTCCGAATACTTCAAATATTAATGTCGGCATTAAGGAGCAGAAATGTGTAAAAAACTCTCATCACAAGGCCATAATCGGTTGGGTTAGATCTAGAGATCAATCTGAATGGGGGGAGTACTTCAATAAATTTTCTTATAAATTACTTTCTTTAAAATTAAATGAGGATGGTCTTTGTGACCTGATAGTTACAACTCACTCAAGTTTGACATGCGGTTCTCATGGGTGCGCCACAGATATTTTCCTGTCGAAATTGGACGGGACGTTTACTCATCTTGAATCAAGCATCATCACTCATGACGTCCGTGCGTTGGACACTTACACACAAGGAATGAGAGATCTCGCAACAGATTCAGGGGAAGTCTGGATATGGGACGGAACTGCTTACCAATAAAGTCTTAAAAGAGGTTGACTATGACTGAGCGTAATTATCAAAGTTTAATTGATGCAATCGGTTTTCGAGAATCATCCAATAATTATAAAGCCGAAAACAGAGCAGGCTTTATCGGTAGATATCAATTTGGGGAACCAGCTCTCATTGATGCCAAATATTACTTTTCCGACGGCACTAGCAATAATGACTGGAAGGGTGCTTGGACTGGTAAAAATGGTGCTACTAGCAAACAAGTATTTCTTGATTCACCGATTATACAGGACCTCGCTTTTCGTGATTGGCTTAACGTTCTAAACGGATATCTAAATAGTTTCGATTTAAAAAAGTTCGATGGCCAGAATTTTAACGGCATCGAGATATCAATATCTGGCATGTTGGGAGGAGCACACCTAGTAGGGATCGGTGGGCTTCGAAACTATCTAAATTCTGGTGGCGATTTTATTCCAAAAGATGGGAATAGAACACCTATTACCGAATACCTTAAACTATTTCATGATTACGAAACTCCATTCAGCAAAACTCGGGCATCAAGTGAAATAATTAGTGGTGGTGAGGGCAATGATAAGCTAAATGGCTTAGGTGGAGATGATACCTTAAACGGAAAGGCGGGAAGCGATGAACTAACAGGTGGTCAAGGAAATGATAGTCTTGATGGAGGTGATGGAAATGATAAAGCTCTTTTTTCCGACGTTTTCAGTAATTACAAAATTCAGCTTGGAGCAGATAATAAAACTGTTATAGTTGAACACAAGAATAGTGGCGAAGATGGAACTGATAAACTGACTAATGTCGAGGTAGGCATTTTCAAGGATATTCAGGTATCCTTGAAGGGTCTTGACCTTGTGTTTGTTATCGATGCTACGGGGAGCATGGCTGACGACATTGGTGCCATTAAAGTTCGAGTCAATCAACTTATAGATAATCTCACGGAATCTACTCCTCTTCTCCGTTTTGCACTCGTAACCTACGAAGATCCGGGGGAAACTACAACTAATCTGGCTTTCACAACTGATGCTGATGCTATTAAAGCTGGTATTAACAGCATTTCTATCGGTGATGGAGGAGATTATCCAGAGGGTGTTAATTCTGCTCTTCTTCATGCAATTAGAGCAGAAAAGAACATGGGGCAATGGCGTCCAGAACCAACTACACGAAAGATTATTCTAATCGGTGACGCCCCATCTAAAGATGTCGAATTACGTAGTACTGTAATCTTAGAGTCTCAAAGGAACGCTATTCAGATTGAGCAAAATTTAAGCTTTGGCTTTTCTGCCTTTAGCGCACGCTCAATCCCTACTATATCACCTCCAAATTTTGTTCCTGCTACTCCCATCAATATATCGTCGATAGCCATAGGAGATGACCCAGAAACAATAGAAGATTTCAAGGAAATAGCAGAAGCTACTGGTGGCAAAGCTTACAGAGTAAATAACTCAACAGATCTAGTGTCTGTTTTATTAAAGGCTATTAGTGAGACCACAAGACCACCAATAGCAATTAGTGACATGTTGACTACTACTGAGCAGACAATTGCCTCTGTAAACCTACTTTCTAATGACATTGATCCGAAGGGCGGTTTACTAAGCTTGAACTCAATCAATGGCATAAAGGTTGTTGAAGGGACTGAGCTTTTACTCGCATCTGGTGCATCAGTCTTAGTTGGTCCCAGAGGCTTGATTAACTACAACCCAAACAATAGTTTTAATTTTCTCGAATTTGGTGATGAAGCTTCTGACACCCTAACGTATACCGTAATTGATGAGAATGGGCTCTCTGACAGTTCTACGGTTAATATAAATATTTTAGGATCAGATGAAAGAACTCTAGAAGTTATCAGCAATCAAAGCACACAAAATGCCCTTATCTTAAATCGTTCAGCTGCATTTATTTTCTCATTTGAGGATGCGAAAACCAAGGATTCTCAAGACTTGATCGCCTATCTAAATGATGGCTCAGAAATCAAAATTCTATCTACAATTGGTAATAGTGCTGGATTGCCACCTGAGTTAAAGTTAAGCGATTTGTTGAGAAATGGTAGTTTGCCCGAGGGAAAAATCACGTTTGCTTTGAAGGCGTCTGATGGATCTTTACGGGCGGTATTACTTAGTGACATCAATCAATCTAGCTTTAAGATATATTCTGATGAGATCGCGGTAAGCGTTACCTTGGCTGATACATCTAATTCATCATTAGTAGAAAGTTATTCAGTTAGCGGCCTCCTGGTAGATGGTTTGAAGACTAATGCACTAAAGGATCTTGATGGAGATGGAGCTATCAATATTAAGATGACGCTTTTCAGAGAAGCACAGAAGGACAACCTTATTGGCTTCTATCTAGTTGATACAGCAACCAGCGAGGTTGTAGATCCTTTTACTGGTCAGATCATCTTTGAGTCAACTGTCGACAATAGAAATGCTCACTTAAAAGCTGCATTAGAGTTTGCTGTATTCGAGTCAATTTCACCTAAAAATAAGACAAGTCTGAGATTGGAGAAAACATTTGATGTAGGAAGTTTAAATGGGGAATTCATTCTTGTACCGTTTTTAATCAGCGGCGGGGAGAAAGCGAATGCTGACTTTTCTAACGTATACTCAGCTTTTCAAAGTCTAAATCTTGACAATTCTAAGCATATCAAAACGTTGGGGAATAACGCTTTCGGGTTCGAGGATACTGCTGGTGGTGGAGATAACGACTTTGATGATATTGTTGTTCGAATTGATGCGATTGCTTAAGGTCCAAAATTAACAACTAGTGCAGTCATTCAGACCAACATTCCGGACAGAAAATCGCCCTGAATATTGCCTGTAAGCCAGAGCCTATGTTGCCCAAAGTATTTAAATCAATGTCAACCTATAAGCCAACCTTGATTCAAATGGGCAATGGCTAGGGGGCGAGGTTGCCCCGATCCCCGTTGAAATTAAGAAGGTGGGTGATTGTTCATTTACGCTGCCTTGCTCTGAGTATCAAGCCCTGCATTAAGAAGAGCATTGAGTAGAATGTTTCTTTGCTTGACTCCTCGGAGCCTCCGCATTCCGTTTTTCTCGTGATCACGAATTGCAGCGGCACACCATCGTACCTTTTGTTTCGTCTCGTTGGAGTTCCAGTTTTTCACTTTTCGGCATTTTCTCCTCACCACTGAGAAGAGCGATTCGATAGCGTTCGTAGTGGTGAGACATTTTCTGAGTTCACCGGTGACTCCGAGCGCATGGACTGTAAGCAATTCAACACCTGCTTCATCGAGTGACGCCGCAGCCTCATGAGATATGCTCTCAAGCCAGGCACGCAGCTCCTTGTATGCCATCTGAGCAAGCGGAAGTGTTGCGAGTCCCATAAGTTTCCGCATACGAAGCAAAAGCTGTGAATGCATCTTCTCCGGAATGTATGCGCGAATATTTCGAAGCTTGTGAAGCCAACATCGCTGAATGAGCGCACGCTCCCCAAATACCTTCTTCACCGCTTTTTTGAGCGCCTTCCCGCCGTCGAGAATACCCAGAAGTCGCTCACCGTAGAGTGTAAAGCCTCGACCCATGATCTGGGTCAAAAGGTCAGTGACAACCTCGGCGTTCTCCGTGTCACCCTCTTTGAGTCCTATCGGTATCTTCCTTAGATCCTCAGTGATACCGAGTGCCGCGACCACCATCGTGCCTGCTATCTCGATCCCATCGATAAGCACGGCGACAAATGCATGTCCTTCAAGCGTGTCACCGTTTATCGCATCAAGCTCCTTCTGGCTCGCACGAATAAACGCTCGTGAGACGCTCGATTTCGATATGCCTATCTTTTCGGAATACGATTCAATGACTGGCTCGTAATTGCGTGTACTCACGCCGCGAAGCATCCGTTTGCTTACTTCAGTATCAAGCAAATCAACCGACCGAAGCTTCTCTAGCGCCTCAGGGTACACCTCTCCTTCTGGTCCTCGAATACGAGGACGGGTAATCGGATATCGAGCCGCTCCTACTATCGCTGAACTTTTCTCGCTGCCGTACCGGTAGAACTCCCCATCACGCCCGTACCGAGCTCCACAGAGGCTCAGGACCTCTTGCTCCAATAGCTCTACACCAAAGGCAAGCGCTGCCATTTTCGCACGCTCAAGCATTGCTGCCTGCACATCCTCTCCGCTCAGGTTCGAGAATAATCCCTGAACCGTTCCTCCTACGCCTTGCTCTCGTACAGCCTTTTCTGTTCTCTTGGTCATTGGGTCCCTCCTATGTTGCACTTCCGGATTATCCGGAAGTGGGACCCACCTTCAACTCCTCAGAAGAGTTTCAACGGAAATAGGGACATCCTCTAGGGGGCTGCCCTGTAAGCCTTGTAGCTTCGTTGATAAAACTGTCCGGACTGTTGTCAGACGGCCAACGTTGCTAATTTAGGATAGTTGATAAACTCTTTTGAGTAACTACGTATTGAGCTTCAGATCTCGTGACCTGCCCCTCTAAAAAGCCGGGTAGGTCACATTCTCTTAGAAAGTTGTAGGCAGAAAAGAGGGGACGGATTTCTTCGCTTTAATGCCATAATTGGACGGTAACCGACGCTCGTTTAATAACAAGTAACTTCCTTCAGCACCTCTTGGCAGCAAAAACTCTTATTCTTGACCGTTCCTCTACAACAGACTTATCCGGAAATAAGCCCAAAAAGCTCTGAGTGCCTTACTGATAAGTATTACAGCAATCTCAGCCCAAAACTTTTAAAGCCAGAATTGACTGGGCTTTCAATAGCTCGTACATCATGTCTATTTTTGTAGACTATTGACCATAGTCTTGTGATCCGTGTAGGTAGCCTCAACAACGCAACATTAGGCAGCGTTATCGTTCCACTATTTCGCTAGGTGCTGGAGAGCTAGCTGGGCCGAGAAGAAGCCCGCTTATGAGGTGGATTTTGTATCAGGTGCATCACTACCTAATCATTCTAGTGCTCGCCCTAGTCCAAAGCAGGCTTGCGGCTTTTGATACGCACTACTGGATAAATCTCCTTATACTGCCGCTCCATAGAAAAGCGAAACAGCCGGCAAAAATCGTCTAACCAAGCTTTTTAGTTTGAATGTTTAGTCAGTCCATGCTCTTCAAGACACTGCATACTTGCTATCTGATAGCCCGCTTTACCCAATCGCTGAAACACTGAATAAGGAAAGTTTTCGGCTGCAGGAAATGAGATGGACTGTCTTTGGAGTTCAAGCAGAACTCGCACCACAGTGCGAGATGTGCGGCTTATACCATCCCCTTCAATGGTGGAATGAGGAAGCTATACATAAAGCGATTTAGGTAGCGGAATAACCGCGAGCCGAGTGTCCAGGCTCCTCTTTGACACCCACCTTTACTCTGGCTCCTTAAAGCGAACAACTCGGTCTATCGCCTGAGCCGTTCGCGAGGCCCGGCACATGACTAAGACAGAGCTTGCTCACCGTGCCCAATGCCCAGGTACACATCTTCACTATCCTCCGTCTGAAGTGCAGCAAGGTGAAGGGACGGAAGCTCAAGGTGTGTAAATGAAAGAGGCGAGGCCAAAAAGATTTATCCTCAGTATTGGGTTACCAAGGATGCCTCAGAACTACTGTTAAAGCTTTGCATCAGCAAAGCGCCGCCTTCGATAGGTCACTGCGTTAACCAGCTTATGCATTTGTGAAAAGCCGGTGTAATGATCGGTCGTTTTTATCCCCAATATGGGAAGCCAGATGAAGCGCTACTACAGTTGCCTCAATGGCCAATAATCTTAGCACGATTCCTTATGCTCTGTAAGAGCACTTTCCGTAATCAAACAACAACTGGTGTGTACTAACTGATTTTTAGTTAAATATGGCATCTAAAAATCAACTGGACTTTATAATCTTAAGCTCATCAAAAACAGACGATAGCATTTCTTCAAACTCAGCTGGCAATTTTGTTGCTCTTACTAAATATCTCGCTTGCGACGTCAAGAACTGACGTATTCTAGTATTTTCCGCTATTGATTTTGCTAGATAAATATCTTTCTTGTTATCCTTAGAAGCCAGATTGCGGAAGGATATTTCTCTGATGGGAAAACAGCACTTAAATATATCTGTCGGAGAGTCTAACAGCTTTCTAACTAACTCTAGGAAAAGTGGCCACTCCGATATTTCCAGATCAGGAAAGGAAGGATCTTGATTGACGTCAGCAAAGAGTTTTCTCATTTCTTGCTTCTGGTTAAAAGATTCCTTCCCTCCCCAAATATAGTATTTCAGGAGTTTTTCGAAATCGTTTTGATTTGCGTCATAATCAACAATATTCTTCAAGTCTTGAATTACTTGCGCTATAAAGAAAGAGAAAACCATTACCGCATGTTGAAATACAGCTAGGTGCTCTGGTTTGGCTGGATTAAGTTCCCCTTTACCTTTTTGTAGAGCGACCAGAAGCCTTCTAATTCCTCTAGTTGCATCCATCTCTAATGAAACTTCGCTATTGAGAAACTGTCCTAGCTTTTCAAAGAAAATGTTCTTTGAAAAAATTTGATAATAAGCAATCCAATTTTCAATATTTGTTGAGTAGCAATAATCAATCTTGAAATTCAGTGAATGTGACTCAGCATAGTTTGAAAACTGCGTTTCATCAAAAAGATGTACATTTACTCGTTTTGCAGAAAGACGATGTGCTTCGGTCGAGCGTTTCTTAAGTATCACATATGCATCATCACAAGACACATATTTCATCAATCCAGCTGCCCAAAAAGATCGATTAATTGGACTCACACCTTTTAATGTCTTGCAATCAAATATAATCCTTCTTTTGGTACCGTTTGCATCGACAGAGATTCCGAGAACATCTATATCAGTGATGACCGTAGAGACATCGGACAACTCCCTGTGGTTCTTTACAACAACTTCTAAGAAAGGCAGATGCTGCGTCAGAAGACAAAAGCGTATTGCGCTCTGTTTTTGAAAAAGATCCTTATCAAGACTACCCATAGTTACACCTAATCGAATCCCAGAATCATCTGATCAAACTGCTCAGCTGCCTCTTCGTTTAACTTACTCTTTCTTCGCTGTTTCAACTCTGCCGCAGAAAGAACTGATTGGATATATTCATCATCTTTTGAAAGAGCTAAACGTGCGTCTTGATCAACTTCTAGATTAGCCAGCTCTCCAGTCCGGAGAAGATCGATGGCAAGCGTTAAAGCCTTTTCATTCTCTTCTGTCCTAACGAGATGAAATTCCCACCTATCGGAACCAAGCTGCTTTAGTTTTCCAACTTTCAAGAAAACCAATTCTCTGTATTGAATAGCCGCTTCTGAATTATTTCTGAGATAACCCTTCTCCCTTAAAGACTGAAGCAATCTAACAGGCATCCTTATTCTAAACGCCTCCGGCAGCAATTGCCCCTTTCTCACGCACGCAATCAAAGCCATTGCCCGCTCATATATCTCTCGATTTGCAAAATTTAATCGAGCGTTGCCTGGTGATGGAGTGAAAACGAATGTCTCCTGACTATTACCAAACTTAAGAGATGGTGGCTTTAAAACGCTCTCTTGGCAGAGATGGACAAGAAGACTTTTCTGGGTCTCGGTCAACTTTGTTCCCCCAATCTCAAGAGATCGCTCTATAAGTGAGAGAGGCCAGCCTTGGTTACTTTTTACGACTTCAATTACTCTTTGTATATCAGTAGCGCCACTTTTTGCAGCTACATCAACCAAAGACTCTAAGTTATCGGCAAAATAGAAAGGACTTGCTAAAATATTTTTGCCTCGGGCTCTGAACGATTTAATATAGTTTCCATCAGCTCCTATATCGAGGCATCGTTTCAGCAATTTGCTCTCAAAATTCATTGAGTTTTTTATCTTATCTAGATTTTCAGGCTTATTTTGAAGTTCTGATAGAATTAATAGAGTTCCTTGCTCATGTTCGTTCAGTTCGGAAAACGAGAAATAGCTTCCCACACCTGCATAAACATCTTGAAAACGTGGGACGTCAGGAATGATTGACGAAATAGTTTTTCCAACCTTAGTTATTTGAATGTACTCTACTTCACCAAGTATATTCACTACTTCCTTAAGAGCTGAAGATGGAATATTGAAATAGTGGTCACTCACCTTTCTGAGTATTTCATAATTAATTTCGCCCAATCCACGGATATGAACAGCAAGGGTTGCTGCCATACCCATAATGCGCATCTGGTCAAAATCAGGGACATCAAGTCGTCCAAGCCCCGTCTGAATATCATAGGAAAGCTCAACTAGCTGCTTGCTGTCCACTTACTGCTCCTGGGGGTGGTCATTAGATAATTTACATCCTGGTCTGTTGGAGGCACAGTTTGTATCGAAACGGCAATTTTCCATCAGTATCGTTTTCAATAATGAGCTTAAAATCTGTTCATTAAAGGTGAATTCTTTCAATCTCATCAAGCGAGATTGCATCCTCCCGACGATCATACAGAGCAGTCGTCCGAATATCCTCATGCGCCGCGATCTTCTGTGCATTATCGCGGCTACCACCATTGCGCAGGAAATTGGTAATTCCACTTGCACGAAACGTATGATTACACGCATCGGTGCTGACTCCTGCTGCCAGCGCTCGTCGCTTCACCATTGCCCAGGCTTCCTGGCGCTGTAACCGAACACCAGTAAGTGTGCGGGAGCGACGTGGTGCTGTCTGGAAGAGGGGAGTCGTCTTCTCGTCCCGTAGATTTGCCTCATCCATATAGAGATCGAGGTACTCTTCAGCGGTATGGTGCACCGGCACTTCATGGTACTTGCCTCCTTTTTCATGGAGCCGGAACCAGTACCGTTTGCCCTTTGAAAAGTAGTCACCAACATTCATCCCCAGCACAGCACCGATGCGGGCAAAGCTAAAAAACATCGCTGCAATCAGTGCGCGATCGCGCAGGCCCACAATGTGGTTGGTGTCGATACTTGAGAGAAGTTCCTTCATCTCATCATCGCTAAGCACCGGCGTCTTACCGCGCTTCACGCGATGCTTCACACCACGCACTTCTGCAGCTGGGTTCTCGCGCACCACACCACCGGTAACCAGCCACCGGAAGAGCGAGCGAATGGCAGAGAGGTGCTGATTCCTCGTTTGCGCAGATCCTGGATGAATCTCCACGTACTGGGCCACCACGATTGAGTTCACCTGGTGGAGTTCAAGGCCGGGGTAACACTCCTCAAGCCAATCGAAGAACCGGGTAAGGGCTCGGTAGTATGCAAGCCGCGTGTTTGGGTTTCGGATCCCAGCCGTGAAAAACTCAATGTAACGGTAACTGGTTCGCTCACCGGCCCGGCCCAAGATTGCTGGCAGGAGAAACTCACTGCCTAGGAGTACGGGCGAACTACTACTTGGGGGCCGGATAAGGTTGCTCAAAATGGATCCGCTAAGGTATTAAGATCACATGTATTAGTCAGCGCTCATTGTATGACATAAAAAGGAATTATGTAATAGAAAAATTGCCAGGATGAAAGAAGGATCCGAAACCATTCCTTCAGTTTATTGGATCCACGCAGTGTGAAGCTTCCAGCTTGTGCTCCTTGGCGGTTTCACTCCCTCGCCACCACGGTGTCGTACAGTCCGTAGTGCGTTAGCCCTAAGTGGCTCTCGATGCCGGTATACCGAAGTGATGCGTCTTCATAGCGCCGAAACGCGAACACAGCCTGGTTCATGTGCTCGGTATTGAATACTTTGAGCTGCACGAGCAGATGGAAGTCCTTGACCGTTAGGCCGGTGACGGTCAGAAACAAATCCGGCTCAAGCTTTGTGATCACATCCTGTAGCGTGTTCTCCCGGAAGTCGGTCAGATACATAAACGCCGGGATGCGCGTGGCGAATTTAATCAGCTTCTCCTGAATTAGCTTGCGCTTAGACTTGTACTCCCTTTCCTCGTCGGTGAGCTCTTTCTTCTCCTGAGCCGTCAGGTTGCCTCCCTTTTCCTTAGCCTTGTTCTTGAGGTCCTTCACCTTCTCGCTCTTGTTGATGATCGTCTCGATGATGTTATCGCCCAATGCGCGCCAGCCTTCGATGCGCTCCACAGCGGCCATGGCCTCGGGGTTGTTCATAATGCGGCGCAGGGTATCGTTGTCTACATTCACCAGCAGGGCGCTTTCCCATTTGCGGGCCAGCAGCGTAGCCGACGTACCCGCCATAGCGATATCGAGAATGCCGCCTGCGTCAATCTGCGTCATGTTCGCGCCGTCGTAGGCAAGCACGGGCAGGAACGACACGAGCTCCTTGACCGCGTTCTCCGGGTTTGGTTCGTTGGGGGAAAGGCCAATTCCGTACTCCGAGAGCTGCCGCAGGGCGCGGGTGGGGGCGAAGTCGAACACGAAGCAGGCAGGCTTGAGGATTTCTTCTTCGTTAGGGTTGTCACCGTTCGGGTTCTTGATCGACCACGGCGACTGCACGCGAAACGCAGCTTGGAAATAGGTCTCGGGCGACTTGAGGTTACGCAGCATCAGGATGGATGACCATTGAGACACCGTTACGCCGGTGGTGAGTTTACCGCAAGAGAGGGTGATGGTCTTGGTCTCGAATCCGCCGCCTATCGCCTTACGCACGGGCGGCAATGCCTCTAGTCCAATACCTGCCGAGGTGCCAGCGGCAACAATCGCCCGATAGTCATGCCAGAAGGTGTTGTGCCGTTCTGCCAGCAGGTTGGCCATAGCGTGGCAAGCAGCGACGTTGGGAAGGAACCAGAACGAGTGCTGCAAGTAGGGCAGCAAGCGCACATCCGAATAGGGAAATGGTGGCCGAGTGCCGGTCTTCAGATACTCAACCGACTGAGGCGCATACTCACCACGAATGATGTCGAGCCACTTTTGCACGTCGCTTTTGTGTTTGAACTGGGCTGTGGAGCCGGTACCGGAGGCCTCGAAGAAGGCGTTGAGGTCGAACTCGTCGAATTCTCCTGCGCTCGCAATCGCCAGCAGCTCATCCGGCATCTGGTAGGTCAGCAGGCGCATCTGAGGCAGCGCACCATAGGGGTTCCGTTTGCCAGGGTTGTTTGCCGTGAACTTCTCCTTGGCTCGCTGCTCGTCGGTATAGGTCCAGTTGAAAATCTGCTCTTCAATGAACTCGCCCGTGGTCAGAGCCCGAAATGGAGTACCCGATAGGTACAGATAGGCTTTGGTGGTAATGGGCAGAAATTCAGTTTCCCGCTCCAAGGGCTCCTGCAAGTCGGCAATTCTCTCCTTTAAACGCTTGGCATCGTCGAGACGGGCCTCCATCCGGGAGATCGCATCTTCCTCGCCCTCAAACAATTCCTTTGCCGTCTCCCGCCACGCGCCAAAGTGGTACTCGTCAAAAACCACCAGATCCCACGTCTCCTTGTGAAGCCATTCATTTTTGGCTTTGATGTTCCCAGCGTTATCGCGTCCCAGGAGGTCTTGGAAGGAACCGAAATAGACGACGGGATGACGGCGATCAATTTGGGTGGGGTCGCGTCCGGAGGATTTTGAGAGGTACTGCCACCCGTCAAAGTCCACGTGGGATTCGAGGTCAGTCTGCCATGCGTCTTCCACGGCGGGCTTGAAGGTGACCACCAGCACACGCTTGGCACCGAGCTTTTTGGCCAGTTGGTAGGTGGTGAAGGTTTTGCCGAAGCGCATTTTTGCGTTCCACAAAAAGCGGGGAACGGCACGCATGTCCTCTTTCCAAATGGAATGGAAGTAGGCGTGGGTTTTGTCCACGGCTTCAGCCTGCTCCCGACGCATGGGAAAGTTTTCGTGGTGGGTACCCGTGAACCGCTGGCCTGTACGCAGTTCGGTGAGGACGGTCTGCACATCCGAAATTGTGCAGCGCATCCACTCCAGTTCGGTATTCTCAAAACTCTTTCTGACCAGCGCTGCCCGCACTTCGTGGTCAGTAAAGATGCTGCCGTCGTCGCGTTCAGCGGTCTCCTCAAGTTCGATCCTGTAGTTCTTGATAGCGGCAGTCTTGAGCTGTTCGGCGACACGCTGCCTCACGTCGCGTGTAGTCTGGCCAACCTTAAGGAGTCCTTTGTGTGCCTCGTCATCAATGGAATAAGCATAAACCCGCAGCCGAACCTCCGGCTTAGGCACAAGGATTTCTTCAATAGTTGGTTTACTCATCAATAGTTTCGTCGGCAACAACCTCATCGGGCACAGTGTCATTGTGCTCAGCAACTTGAGACTTGATGAAGGTGATCTCGTCCTCGGTCAGTCCATAGCGCTTGTAGAGTTTGGCATCTGTCCACTCCTGATCCAGCGACAAATCAGGAATGAAGGAATACACATCGCGCGTCGCGTGCTGTGTTGACTTTCGAAGCGACACCAGGAAGCGTACCAATCGGGTGCGGAGATACTTCGCGTAATTTTTAGCCTCTGCTTCGGTATCGAAACGACCTGCAACGAGGTAAGTCTCTGTACAGGCAGTTCCCGGCTCTGCGATGATTGGCTTGCTTAGAAACTTGGTTTCGACCGCTGCACTCGTACCCTGAACTGCTGTCATCAGCACTTTCCACTCGTCAATCCATGCCGAGTTGGTCGGGATTGCCTCGCGATCTACCCAGCTAATGCGCTGATTCTCAAAGAGACGAACTGGTTCGTTCAAACCCGCCGTAGACAGTTTTCCCTTAAAGTTAGTAGCAAGACCGAACGGCTTTCTGCTGGAGACCCGAAGATCGAGCGTAGGCTCACCTTTTGCCCTAATCTTTTCCAAGATCGGCACAGCTTCGTTACGTCGCACAAGGATGTCGTAGGCATCGAGGTGGCGAGCAACGGCTAGCCCTGTAGGTTCGCCGTCCCAGATAGTCTGCACTTCACACGGCCCGCTGTGGTCTCGATCCCACAGGAAATATGAGATGCCTCCACGAATCTTCACCCCTGGAAAGCCTTCGTACAGCTTCGGATAGTCCACTAAGCTCCGCATCCGCTTGTCAGCAAGCATCCGCTGCCGATACTTGTCTAGCCCTTTACCCCCGGCCATCCAGCGCGATGGAGTCACAAAGACGGCAAAACGCGGTTCAAGCTCCAGTGCCTTTTCCACAAACAACTGATAGATGGGCGCAGCACTCGTACCGTAGCCGCCATCACTAAGTTGATATGGCGGATTGCCGATGATCACATCAAACTGCATAGCTTCTCCAAATATCTCCGCTACCCGAGTCTCTATATTGTCAGCATGAATGAACGCGTAGGCATAGGTCTCAAGCTCGCTACCCCGGTCAAGGGTCTCTTGGCTAGCCCCGCAACACACACACTTCCTCTGCTTCCATGTGTGCTCGGTGCGCTGAAACCAGATATTACCCTCATCGCTAGCCAAGCTTTTGGCGATGGAATGTTCCCCGTTAGCGTGCTTACTGCAATAGACACTCCGCCGCGCTAGCAAACTGGTGAGATGCGTGATGCCGATGCCGAAAACCTGCTTAGTCAGAATATGATCTACACGCTCCTGAAGGCCTGGAATCTCCGCCTTGAGCCCCTCTGTAAGGCGGCTGGTAATCTCCCGCAGGAACACGCCCGATTTTGTGCAGGGGTCCAGGAACCGCACCGTCTTATCTGCCCACAGGTTAGCCCCGCCGTTACTGGCCGCCCACGCCTCCGCCACCGTATCCAGCATCCGTTTACCAAACTCCGGTGGCGTAAACACCTCATCGTTCGAAAGGTTGGCAATGCACGTCAGCACATCTGGGTTACGTCCGCGCAGCGCGAAACCAACCTGATCGCTCATGCGGCTTCCTCCTTTGGTACATCGCCGGGAGCGGCAGAGGCTAGATCGCTCACCGTCATCGGCGGGTAGGTTTTTGTCGGCGTGAAGATCTCATGCTTGCCCATGTGGGCAAAGAGTGAGCCCTCCGAGCTAAAGGTAGATGAAAGGGTGAGGGTATCGAGGCGAAAGTCGCGCCGCTGAAATTTGCCTTTGCCCAAGTAGCCCCACTCGGCAAAGGTGATCGCCTGACCAGTGTAAGTCCGCATCGTCAGCGCGTCGCCGTGCAAAAGGTTCTGCGACAGCACGTAGAAAGCAGCCCGATAGAGATCGTCCAACCCCTCCAAATTCAGGTACTCGGCAAAGATCTCCAGCACATTGGCGCGACACTCGGCGATGTTGTCCGCTAGCAGCTCAATCCCGTAGATGCACATCAGTCCGAGCAGCGCATAGTGCTGCCGCTCGAAGTCAGATTTGCCGTACTTAAGCTCCACAGCAGCAAGCTTGCGCTGCACAATCTGCACCAGAAAGTTACCGCTCCCACAGGCCGGTTCCAGAAAGCGGGAGTCAATGCGCTCCGTCTCGGCCTTCACTAGGTCGAGCATCGCCTCCACCATCCACGCCGGGGTAAACACCTCCCCGTGGTCGGCGACGCGCTGCTTAGACTTTACGTAGTTCATAGGTCGATGCATTCAAACGATGCTTCCTTGTAGTCGCTACAGGCTAGCAACTTTATTAGATAGAAGCTTTCTACCTAATACGATAGGCCCTTAAAGACATCAGGACGCATACACCGTAAAGCCTTTGATTGCTTTCGACCCCATCCCTCAATGGCAATTAGGTGGAAGATATCACCCACCTTAGCAAGAATGCACTTAAAGTGGTTGCCCCGCCCCGCAACCACTTTAAGTCGGCCAAAGACTAAAGTGGCCCCTCCTTTCGCCACGGCTTTATGTCTGTTGGTTAATAATTTTGCTGCTCCACCTACTCCACCCCATCTAACAGCTGAGCAATCTCCTCCGGGCCTGGAAGCTGGCCCTTCAACTCCTGCGGCAGCGTAGAAGCCATACGATAGGTCGCAACCCCTATCGGCTTATCAGAGTCCTTGAGGGCATACTCCACGATGATTTTATCTTTGGATTTACAGAGCACGATACCAATCGAGGGATTCTCATCTTCGAGCCTCACTTGATCATTGAGCACCGCCAGGTAAAATTGCATCTTGCCGATATGCTCCGGCTGGAAGCTCCCCACCTTTAGATCGACTGCTACTAGGCATCGTAGCCGCCGGTGGTAAAGCAGCAAATCGATAAAGTACTCTTGGCTGCCCACTTCAAGCCGATACTGACTCCCTAAGAATGCAAACATACCTCCCATCTGTCGAAGGAAGGTATCAATCCTGCCAAGTAGTGCCTGCTCCAACTCGCGCTCACTATGCTTGTCACCCAGTTCCAGAAAGTCAAAGACGTACTCATCTCGCACCGCAAGTTTGGCCTGGGCTTGGAGAGGCTCCGGCAGAGTTTCAGAGAAGTTAGTCTGATTCAGCAGGGTCTTTTGATACGTCTGATTCTCAATCTGGTGGATGAGGACGTTTTTTGTCCACCCGTACTTTCGGGTCATCCGGAGATAGAACTCCCGCTCAAGGTCGTCCTTGCACATCTCCATAATGCGCAGGTTGTGGCTCCAACTGACTTCTCGCACCAGTGGTGCGAGTTTTTCAGAGTCCCGGTACGTCTCGTAGAAAAGCTTCATCCGCCACAGGTTGGAGGCTGAAAAGCCAGATATTCCAGGAAACTCGGCACTCAGGTCTTTCGCCAAGGTCGAAACCACAGACTTCCCCCAGGTCTCGCCCTCCTGCCGGGTCACGATGAGATGTCCAATGTCCCAGTAGAGCGCGATGAGTTCACGGTTAACGGCCCGGAGCGCTTCATACTGGGCAGATTGGATCCGCTGCTTAATCTCACCGAGCAGCACACCGTATGCCTCAAGCTCCCCCACTACATCACCTCACCTACTTCTGTCAGAACCACTGACAATAATTATCCAATCACCTGTTGGACAATTCCTGTGCAGCAGCCTCACTATCGGTCATAAGCCTACCGTATCGAAGGAAGTACTCGCACCACTGGTGCGATACGTCATCTTTACCCCAGGCGACACTCTACCTATCTCGCTCGCTTAAACGATCGTCGCCGATCAAGCTTCTTGCCATCGCCCTCCTCCCGCTCCGCCTTCATCTCCCGCCCAGGCTCAGGAGCACGCTCCGAGGGACGTGCAAACTCCAATCGTACTGACTCCTCCTGCTCCTTGAGCCTCAAAAGGTGCTGTGCCGTTCTCTGAGAGAGAACTAAATCCTGGGCCTTATAGCCATCAGGCACTTGAATGCGAAGTTTATTCTTCTCTCCACCCTGGCGGATAGTGAGCTCAAGGAAACCAGCCTTCGGTGTGTTTTCCCGCACTTCAACCTTTAGCCCGTTATTGAATTTGCATGTCCGAACCGCAGGTTCATCACCCGTTTTAAGGACTCGCCCCTTACCCTGAGTCTTTTGTAGTTTACGAAGCTCATCTTTAAGTTCACGTCGGCTCTGATCAAGCTCGTGTTCACGCTTAAGAAGACGGGTGAGAAGCTCCTGTTGATCCAAAGCATTCTTCTCAAGAGGGTTATCTTTATACCTCTTATATGAGGCGACATCCCCCTCACGAGGAATCTCATACGTTCGCCTCCCTTCAGCCCATTCGGTTCGATAAACAGTATCCCATGAATCGTTTTGTTTTCTTCCTACATGACTTTGAAATGCATGACGTGATTCATGAATAAGCGTCGAAAACGCCTCATAGTTCATACCGCTTTTTAGCTGCCAAGGAGCAATACCTATTTTATTATCCTGAGCGAAATATCCACCAGCAATTTTGTTTTCTTTATCCTTAGACCATTTATCGAATGACATTACCTGAACCTTTGCTGGCTCTCGGTTCTGAGCAGCTGCTATACGGCATTCACACTCTTGAAGCGCGGCAACTTTCTCCTCTCTTGAAACAACATCCCATCTATCAGGCCGAAGGTCGCGAATCTTAGGCAATTTAAGGCGATAAAACGTATCTTCCGTAATATCCAAAATTGCTCATTACCCTTCCCTCCCTCTGGAGAGCTAGAACCCTTTTGGGCGTGTTCTTCGTCTGTCTCCCCTGTAAGCAAATGTCCCCAAGCTTTGTTAGCTTCTTCTTCATCCTCGAAAATCAGAATATCAATTTTCTTCCGATGTTCTCTCATACGTCGTTCAAACTCTGCTCCGCTGGGTATATTCCACGGAGTATCAAAGTCATCTTCAAGCCCTAATCCTTTCCACCAATCGAGAAACTTATTCTTATCTTCGACGCTCATACCTAAAACAGTCCGAGCATGACTCTCTGCATCAGCCTTAGGCTCACACTCTGAAACAAACTGATTAACGAGCTCATTGAAGGAGGGAAACCCATCTAAAATTTCAGGCTCTCTCTCGTCATCTCGGATAATTGAGTCATTATTTTGAGATGGCAGCGTAGCGTCATCATTTTGGGAGCCAAACGTAGCTTCTTCATTTTGGGCTACATACGCACTATAAACCATCTCACCGGTTTCTTGGTTTTCAACTGCTAGGACAGTAAAAGGTATGCCACCATCGCGAAAAGCCTGCACCATCTGATCATCATCTGGGTTCTGCCAAAACCTATCAAACTCCAAGAATGCCGACGGTACCGTATGCTGATCTCGATCCCAAAACGTGCTAACTCTAATACCATTTACTTCAAGGTCATCGAGCAGCTCACCTGTCTTCCACCAATGCCCGAATCGGTACAAAACCTCACTCGACAAGCGCGAAAGGCTAGATGCAAAGTTATGCGCGAACTCTTCGTCATCTCCCTCCAACCTAAATTGATTGTACATTTCCCAATACGTTGGAAAGATGTCTGTATCTTCATTCGTCATATGGCCTCAATTGATGGTTAAGCCATCCTTCATCCGGGTGCTCGTCATACTCACGCCGAAACTGAAGGTTAATTATGTGCTGCTCTACATACTCAAACACATAGGCATGAACGCGCTCTGAAGCAAACAATAGTCTCCGTATACGCTCTCGAAACTTCGCCTCACGATGCTTTGCGCAACGGCCAAATAGAAATCGTGATACCCGATTCTGAGGCTGCCACCCCCAATATCGAACTATGTAATCCTCTATTTTTGGCGGCAATTTCATAAATGCCCGAAGCGAAGGATTGATAAGCGAAACTTTCTTACCATTCAGTAGGTGCACACACGGGTGATACCAAACTGGCATCAACTTTGAGATCATTTCAAATGGTGGTCGTGGGTATGTATCGCTAAAGTATTCCATGAGGCCAAATTGATGGCGAAAGAACTCACCAAAGACCCGAGTCGCCTCCTGGCGATCGTCAGTCTCAAGGAGCCTTCCAAGGAGATTACGTGCCTTTACCTGCCTATCTGCCACCTCATCTAAAAGGCGCTTCAGATACCGCTCTGGCCCCTCAAACGGCATCTGTTGGATGAGCACATCCAAATCCTGTTGAGGCAGGTATCCAAGCCTCCTATATGCTGCTATTGCCTCCTGCGGCAGCAGTGGAATCTCTTCATGCTCAAGCATGAGACCAAGAATTGCTTCTCCCATAAGCCGACGGAGCACTGTCGCTTCCTCTGGCGTTGTCCGTGCCACGATGTTGTTACTTACCATCGTTCTTACCCTCCAGCTGTTGCATGACTTCTTTCAAACGTCGAACAAACTGCTCCTGGCGAAAGAGCGTCCAAGCCTTCCACGAAGTTTTCACCCGTGGATCATGTGCATGTGCCTGAGTGAGGTACACCGAAGCACCACTGGTAATGAGGCTCACCAGAGTCAGTAGCACCATGACCGTCAGAGGCCCCGACTTCCCAGAGAAAATGAGATTTGTTGCTTCACCAAGCTCACGGGTACCAGACCGGATGCGCTCCTCACCAGTGAAGGTGCCTCGTCGAAAGTACGCTTCATATAACTCAGGCTTTTGTGCCTCCAGGTACGACACATAGTCGTCACCGAACTCTTGCCGAATCCTAGTCTCCTCTGCGCGGATAGCGTCCTTGGCGTTTAGGAGTGCGGTGTCTGACTCAATTTTCATTCGATTTGCAGCAGGGCATGCAGGAAGTGACACAGTCGGTGTAGAAGCCCACTGGCTTGGGTCTACATCAGAAGTCCAAGGCCCAAATGCCTGGCGGTAGAAGTTGTCGTACGCTGGATTCCCAGCGTTTTTAAGTTCCTCGTATTTGTTCGTGAGCTCGTCACACTCTTGCTGCTTTTCTTGCGCAAGCTCAGCCATATCTTGCGCTGCCTCCAACTGGGCTGTGAGCCCGGCGTTAGCAAATTCGAGGGCTACCTCCTCGGCAAGCGCGTTGTTGAGGTCATGCCGGAAAAGCAGTAGCGCTGTCCCATGGGGGCTAAGCGCCGTTAGGAGCGCACTTATCGCCAGATAGGTGGTAAAAGCGTGCTTTGACCATTTCATCCGATGGCTAGAATCGCGCACCGCCATCTTCTGGGTCAGGTTTGACGTTGCAAAGAGCAACACTGCCAAAGGCCCACCAATTAGTGGGCCTGAAATGACACTGAAGACCGGACAGGTAAGCACCAGGTTAATTCCCTGGGCAAGCGTCCCAAACGCTGCGGTGTACGCTGCTCGCTGCCGCACCTCCTGACTCAACACTGGCCCATGCAGCTCCGGCCCCGACACCATTAAGTGTTGCAGCACCGGGTGGAGGGGCGCTGCTGGTGGATCTCCACTTCGGAGTGCCTCAATCATCCGAAACATGCTCGGATCGTGCAGTGCCCACTCAAGCAGGTCTTCAGGGTTACTCAGTAACGCATCGAGATCTTTTTCCTTGAGAGTTGGCTGACTGTAGACGCTGCTGGTAGCAGAACTTAAGCTTGCGTAACTTGCTGGCCCGCGTCCATTAGACGCACCATTGGTAGCATTCGAGTTGTTCTGTGACATAGCAGGACTCCTTGGGAGAGAAACTCCCTACTAGTTGGATAAATCAATGGGCAGGGGACACAGGGCTTTAGGCGCTACTCCTGATTAGCCCACACGTCGCCATCGTTTTCGTTTTCGTCGTCTTGGCCTTCTTCGACGCGATCGCCCTCTTCATCACTACCGTCTTCAGTAATGGGAAAGGCCTTAGTTTCAACCGCATCAAGCGCAAACTCAGCACTTCGTCGCTGCGCAAAATACTCACGCAACGTGCTGTGAAAGGCGTCTCGAATCTTTCCCGACTGGGCCGCTTCTGCGAGCGACGCCGCAACCATCGCCGGGATGTACTTCACGATGTCTTGCGTAGCTGCATGTACTACGCTCTCAATGGACTCCTTTATCGCGGCATTGATCTCATCTTCAAAAGAGCCCATTTCGCCACTTACCGCCTCGTTTGCTCCAATCGATGACGATGACGACGATGGGGCTTGTGACCGGTGGTAAGCTCCACCTTGCCGAGGTCGCCCTACTCCATCGCTTGATGAGCCTGCTTGCCTCATCTCAAACGCCTCGCGAATCTCTTCATGGGTTCGACCGGCTTCAAGCATCTGTCGCACCGGCACAAACCTCTCAAGAAGCTCTGCGCCGCTATAGATTCGCCTACTGGTAGAGAGTCCAGCAGTTTTGAGACTCTCTGAAACTGTATTTGCTGAAAGGCCGGTCAGGGCCTCGATGTCGGTCTTCTTGTACTCGCTATTTGGATCAAAGTCGTAGCTCATCTTTGAATCACCAAGAGATAAAAGGGTAGTGAAAAATCAAATGTTTTAATCGTCAAACAGGTTAGGGAATATCTGACGAATTGCCTCAAGCGTTAGGTCAAACACAATACGCCGAATCTCCTCATCCACAGACTGCATGTGGGCATCAAACGAGCTGGGTTCAACAGTTGAATCAGAAGATTTCGGTTCTTTCTCCTTTGGCTCTCCCGTCGTCATGAGGTGCAGCCTATCGGCGTCCCACAACGCAGGAATCTCTAGATCGTGCGCGAGCGCAGTGAAAGACACCGGCCCCTTTAGAGGATGCCGTTCGATGATTTGCTGCCACGGAATACGCTTCTCTACCTCTGGCCCCCATAGCGGAGTGTGAACGTAGCAGGTCACACCTCTGCTCGGTGACGGAGGCTCCATATCAAGAAACTTTCCATCCTGCACGATGTTTTCAACCGTCCGCCGCTCACCCATCCTGCTTGTTGCACCCCCTTTCCCATAATTGGACCCGAGGTCTGCTTCACGCACAACGCTGCGGCCAAAGAGGCTGGCATTCCACTGGGCTGTCACCGCTGAAGAGGTACCTAAGAAGACTTTCCACCGAAAGTTAGCAAGCACGGCGTCTGCCTTATCGCCGTAAGAATCTTTGGCACGGAGAGCCTCTATTGACTGAAACAGGGTAATAAGTAGCCCACCCTTTGCTCTGACAATCTCTGAAGCCTCAATAAACTTGGGAATCCCACGGTAGAAGTTAAAATCATCAACCCAAATAATCTTGTCCTTCCGCAAGGTGTCTGGGTAAGACATAACAATTTCAAGTGAGCGCTGAAGAAGCGCTTGGACTATTGGCCGTTCGATGTCGTGCTTCTCAGGGTTGACCTTAACTACAAGTATTCGGGCCTTCGTGCGCCCCGCCCAAAAGTCAGTAAGGCTTAGACTCTCAGAGACCTGGTACTTTGCTGCCGGGACAAGCATTGGCCACAAGCGCGAAGCAACTTCGGTACGCACCTTATAGAGGCTCTCCTCATCTTCACCACTATCAAAAAAGGTGTTGAGCACTCGTTGTCCAAGCTCGCTTTTTCCAAGCACACTTTTCATGGTTTCAAGATCAGAAAAACCTAGATTCACCAGGTCATCAATCCCCCACTCGCCATTTGTCACCTTATGAATCGATGAAGTCCCAGCAATATTAAGCGCCCGACCAGCATTTCTAAAAAATGCGTTATTACCATCCATTTCAGGGAAAAGTGAGTAGTTTAACTGAGCAATCAGGTGGTTAGAGCCAAAGTCGCGCCCGATATTCCATGCCTTCCCTTCGCGGTACGTGAAGGTAATAAGCTCGTACGGGATCCCCATGCCCTTAAGCCAACTCACTGCATCTTCCTTCGTCTCAATAATGAGCATCCGGCGGGTTGGATCACGGTGCACAGCCTCAGCGATTGATCGAAACGTGGGACCCATTGAGAGATTTTTCCCTGCGCCACTTGCTCCGATAACAGCTGTGTGACCCATTTTGTCGAGACCAACTTTGTGGCCTAAAAACGAGATAGGAGGCCCATCTCGGCGTGAATAGACATAGCCTCTCTCTGTCAGCGATGTATCCTGTTTGCCACCTTGACGTTCTTCTCGAATGTGGCGCGAATGTAATTCATCAGGAGTAGGTTGAAAGAATTTACCAGTCATTGTTTTCAATCTCCTTGTGGCTTGTATTTTGTCGGTTAGCCTGCTCAGCACGATTACGCGCTAGTTTCTCTTCAAGCATTGGAATCATCTGGGCTGCTTCAGCGACCTCGCGCTTTAGTCGATGGGGTCGAAACATCTCCATCAAAAGCTTCTTTGAACCCATCCCAGCTGGGCCAACAAATGCTGTAAAAAGAATGAAGAGTGCTCCTACCACGAGCCAGTTTGTTGATAGGAGAAAAGGAAGGATCGGCCACACGGTGAAGCCAATGGCAAATGAGCCACACATAATCACCACTCCTGCGGTGTATGACCATACTAGGTCGGTCAACCAATTCCCCGTTGGGCGCGTAATCTCGTAGTACTTGCCGAGACGTTTAAAGTGCTCTCGTCGAAGGTTGTAGAGTTCTTTGTGATATACGACGGCCATCCCCCCAGACGCTCCACCCACAAAAAGGCATATCCAGCGGAGCCCCCTCTCCCACCAAACAAGCTGTATGGAACTAAGAAGGAGTTGTTCGGTGTATCGCTCAATCAGTGGTGCAAGCTCTGGCCCCCAGAGATAACCCACCAACGCCCCACCAGCTATTGCAAGGGGCTTATGCGTTCGCGATAGCACCTCTTTTAGGAGACGGGTGATGATAGTTTCAGTGGCATTGATCGTTCCGCTAATCAGTCGAATGATCTGTGTCATAGCAAGAATGTCCTTAGAAGAAGCTGGGAACTAACTAATAGGCAAGCTAGCTAGCGAGTGTGGCCGCGCCCAAAGGGACGAAACTGACGCACTCGTATTTCTGGTGAATTTGGTTTGATGTGCCGGTTCTCCTTAAGTAGAACCAGCTGTTGGGCGCGAGTAATCCGCCCTGTCGCGTAGGAAAAATTGATGGCGAGTCGGCTTTTAGGAACTCCGTACCGTGGAGCCCCATGGCCACTATGGGAATGCAGAAACAGCCGCTGACTCTGGCTTATCTGCCCGGTCCAGTACTTTGCCTCGATTGAAAGCCGTGTCTGTTTTTTTGGCGGACGGGTGTACTTCTGATAGGTCGCATGATCGATCTGGGAGGTGTAGTAGAGAAAGCGAAGTTTGGTTCGTAGCCGCTGTGCTCGCTTATGGCTATCTGCACGCGCATCACTGAGCGCCCCTTCAAATGAATACCGAGGCCGGTTCTTTCCCTGAGGGTTATGCCGCCCCAAAAGAGTTCGAGTAAGAGCCCGAATATCCCTTTTTGGGGCCGACACCTTACCGCTTGGTACCGAAGCACTCCTTCGACGATCTCTCGTTAGCGCACCAACCCGACGGTTAATAGCCGCTGCCTGTTTTGACGCCTCTGTCTGCCAAGACGGAAAGGTTGAAGGTTGCAGCGGCGGTTGTTGTCTTTCCTTTAAGCGATCTCGTAAGACCGCAAACACTGCCTGGTCAGTAGCCTCCTTTATGTACTGAGAGCGTGATCGCCCTAGGAATGATTCAGTTGAAAATCCAAACTCCTCCTGCGCGATCCGTCGCCACCCTTGCTGACGGAGTGGAAGTGCCTCTACAGGCGGTTTCTTAGGCCGTGTCCTAAGAACCGCCGCCTGCACCTCCTCTGGTATTGGCTTTGGCACATTACGGAGCGCTTCTCGAATTGCTTTACTCCGAGGGCTATACCGATCAAGGAGCCCCTGGGGAATCTGCTCACCGCCATACCCCAGAATCGTAAAGCTCCGCCCATTCTTGATAGGGACATTCGGAAACTGGAGGTATGACGACTCAAACTCCCTGGTCAAATGACCACGCAGCGAATCTCGAAACACCTGCCCTATCTCAAAAATGGTCTCACGCTTAAGAAGCGGCCCTAAATCAAGCGCTCCACCCTTCCCATCTGGCCGAATGACACTAGTAAAAAGAACGTTGTGGACATGGAGCTGGGGCATCCCGGCGCGGTCTTCTATGTGGGTAAAGCACGCCCATATAGGTTTTGCTGGTGTACGTACATTTCCCCCTGCACCGGTTCGAGTGAAGCAATACTTCTTTTCAATGAACGAGCGCGTGTCTTTTGCCGCAGCCTCAACAGAGGATAGTAATTTTGTACTATTTTTGCGGCCATCGGCAGCAAACAGGCCTGTGACTTCCGATGAAGCCGAAACTACGATGTCATTTGCGACAACGGCTTTACGCGGCTTGCCATCATAGATGCGCTCGGTAAGTCCCTTGCGCATCGGCGCATATGTCTCTGGATGAAGCCCTTGAAACAGTGCAGCGACTCGATGATCGTTCTCACGGATAGGCTCTCCCAAAAGCCCTAGGGTACGAGCGCCCTCCCCATCGAAGTGACCAAGTGACGCTTCGTTCCCATCCTCCTCACCAGAGGATGGAGGGACGTAGTACACAGCACTATCCTTATCAAAGTACTGGGCGTGCGAACTACCTATATGAATGACTCGTTGCGAGGCAATCATCCAGCACCTCCTCTCGCAAAAAGCTCCTCCATGGCTTCATGAGCTTCTTCAGGGGAGAGACCGCTCCCGTGGATGAGTATTAGTTCCATAGCAACGTAGTGAGCTACTTTGAGCGCCTCAATTTCGTGCTTTAAGTGCTGCACCTCTTCAACCTGAAGAGTAAGAATCTCGGCTATTATTTTTTCTGGTAACTTGTCCGGATTTTGATTCGCATCTGTCGAAGATGTTGGAGTCATGACGGTTTGCGGTAAGTGGGTTAATAAGGGTTTGTGGGGTAGAGGTTTCCATCAACCATCCGGTCGATGTGTTCTTACCCCACACGCTTACTGCCGTTTTATTATGCTAAGCGGACGGGTTACTACTCTTCCTTTTGGTCTACTGAAAGTAGCTTTGAAAAAATTGGATTAAGTACTGGTTGATCATGGGCATACCATCCTGCTTTAAAGCAGGCTGCACCAAACCAAACAATTACCAGCAGCGAGACCATGAGAGAAACGAGGTTGCTAAGCTGTTGCAGAGGATTCACTAAAGCCTCCTTAGTTAATCATTGAGGGACACATCACCTATCTATGCGGCCAAGTACACATTGCCGCCCTTCTTCAAACCATCAAACTGGACTAACGTTCAAATCCATTAGGCAAACGGGCATCTCTAAATGAGGTGAATAGACGTAAAGTACCATCTAAATTAGCCATTTCTAAATTTGCATTGTGGAATTTTGTATTGGTCAGATTACTGTTTGAAAGATCCGCTCCAGTAAAATCGCTCTCATGCAAAATGGCACCACCAAGATTTGCATTCTTCAGAATCGCTCCACGAAAGTTTGCTCCTACACCATTTACAAGATCGAGCTGTGCGCTCGTCAGTTGTGCGTCTGTGAAGTTTGCACCTGAGATATTTGCACTACTGAAGTCTGCATTATCGAGAACTGCTCCAGCCAACGAGGCCCTAGCGAGCTTTGATGCCTCCATGACTGCATCCGTCAAATTTGCTTCTCGGAGATCAGCTCCTTCAAGGTCAATACGTGATAAATCGACACCAACTAAATCGCAACCGACGCATGAGCGCGTCTCTAGAAGCCGTCTTGTATTCTCTCTACGTTGGTTGAAGATAGCCTGCTGCCGAGCGGCCTCTCTCCGCGCTTCCTCTTGCTGCCGAGCGACCTTTTTCCGCTCTTCCTCTTGTTGAAAAGCTATTGCGGCCTCCTGGCGACGTGCTTCAACAAACAAATCAGCTTGCTTGAACACGATTTCGGCCTTACTCGCTGCCTTAACGGCCACTGTCATTTGTGGCTGCACGGCAAGTGCCTCATTTGCTTCGGCAGACCATAAGTAGAGGCCACCTAAGGTGATCGATAATGCTAGTCCAGCTCCCCATTGCGTGGTGCGTCGGCCCTTGCTCCTCCCCTGAGCAAGCTTCATTGCCTCATGCGCCAACCGTGCAGACTGGAATCGTTCCTTTGAGTTGGGCGACACACACCGCTCCATCCACTTAAGGACATATTCCGGCATCTGCACCTTAATTACTCCACGGAAGTTATAGCGGAATGTCATTTCGTCTCGGAGCTTATAGACATTGGCAGGCTCTGTTTTCGTGATCATGCAGATGAGACAAACTGCTAATCCATAGATGTCACCATGAGGTTCAGCCTTCCGGTTGAGCACTTGGTCAGGGGCCGTGAAGCCTAGGGTGCCACCGAGGATTTCACTCAATATTACTGAACCACCATCTGACCGGGAGAGACCAAAGTCCACCAGGTACACCGAAATGCCATTATCAAGATCTAAAAGGATGTTTCCCGGTTGAATATCGCCGTGACAGATATGTCCCTTTTCATGCACGTAGCTAAGTACCAGAAGCATTGCTGCCAAGAACGCCTTAATCTCTGTGGCGCTAAATTCTTTCTGCGACATGAGTTCCGCAAGCGAGGGGGCATTTTTATACTCCTGTACTAGTAAAAAGCCATCATCAGTTTCATAGGTTTTAATTAGCTTTGGAATAGAAGGATGATCAAACGCCTTAATAACTCGAAGTTCGCGATCATGATGCTCATAGGCTGTCCAGTCATCAGCACCGGCAAAACGATATTGCTTCACCACTACAGATTCCTTGGTGACTTTGTCGGTCACCTTGTAAACAATGCGTCCACCTTCACGGTTACGTGATAGCTCTTCCAACAGAAACTTTCTCGGTGGGAATATGTCCGCTAGGGTGACTTTTGTACTTGAAGTCATGTCCGTATCCTTTTTCTATCTGTGTTTGGTCCAAAAACAGACAAAGCGGGGGAGCTACAGGAGCAGAACACGCTCCCCCGCGATCGAATTACGCTTATAGCTCCCGAACTCTTTATTGACGGGGCTTACAAACGCCAGGAAGCATACGAAGGTCAACAAAGGCGTCTACCTCGTCCTGAATTTCCTGAGATGTGTTGCTGGGGAATGCCCAGACCTCCACCCGCTTGCCGAGCGATCTGAGGTGCTTAAAGGCGTGGAGATAGTCGAGGTCACCGCTTAGCACCACACAGGTGTCAAAGCGCTCTGGATGGGCTAGAAGGTCGGTCAGCAGCAAGCAGTCGATGTCAGGGTGCTGCTTACCCTGTTTGGGGCGTCCTGCCAATGGCTCACAAATGGAATACCCAGCCGCCTTGATAGATTCAAGAAACTGTGTGTGGCTTAATCCCAACCCACGAACTCTGCTATAGAACCGTGCTTCCGTCACATGCTCTGCCTGCTTCTTGAGTTCTTGCAGTATTTGATCGTAAAAGATTCTGACGTTGTGTTCGTAGGCCCCACCAAGGATATTGGGATTATCAACAAAGACAGCAACCGGGCCACGAGGGCCGTATTTGGGTTGTCGCCGCTGCTGAAAGTTCATTAGCAGTTGGCCTGAGAACTTGCCAAGTAACATAGTTCCGAGAGCGACAACAGAATCATGTTGCACAACAACGGCATCTAGCATTCGTCGTATATTAGACGACACTGAACGTGGCGGGTGACGACAGCTAGATAGGCGGGAGAGGTGTTCTCCCTGCCCCTTGAGTCATCACTGAGACCGGATCCAATTTAAGCTAATAAGAAAAGACACTGAAGGTAT
>NZ_JADEXE010000099.1 GCF_015207265.1 Nodosilinea sp. LEGE 07298 | reverse complement strand
CCCCCACCGTGATCCTCAAAACCCTCGTCCAAAACTCCCTCAAGTCGTTCAACGTTGCGACCAACGGCAGCGCCGCCTTCTCACCGGCCCAGTTTGATGCCGACGTGATGACTACCTACGGGCGCTTCCCCCTGGCGCTAACCAAGGGCCGAGGCAGTTTTGTGTGGGACGACCAGGGCCGTCGCTACCTCGACTTTGTGGCGGGTATTGCTACCTGCACCCTGGGTCATGCCCACCCGGCGATGGTTGAGGCCGTGAGCAAGCAGATTCAAACCCTGCACCACGTTTCCAACCTCTACTACATCCCAGAACAGGGGGCATTAGCCCACTGGCTGGTTGAGCATTCCTGCTGCGATCGCGTCTTTTTCTGCAACTCTGGAGCCGAGGCCAACGAGGGGGCGATCAAGCTGGCCCGCAAGTACGCCCACACCCAGCGGGGCATCAACAATCCACTGATTATCACCGCCCAGGCCAGCTTCCATGGGCGCACCTTAGCCACCGTCACCGCCACCGGCCAGCCCAAGTACCAAAAGAACTTTGACCCGCTGATGCCGGGGTTTGCCTACGTACCCTATAACGACATTGCGGCCCTAGAGGCATTAGTTGCAGAACTCGATGCCGAGACCCCTCAGGTTGCCGCCATCATGCTCGAAGCCCTCCAGGGCGAGGGGGGAGTGTGCCCCGGCGAGGCCGCCTACTTCCAGCGCATTCGCCAGCTCTGCGACGAAAAGGGTATTCTGCTGATTCTCGACGAGGTGCAGGTGGGCGTGGGTCGTACCGGCACCCTCTGGGGGTTCGAGAATTTGGGTATTGAACCCGATATTTTCACCTCGGCCAAGGGGCTGGGGGGCGGCATTCCGATTGGGGCGCTGCTGTGCAAGGCCTCTTGCGCAATATTCGAGCCGGGCGACCACGCTAGCACCTTTGGCGGCAACCCCTTCGCCTGCAAGGTAGGCCTTACGGTATGCGAAACCCTGGAGTCTGAAAACCTGCTGGGCAATGTAAAGCTGCGCGGCGAACAGCTGCGGTTTGGCCTGCAGCAGCTGGTGCAGCAGTACCCCGCCCTGCTAGATCAGGTGCGTGGTTGGGGGCTCATCAACGGCCTGGTGCTGCAGCCCAATTCCACCATTAAGTCGGTGGATATTGTCAAAGCTGCGATGGACGAAGGGCTGCTGCTAGTGCCCGCCGGACCACAAGTGGTGCGCTTTGTGCCGCCGCTAAATGTTAGTGCTGACGAGGTACAGCAGGCGCTCATGGCCGTAGAGAAAGCTGTGGCAATGCTGGCTAAGCGGGAGAACGCTTAGTTACCCCAAAATTGGCGAAAGTCTTCGTCCTGTTGGCTAAGCTGTGCCCAGGGAGCACCCCACTGCTGCACAATCTCGGTCAGGCGAGCGCAGGCGGGGCGTTCGGTGGCGTAGTGACCCGCGTCAATGAGGACAAGATTGCGATCGCGCCCTTCCTGAAACTGGTGAAACTTGCAGTCAGAGGTCAGGTACGCCTGTGCCCCAGTCTTGGCTACCGCCCCCATAAAGCTAGCACCGCTGCCGCCCAGCACCGCCACCCGGCTGATGGTTTGCTCCAAATCAGCGGCGGGGGAATAGATCAGGCGCGGTGGCGAGAGCTTGGCCTGAATCAAATCCAGCAGCCCCCGCAGACTGAGGGCAGGGCTGAGATCGCCTACGCGCCCGTAGCCAATGCTGGGCTGAGTGGGCACCACGGGTTCTGAATGTTGCAGGTGCAGCAGCTGGGCCAGCAGGTCGGCGGTGCCGTCGTGCACCTGGTCAAAGTTGGTGTGGGCGGTGTAGATACCGATGCCGTGGGCGATCGCCTGCTGCACCATATCCCCCACTGGGTCGCCCTGGGTGACGGCCTTAAGCGAGCTAAAAATCAGCGGGTGGTGAGCCAAAATTAGGTTGACGCCAACACCCTGCCCACGCAGCTTGAGGGCTTCGGCCATTACCGCCAGAGTGGGCGTGAGGCAGACCAGAACCTGAGCAGGCTGATCAAGTATACCGGGCTGCACCTGCCAGCCGCAGTTGTCCCAGCTTTCCTGCCAGGCTGGATCGGCCCAGGCTTCGAGTTTGGAGATCAAGTCTGCGATCGCAAGGGTCATACCAAATACCGCTGGCCGGGGTAGCCAGCTCCAGGAGAAAACCCTCCTAGTTTACCGCGCTACTCCCTTGCCAGCGGCATTAGAGCAGTAGGTTTAGATGCCCTAGGCCGGTGAGCCAGTCTTGACCAGAAACTTTTCAGGAATTTGAGTGTACTGGCTGACGATCTGACGAAACTCTTCGCCATCAACGGTTTCGCGCTCTAGCAGTACATCCACCAGGTGATCCATCAAAACGCGATGTTCTCGCAGCAGGGCGCGGGCGCGATCGAGGCCCTTCAGAGCAATGCTGCGCACCTGGGCATCGATTTTGCTGGCCATTTCTTCTGAGACCTCGTTGCGGGGCATCAGGTTGCGGCCTAAAAACACCTGGTTATCCATGCTCTCTAGGGCCACAGGGCCAAGCTCAGACATGCCGTAGAGGGTTACCATCTGGCGAGCCAGGTTGCTGACCTGCTGAATGTCGCCGCTAGCCCCGGTGGTGGTTTCGTCGTCGCCAAAGACTTCGGCCTCGGCGGCCAGGCCCCCTAGCGCAACGGTAATGCGATCGATCAGCCAGTTGCGGGTGTAGAGACCGCTGTCAATAATGTCTTCGTTGGGCAGCGACTGGGTAAACCCTTCTACCCCGCCCGATCGCGGAATAATTGTGACCTTATTTAGCTCGTCGGAGTGGGTCAGCAGAGTGGTGAGCAGGGCGTGACCAACCTCGTGGTAAGCGGTCATGCGCTTGCGGCTGCTGTCGAGCAGCGGGGTGAGGCTGAGGCCAATGGTAATGCGATCGATCGCATCTTCAATTTCGACCATGCCCATCGAGTCTTTGCGGCGGCGGGCCGTGAGAATGGCAGCCTCATTCAGCAGGTTAGCCAGCTCTGCCCCCGAGAAACCAGGGGTGCGCCGCGCCACAGCGGCTAGAGAAACCTCGGGCTCAATCTTTTTGTTGCGAGCGTGGACTTCTAAAATCGACAGCCGCCCCTTGTAGGTGGGCAAATCGACCACCACCTGGCGGTCAAACCGGCCCGGCCGCAGCAGGGCTAGATCGAGCACATCGACCCGGTTAGTGGCCGCAATCACAATAATGCCGCTGTTGCCCTCAAAGCCATCCATCTCGGTGAGCAGCTGGTTGAGCGTTTGCTCGCGCTCGTCGTTGCCGCCGCCAATACCTGCGCCCCGCTGGCGACCGACGGCGTCTATTTCGTCGATAAAGACAATGCAGGGGGCGTTTTCTTTGGCCTTGCGGAACAGGTCGCGCACCCGCGACGCGCCTACACCGACAAACATTTCGACAAACTCTGAGCCCGAAATACTGAAGAAGGGAACGCTGGCCTCACCCGCGATCGCCTTAGCGAGCAGCGTTTTACCTGTACCGGGCTGGCCAATCAGCAGCACACCTTTAGGAATGCGCGCGCCAATGGCGGTAAATTTTTCTGGGCTTTTTAGGAAGGTGACGACCTCTTGTAGCTCTTCCTTGGCCTCTTCAATGCCCGCGACATCGTCAAACACCACGCCGGTCTTCGCTTCCATCTGAAAGCGAGCCTTCGACTTGCCGAAGCTCATGGCGTTGCCTGCCCCCGATGCCGATCGCCGCAGCAGCATGAGTAGACCAAAGATCAAAATTAGCGCCAGCAGCGAGTTCGTCGCCAACCAGGCCAGCGCCCCACTGCCAGACGAATCGCGAATTTCGACATCGACATCGTTGGCCCGTAGGCGGCGAATCAGCTCAGCGTTGCGCTCCCCGGCAAACAGGGCTACCTGCTGGGGTTCGGCGTCTGCAGCATCGCCATCCAGAGTCACGTAGGCAATGCCCCGCGTTTCGTCTAGGTCAACCTGCTCAACTTCGCCCTGCTCGATTTTTTCTAAAAACTGTCCGTAGGAGAGCCCTTCAGTCTCAGTCTCGACTTGGGCCAGGGCAGGGGGCAGCGGCATCAGGCTTTGCAGCAAGACCCAACCGATAGTGACCAGTCCAGTGGCGGCGGCACCAGCACGCGGACGCAGGGACTTTTGCTGACCAGAAAAACGTGGGGACATAGACGGTTTAACTCGGCGAGACTATACCCAGGGCTAGTATCCTCAGATACCGGATAGGCTTTTCATTAGTCTAACCCTCCGGCTCTGAAATGACCGCCCTGCCCCGGCTTAAAAAGTACTGCGGTGTGAACGCATATTCACACCGCAGTACTTTTTTATTACACAAGGAATGACGGGCCTGACGGGATTCGAACCCGCAACTTCCGCCGTGACAGGGCGGTGCTCTAACCAATTGAACTACAGGCCCTTGCGTTGGGCGATCTCTATATTGCGCCCTGGGGGGGCTTTTGTCAAACAGTTAACCACAATTTTTTGATTTTTTTTCCGGGCACCCGTTATGCCAAACTTGCCCAGCCAAAACCCCCAGCTGCCTCAATTGAATTGATAGGCCTTTGCTACTCCAAAAACTGGAGCACGGTCACTGTTGGGGTAGGCAGGTGCTCATAACGGCTGGCAGTGGCTTCAATCTGGCGCAGCTGCCCCAGAGCTAGACCGCAGGGCATGCCGTACTTAGCCTGCACGCGATCGCTGGCGATAGTCAGAGCAGTGCGCGATCGCGCCACAAAGTCGATCAGAGGATAGGTGGTAGCCGGGGCGAAGTAGTCCTTGACCACTAAGGAGGGAGAGTAGCAGGTGTCTTGACTGCCGTCAGGCCACTGGATTTGAAAGCGAATTTCGGGCATGAGCGTGGATGGGTGGATGGGTCGGTCCCTGAGCGAAGTCGAAGGGGGTGGATGAGTCGGTCCCTGAGCGGAGTCGAAGGGGGTGGATGAGTCGGTCCCTGAGCGGAGTCGAAGGGAGGCAGGGTTAGGGGCGGCTCCAGTCGGCGATGTTCCAGGTGCTGAGGTCCCAGGGGGTGAGGTCGATGCCGGTGAGGCGGTTGCTGACGCCCGAGACATCGGCGCGGTGCACGATAGGCATGACCGCCGCTTCATTGATCAGCAGATCGTTCATTTGAATGAAGAGGTCTTGCCGGTCTTCGGGGTCTAGGGTGGCGGCGGCCTGCTGCCAGAGGGCGTCAAACTCGGGGTTGCAGTGGCGGGCGTAGTTGCTGCCAGACCAGTTGTTGGCCTTTTGAGCTATTTCGTCGCAGGTATAGGTCTGAATGTAAGCACCGGGGTCGGGGTTGGTGTTACCGGTGGCAAACATTTGCAGATCGGCTGAAAAGCGCTCCAGGGTTTCGCGGCTGGCCGGGTCGCCGGAAAAGTACACGCTGGCATCAATGCTTTTCAGCTCTACCCCAATGCCGACCTGCTCCAGGGATTGTTTGACGATCTCCTGGGTTTTCTGGCGCACGGGGTTGACCGAGGTTTGAAAGACGACCTGCATTTCTTGGCCGTCTTTGTCGCGGGTGCCGTTGTTGTTGCTGTCAGTCCAGCCTGCGGCATCGAGCAGTGCTTCGGCAGCTTCGGGGTCGTAGTCGTAGCTGGTGTTTTCGGAGGCAAAGGGGCCGGGTGCCACTAAAAAGTTGGTCGTGGGCTGCCCGGTGGGGCCGTAGAGCTGGGTGGCAATGGTGTCGCGATCGATGGCCAGATTGACCGCTTGGCGCACCAGGCGATCGCTAAAGAAGGGGTGAGGAAACTCTACGCTGGAGGTTTCACCGTCGGCGGTGGCCTGGTTGGGGTCGGTGAAGTTAAAGATAATCCGCTCGACCAGCGAGCCAAAGTTAGTGACCAATTGCCCCTGCCCAGCCGCCTCTAGCTGTTCGAGAATGGCCGCCTCGACCTGAAGGTTGTTGGCGTAGTCGACATCGCCCGTTTGCAGCACCGCTCGCGCCGCCGAAGTAGCATCGCCACCGCCCTTGAGTTCGACCCGACTAAAGGCGAGCTGGTCGGCGTCGCGGTAGTTGGGGTTAGCCTCGTAGACAATTACGTCGCCAGGGGTAAAGCTGGTCACCCGGTAAGGGCCGGTGCCTACTGGCATGGTATTGCCAGGAGCTTCGCGGCCATTGGGACCGTTGTAATCTGCAAAAATATGTCTGGGCAATACCATGCCCTCGGTGCCGGTGAAGACCAAATACCAAGCCGGGTTGGGCTCCTTGAAAGTGATTAGGACAGTGGTATCGTCCACGGCCTCTACGCTTTCCACCAGCTCGTAGGTACCAGCGTTGACGGTAGCCACGTCGGGATTAACGATGAACTCGTAGGTAAAGGCCACATCCTCGGCGGTGAAAGGGGTGCCGTCTGACCAGGTAATGCCCTCCTTGAGTTTCCAGGTGACGGAGGTACCGTCGGCAGCGACGCCACCATTGTCGAGGCTGGGTTCTTCAGCAGCTAAAAACAGCACCATGTTGCCGTCGGCATCGAAGCTGGCCAGGGGCTCTAGGGTAATGCGGCTGGCCTCGGCATCTTTGAAGCCACTCGAAAAGTGGGGGTTGAGAATGGTGGGGGCTTGCCAGTAGAGCAGGCGCAACGTGTCGTCGCTGGCGGCGGCGGTCTCGGTTCCAGTCCCGGTCGCGGTTTGGGGCGGGTTTTGGGCCGGACGGCACCCGGTAAACAGCAGCAAACAAAGACCAGCGGCGGCGACGGCGCGAGCGTTCATAGCAAAACCAGTAAAGTCTTGAAGTAGTGCGGACGCCGGAGCGAAAAACCCTGGCCACTCCGCATTCCCCAGGCATTAGCGTAGCGGGTCAGAGGATGAAAAGAGTGATTTAGGATACAAATTTGACGGCAAAATCAGAACCTGCTCTACCCCTTCGGCTACCGATGGCGGTGCGCCCTGGAGCTGGCGATGCATAGTAGCAATAATGTCTAGGGGAACCTGGCGCGATCGCCCCCGATTGTGCTCTAGCGCCATGCTCAAAGGCACATCAAACCAGCCCAGGGTAATGACGGTAAAGCCAGTTTGGCGGGCGGCGGCGATCGCCTCTCGCCGGTTCCGTCGCCGCGCATTGGTCGCATCATAGATCACTCCATCCAGCTCTCCTTGTTGGATGGCCGCAACACCCTGCTGCCACTGGGCTATTACCCTGCGCCAGATCTGTCGCCAGTCGCCCTGCACAACTTCGTCGCCGTAGAGTTCGGCGCGCAGGTTGTCGGTCGAGACAATTTGGTAGCGAGGGTGGGCCAAGACAAAATCCCTGGCCCAGGTTGATTTACCGCTGCCGGGAATACCCACCAGCATCAACAGGGGCACAGGGATCTGCTCAGGCGTCACCAAATACTCGGTGCTAGATGATCATGCCGTCGGGAATTACCGCATTCTTCAGCACGACAACAATGCCGCTGCGAATGTAGAAACCCAGATCTTCGCGCTCGGCCTCCTGCACATCCTCTTTGTTGACGATCTGCACGTTGCGGCCAACGCGAGCGTTTTTGTCGATAATGGCGCGGCGAATCACCGAGCCTTCGCCAATGCCCATGGGAATTTTGCCCCGAGTCAGGTGCTGGCTGCTCTCGGAGAGCGGCTCGTAATAGTCGGCCCCCATCAGCAGCGAGTCTTCGATCACGCAATCGGCGTTGATGCGCTGGCGCAGGCCAACCACCGAATGGTGTACGCGGCAGTTCTTGAGAATGCAGCCCTCGGTAATGCTCGACTGTGTAATGTGGCAGTCTTGCAGCTTGTTGGGCGGCAGGTAGCGGGCACGGGTGTAGATGGGCGCGTCTTCATGGTAGAAGCTGAAGTCGGGATGGGGTTGCTGGGTCAGCGCCAGGTTAGATTCGTAAAAGGCTTCAATGGTACCAATGTCTTCCCAGTAGCCGTCGAACAGGTAGGCCTGCACGTTGTAATCAGACGACGAGGCCGGGATAATCTCTTTGCCGAAGTCGGTTTGGTCGAGGTTTTTACGCAGCAGATCGATCAAGACTTGCTTTTTGAACACGTAAATGCCCATCGAAGCAATAAAGGGCTTTTCAACCGCCTGTTCGGGGCTCAGCCCCAGGGAGGTGGTGTCAACCTTCATCTGTTCTAGGGCGTCGCCCTTGGGCTTTTCGCTAAAATCGACCACGCGCCCGGTGCCGTCGACCTTCATCAGGCCAAAGTCAGAGGCTTGTTTATAGCCAATCGGCACCACCGACAGCGTAATGTCGGCGTTGGTAGCCCGGTGGCGCTCTACAAAAAGGCTATAGTCCATGCGGTAGAGGTGATCGCCGGAGAGAATTATAAAATCCTCTACATTCCAGGAGTCAAATATCCAGAGGTATTTGCGCACAGCATCGGCAGTGCCCTGAAACCAGCTGGGGCTATCAGGCGTTTGTTGAGCGGCTAGGACCTCAACAAAGCCTTCAGTAAACTGCGAAAATTGATAAGCGCGGCTAATGTGCCGGTTCAACGAGGCGGAGTTGAACTGGGTAAGCACATAGATTTTGTTAATGTCTGAGTTGATGCAGTTACTGACGGGAATATCAATTAAACGGTATTTGCCCGCTAGCGAAACCGCTGGCTTAGCCCGAAATTTAGTTAATGGATAAAGGCGAGTGCCAGCACCGCCACCGAGAATAATAGCCAGAACTGATTTCACAAGTTTCCCTCGATAAGCCCCACAAACTGGCCTGTTTTACACCATTCTGTTTCACATTTACAGTGTGAGCCCGAGGGTACCGCTTGACAAGGGGGATCAGGAAAGATTGTGACGGAATGTGACCTGCAACACGATAACGTTTTTGCATAACCCCAATAAGTTGAGCTTAACGGTGGAATGTGCGGCGGCATCGGCTGTGGCCGAATCGGTGGCTTTGCCCTAAAGACAAGCTGGAACCCTTACCAAATCAGACTTGGTCAGGGGCAGCCAGTAGTTTTCGCTAGCTACATAGCTTAGCTCTACCTGGTCGTCGCGATCGCTCTAGGGAATGGGTAGGTGCCAGGCCTTGCAGGTCTTCGATAATCTCAAATCACACTCTTGCCAAAATAGTACAAGCGCATTAATATTGGTTCATGCGTACTTATGGGTACAACCGTTCCCGATAGTCCTCCTGGTTCACGCTAGGACGGTAACCCATAGCCCCGCTGTCCTGATACCCCACGAGAGTTTCCTATGACCACGACTACCGCCCCCCGCAGCCGCTCCGCCGCTGGTGCGACCCGGTCTTCGGCCAAGGCTCGCGGCACTCAAACGGCGAGCACTACCCCAGTGCTCGCCCTCGATGCTGGCAACTATGATCTCAAGTTTTTTTCCGGCAGCGGACATCCCAAGGCCATTCGTTCGGTGCGCTACCAGCTGCCCCAGGGACGCGATGCCGTTAGCTTCTCCGAGGCTTCTCCTCTGATCGAGCTGCCCGATGGCCGTCGCTACCACTTTGGTGCCCAAGCGTACAAGTACCGCCGCCAGCAGCAAACCGTTATTGAAAACAAAGTAGAACTGGCCAAGCTTCACCTCTACGCCTGCCTGGAGCCCCTGCCCGGCGACGTGGCCGACTACAGCCTCAATCTCCACGTGTCTACCCCCGACCCGGCCCGCAATGGCGAGGACATTCAGGCTCAGCTGCTCGGCGTCCACGAGTTCGTCCGCAACGACGTAGAGTTTCGCGTCAATGTGGAATCGGTCGAGGTCGGCCGCGAGGGCATGGGCGCTTACCACTACGCCAAGGCCCAGGGCATCATCCCCGGCCAGGGCTACACCATTGTGGTCGATATTGGCGGCGGCACCTGGCTCACCCGGCTGGTGGATGCCGACGGCGAAGTAATCGACGAGAACATCATGGATCGCGGCGGCACCTACGAACTGGCCACCGCCATCAGCTTCGACCACCGCCTTACCGACCACCTGGGCAGCAGCGCCGACCCCTGCATCGTCATGGATGGCTTTCGCTTTGACCACGCTTACGCCGATACTGGCCTGGCCTGGGCCGACTGGCTCGACGAGTATCTCGATCCGTGGTTTAAGGGCATTTTTCAAACCGTAAAGGCCCAATACACCCCCTACATGCCCAGGGTCACCCGGTTCTTAGTAACCGGCGGCGGTTCCCACCTAATCGCCGATCGCCTCCAGGGGCACGAACTATTCGCTGTTATGGGCGACCCTCAGTTTGCCAACGTTCGCGGCTTGTTTTTGATGACCGGTGATACTCAACTATGCATGACCACCAAGTAGCCCACAACATTCCAACGGCGAGTCGCCGCACCCGCCAGGACAACAAAGTTCGCCTCAGCCAGGATGTGCTCGAAAAAGCCGATCGCATCGCCGCCGAATGGGGCCTCAAGAACGCTCGCGCCGCCGTAGAAGCGGTGTTTCGTCGCTACTGCGACGACTATCTCTACGGCCGCCCCGCCGACATGGGCGAAAGTTTTGTCGCCCACGAAAGCCCTCCCCAGCGCTACGGCGCGTCTCTGCCCGCTCCAGACCGGCGATCGCCCCCCCCGTCGCCCAAGTGTGAAGCGCTGGACGCCCTGGATCAGCTCCTAGCGCTTTGATTTGGCGTGCGTTCCCCTTTGCCCAAGGGGAACGCACGCCAAATCATTAGCTGAGCGGATGTCGGTGGCTGAGCGGAGTCGAAGCCATATCAGAGCGGAGATCGGTAGCTGAGCGAAGTCGAAGCCGTATCAGAGCGGATGTCGGTGGCTGAGCGGAGTCGAAGCCATATCACAGTATTTAAACCTGTAAACTTTCAGCCCAACGGCAAGGAGACCCTATGGCGCGATCGCCGTTAACCTCTGCCTTCATGGCTTTGCTAAGTTGAGGCATGAATCTGGGTAGGGGAAAACGGTCATTTGCCCCTGCGAGAGACGTTGGATTTCTGATTCATACCTGTGTTCAGCAAACCCCTACCTTTAGAATCTACCTCTTCAAGCAGTTCAGCCAAAGGACGGTAAGGACTATGGCACAATGGAATTTACTCTAAAATTTTGCCGTCATCTTTGAAACGCCTGTGAATTCTACTGTTGCGACCCCTTCGGCCACCTTTGCCCCCGCCCGCCGCGCGGTATTTCCCTTCACCGCCGTGATTGGCCAGGACGACATGAAGCTGGCCCTACTGCTGAACGTCATCGACCCTAAAATTGGCGGGGTGATGATCATGGGCGATCGCGGCACCGGCAAATCCACCACCATTCGCGCCCTGGCCGACCTACTGCCCGAAATCGAGGTCGTAGCCGACGACCCCTTCAGCCGCTCGCCCCAAGATCGTGACGTATGGGCCGAGCGTGGCACCGATGACCTGCCCGTAGCGCTCAAAAAAGTGCCCATGGTCGATCTGCCCCTGGGGGCTACCGAAGACCGGGTCTGCGGCACCATCGACATTGAAAAAGCTCTGTCTGAAGGCGTGAAAGCCTTTGAACCAGGCCTGCTGGCCAAGGCCAATCGCGGCATTCTCTACGTCGACGAGGTCAACCTGCTCGACGACCACCTGGTCGATGTGCTGCTCGACTCCGCCGCCTCGGGCTGGAACACCGTAGAGCGCGAGGGCATCTCCATTCGCCACCCGGCTCAGTTTGTGCTGGTGGGCTCCGGTAACCCCGAGGAGGGGGAACTGCGGCCTCAGCTGCTCGATCGCTTTGGTATGCATGCCGAAATTCGCACCGTGCGCGACCCCGAGCTGCGGGTGCAGATTGTAGAGCAGCGCTCTGAATTTGACCAAGACCCCGCCGCTTACCTAACCCAGCACCAGGCCGAGCAGGAAGCCCTCCAAGCCAAGCTAGTCGAGGCCCAACAGCGGCTAGCCTCGGTCACCCTCGACTATGACGACCGGGTGCGCATTTCTGAGGTGTGCTCAGAACTAGATGTGGACGGACTGCGCGGCGATATTGTCACCAACCGGGCCGCAAAGGCGATCGCCGCCTACGAGGGCCGCACCGAAGTTACTCTCAACGACATCCAGCGCGTGATTGTGCTCTGCCTGCGCCACCGCCTGCGGAAGGATCCGCTAGAGACCATTGACTCGGGCTACAAGGTCGAAAAAGTGTTCTGCAAGGTGTTTGGCCTGGCCGACCCCGACGAGGCGGCGGTCAATGGCCGCCAACCAGTGGGGGCTCGGTAGCGATCGCCGTGGGTCAGCGCATTTTTGGCCTTGATCCAGGGCTGGCGATTCTGGGGTTTGGGATCATTGAAGGGTTATTGCCGGAGGCGGCCCCTGCCCCAGGTATGCAAGAGGGCGTATCGGTGGTCGATTTTGGCGTGATCGAAACCCCGGCTAAGACACCAGTGGGCGATCGCCTCTGCACCATCTACACCGATTTAAACAGCCTGCTAGAGCAATACAAGCCAGATCTGGTAGTGATAGAAAAATTCTTTTTCTACCGTATGGCTAATACCATTTTGGTGGCCCAGGCGCGGGGAGTGGTGATGCTAGTACTGGCTCAGCACAACCTACCCTATGTCGAGTTTACTCCGGCTCAGGTAAAGCAGGCGCTGACCGGCTACGGTAATGCAGAAAAGATTGAGGTGCAGGAAGCGGTGGCCCGCGAGCTGGGTCTTGATCGCATCCCCCGCCCCGATGACGCCGCCGATGCCCTAGCTCTGGCCCTAGCGGCCTGGTATCAGCGCTAGAGAAACTTTGGCAAAGAGAGCGTATTTAGCCGTAGGTAGGCCATTCCTTTTTCATCAGTATCGCTTCGGGTTGATAGCCCAGGCTAGCGTAGAGCGCCTGGGCCGCCTGGTTGTCGCTAAACACTTGAAGGCTAATCTGTCTGTGACCCTGCTGCTGCGCCCACGTTTCGGCCACCATTAGCAGCGCCATAGCAATACCGCGCCGTCGGTGGTCAGGGACCACATACAGCAATAGCACATAGGGATGCAAAACCCCGCTGCGCTGGTCGGTAGCCTGCCCCAGCCAGAGGCCCGCAACCGGGCTGTCGCTAGGGTTGGCTGTCGTCGTTACCCACCAGAGCGGGGTTTCTCGCCCCAGGTAACGATCGACCGTAGCGGCCAGGTGGCCAATGGGCTGCTGGGGGTTCAACTCGCTGTAGGTGCGCTCCATGAACTTGACCACGGTGGCGCGATCGAGGGTTGAGCCTACCCGCAGGCTGTAACCCGCTAGCGCAAAGGATTGCTCAGCTGCCATGCCCCTCCGTTCATGCAATGCGAATGGTGCGGTGCGAATACACCTGAATCATCCTACTTTTTTCTGGCCAGCAAGAAATGAACTTGCTAGGCTGAGGGGAGTTTTCGCGGCGTCGGTATTTACCTCATGGCACCCCAGTCTAAAACCCTATTTGAGCAGTTCTTAGCGCCGATCTTTTCGCACTTAGTCGATCGCGACGCCCTGCTGCGGCTGCGCGACAGTATTGACTGGGAGGCTGGGGTGGCCCAGTTCACCAACCCCCAGGTGGTGTACCCCAACTATTACAAAATCAGCAACTTTCACGGCATTGAGAACGGCTACCTAAATATCGATGCCGCCCTCACCTATGACCCCATTACCCAATACGTGTTGCCCCCCGGCGAAACCTGGGTGCGCGAGAGCCTGGTCAAAGCTACCAACGGCGAGCCTCGACGAATTTTAGACCTGGGCTGCGGCACGGGCACCACCACGCTAATGCTAAAGCGGCGCTTTCCCCAATCGGAGGTGATTGGCCTCGACCTGTCGCCTCAAATGCTGGTGATGGCCGACTACAAGGCCCAAGAGGCTAATCTAGACGTGGCGTTTCGCCACGGCAACGCTATGGCTACGGGGCTGCCTGCGGCTTCGTTTGATGTGGTGTGCGCCACGCTGCTGTTCCACGAAACGCCCCCCGCAGTGGCCAAAACAATTCTCTCGGAAGCGTTTCGGCTGCTGACGCCCGGTGGGCAAATGCTGGTGCTCGATGGCAACCAGCGCACCTTACGGGCCAGCGACTGGCTCAGCAGCATTTTTGAAGAACCCTTTATTCGCGACTACGGCCAGGGCAATGTGGATGCCTGGCTGGGCTACGCCGGGTTTGAGCGGGTACGCACAGAGGATGTGTTTTGGCTCAACCAGCTGAGCTATGGCCGCAAGCCTTTGCCAGTAGCGGAGCGAATAGAGCAGCCAGAGGGCGATCGCAGTGCCGAGACTGTGCCGCTGGGACAGCCTGCTTGATGGGTGGATGGGTGGATGGTGCGGTTGCAGACTGGGGTTGTGGCCGAAATCCACTACCCAAAATCCAAAATCTCCCGGCTCATATTCGGTTATCTGTGCCCTAGGTTCTAGTCAACCCTGCTTACACTAAAGGCGTTGACATAGAGGAATGAGTCATGGTGCGGCTTCAACCCTGGCAGTGGGCGGTGCTGGCGCTGCCTTTGGTGGCGATCGCGGGATTCATTCTGACCGCAGCAGGTGTACAAATTCATGCCTGGGGCCTGAACTGGATCTGGGGCGTCATCATTCTCATGCTAGTGCTATGGCGAGGGTTGCTGGCCCGCTGGACCAAGCCTGTATTTAAGCAGGTGGAAGAGGCCCTGGAGCAGGCTCAGCAGGAGCTGGATGAGGTGACCGAGGCAGAAGCTCCGATCGGTATTCCCAATGCCAAGTCCGCCGCTGCCGCTCTGGAAGAGATTCTCACCGCCGCCCAGCAAGACCCGCCGGTGTGGGAAGACTGGAACCCCTTTTGGGAGCGCTGTCGCGAGGTGGTGACGGCGGTAGCTCAGGCCTACCATCCCGGCGTGAAGTACCCGCTGCTCAACATTTACCTGCCCGATGCCTATGGCTTGCTGCGGGGCACCGTGGACGATGTCGATCGCTGGATTGAGACCCTAACCCCCGTGTTAGGCCAGGTGACCGTGGGCCAGGCGGTGCAGGGCTACGAGGTCTACCGCCAGGTCGAGCCATCGGCCCGCAAGCTCTGGCAGGCCTGGAACTGGGCTCAGTGGTTAATCAACCCCGCCGCCGCCGCTGCCCGCACCTTGAGCGAGCCGACCAATAACCTGGCTAACCAGCAGCTTCTAGGCAATCTAAACGCCCTGCTGCGGGAGGCCACCCTGCGGAACCTCTATCGGCAATCGGTGGCCCTCTACGGCGGCGAACTGCCCACTATGCCAGGCCCGGCCAAACCCTTACCGACGGCCCAGACCCAAACCCTGCGGGAGATTCTTGACCAGGCGGAGTCGGTGGAGCAAGTGGCCCAAAAGCCCGTCAACATTTTGCTGGTGGGGCGCACCGGGGCGGGCAAGAGCAGCGTGATCAATACGCTGTTCGACGCCGATTTGGCCGAGGTCGACGTGCTGCCCAGCACCGACGAAATTAGTACCTATCGCTGGCAGGGCGATAGCGGCGAAACCCTCACTCTGTGGGATTCGCCCGGTTATGAGCAGGTGAATAGGGCCGACTACCGCGACCAGCTGCTCGACTGTGCCCGCGAGGCCGACCTGCTGCTGCTGGTCACCCCTGCCCTCGATCCGGCCCTGCAAATGGATGCCGACCTGCTGCACGACATGCGCGAGGAGGTGCCCGATTTGCCTGCCATTACTGCCCTGACACAAGTGGATCGGCTGCGGCCCCTGCGGGAGTGGCAGCCGCCCTACGACTGGCAGTGGGGCAGTCGCCCTAAAGAAATCTCCATTCGCGAGGCCACACGCTACCGGCAGGAGCAGCTGGGGGAATTGTGCGATCGCATCTTGCCCCTGGTCACCCGCGACGGCGATCGCCCTGGCTGGAATACCGATGCCCTATCCACCGCACTGATCGAGCTGATTGACCCAGTGAAGGAGCTGCGGCTGGCGCGGTTTTTGCGCGATCGTGAAACCAAGATCACGGCTTCGGCCCGCCTGATCGATCGCTACCGCCTGCAAATGAGCACGACTCAGGGGGTAACCGCCTTTCTCAAGAGCCCGGTGCTCAAATTTCTCGCCACTCTCACCACCGGCTCCCCAGCCCTGGCCTACCTGCTGGCCGAGCAAATTCCGGTCGAGCAGCTGCCCGTGGTGCTGGGCAAGCTCCAGCTCGCCTACGACTTGTTTAAGGTCATCGGCCCTGATAAAGCCCAGCTCGATTTGCTCGCCCTCTGGCCCCTGCTGCTCGACCACAACGATCAGCCCGATCGCGCCGCCTGGGCCTTTGGCCATGCCATGGTCGAATACTGGAGCCAGGGGCTGGCGATCGCCGACACCCGCCAGCGCGTTGAGCACTATCTGGGGCAGTACAACGCCCGCTGAAAAATGACGATGCCAACGCGATCGATGTGCTCGACCAGGTGCGGCTCGTCAATAGTTTCGTAATGCACCACATCAAAGAAATAGGGCAGCGGCTTGTCTTCGTTGAGGCAGTCGGCCAGGGCGGCCACAGTGCGGTGGGTGATACGATCGCCCTTGATGGCCAAATCTACATCCGACCCCTGTTTATAAGTGCCCTTAGCGCGCGAACCAAATAGCACAGCCTGATCGATTTCATCAAATTGGCCCAGGGCATCGGTAATGTGGTGCAGGTCGCTGTCTAAAAGACCGTAGCTCATTACTTTGTTGCCTCCAGCTTGGTCTTAAACAGTCTGTAGAGTTCGTCGAGCAGGGGGAAATACTCGTGGCGAATTTTGGCTTCGACGGCGATCGCCGTTTTCTTGCTGTAGGTATGAGCCATTAGATTGCGATCTTGCAGCGCATTCATCCAGTCGTGGCCACGGCTGATCAACTCTGCTTGATAGGCTTGTTTAATCACTTCTCTAGGCGTTTTTGCCGTTATTCCTTCTTGCTCTTCGTAGTCTTCCAGCAGATTCCAAGACAGCTCAAAGGCCATTTCAAAAAAATGAATTAACCCCGCCCGCTCAATGACTGAGGGAGATTCAAATTCAAGTGCTTTGGACAACAGCAAAAAAGTCCGCTCAAAATTTGAGAACCGCTGCACCCAGCAAATGTCAGGGTCTTCCATACTGTTCCCCAAAGCTTCGGGTCTCTAAGTCCTGTCATTCTAGCCGCTCGTCGACTTGTCCCGACCCAGCAGCGAGTACCGATGGTAGATTAAAAGCGCAACCTGCTATCCCAGCAGCCAGCAGCCCCACCATTCCGTAAAAACCATGCTGATTCTATCTGCCACCAACGGCAACAATCTCAAACTGGCTCACGCTTTTGAAGCCGAAGCCACTACCCAGGGTTTAGCGGCAGAGGTTATGAGCTTGCCCGAACTGCAAATACCGCTGTACGACTCGCTCACCAAAGAGCGTGGTGCGGGCGACGGTCTAGTCAAGCTGGCAGAGGCATTGAGGCAACACAAGGGCTTAATCATTTGCGCACCGGAGTACAACGGTTCGATTCCGCCGGTGGTGAGTAATGCGATCGCCTGGCTGTCGGTCAGCACCGACGACTTTCGCGCTCTGTTTAATAGTCGCCCTGTGGCGCTAGCCACTCACAGCGGCGGCGGCGGCCAAAAAGTACTCGTCGCCATGCGCCTGCAGCTTTCCCACCTAGGCTGCACCGTGCTGGGTCGCGAACTGCTCTCCACGTCCCAAAAAGCCGCCAATCCCGAGACTATTACTGCCCTAGTCAGTCAGCTTGCTACCCTCGAACCCTCCTACGCGGGAGGTCCTACCAAAGTCTAGGGCAGGTCATCAACTCTGACTCAGATACTTCGAGGATTAACTTTGCTACGCCCGATTCCTACAAGGCTAGGGACAGCAGCTTGTACTCCAAGGAAGTTAAAGGCACTTACTTCTTATCCCACTGCTCTTTCATGCGCTGAATGCGTTCCATCAAGGTCTCATTCGACATGCGTGAGTTCAGCCGTTCTACCAGTAATGGGAATGCCAGAGGTGAGGGACGCTTGGTGTCTTTCCACACCACCGATCGCTGATCGAGTCGACTGAGGGTTTGGGTAAGGCGATGGGTTTCGAGCTGGTCTTGCAGCACTTCTCGTTCGGCCTGCTTGAGCAGCAGGTTTTCGGATTCATATTTGGTGAATACCTCGTAGAGTAGCGACGTGCTGACCTGGAGCTGGCTCGATGTTTTTCGCGACCCCGGATAGCCCTTAAACACCAGCCCCGCCACCTGGGCCACGCCGCGAAATTTGCGCTGAGTCAGCTCCGAAATATTGAGGCTAGCGCGAATGTCATCAGCCAAATTTTCTAGACTAAAGAAGTCGCTGGAGAAAAGTTCTTGGTAGGGGTAACCTTTGGGGCCAAGAATTTCAAAGCCGTAGTCGTTAACCGAAATGGTGAAAGTCGCCGTCTTTTGCTTGGCAAAGCGGTAGCCCCAGAGAAACCCCAGCCCCTCGTGGACGAACCGGCCTTCGAAGGGAAATACGTAGAGGTGCTGGCCCTCACGGGTTTTGCAGCTTTCGACTAACAATTCATCGGCGGTTGGCAGGGTGGAAAGCCTCTGCTGGGCCTCAAGAATGGGGGCGATGGTAAGAATTTCGTCGTTAGCGAGGTCTGCTTGATTGCATTGATTATTCGCCTGGGCTGGTGCATTGCTGCGCGAATGCACCCTACGGCTGTGATCGCCGTTGGCGAGAAATGATCGCACCCGCTCCACCTCCTGCCGCAGATGATGGCTGAGCGTATCGGAAATTGCTAGCTGGCCACCGCCCCAGGAGGGGGTTACGGTTGATTTTTTACGGGTTCCTTTAACATAGAGCACCATATCCTTCAGCTGAAAGTATTCCAGCTGCCGCCCAGCGAAAAAGAATACATCCCCTTTTTGCAACCGCGACACAAAAGATTCTTCGACGGTACCGATTTCTTTGCGGTTGGTGTAGACAATTTTGACTGGCGTGTTGGAGGTGATGGTGCCAATACCCATGCGGTGAATGCGGGCTAGCTTCGCATCGCTGACTTTGAAAAGTCCCTCCTCTCGCACCACTTTCTTGTAGCGAGGATAGGCCTCCAGGCACTGCCCACCGTTTTCAATAAAATCCAAAATCCACTGGTATTCTTCCTCGGTGAGGTCGGCGTAGGCGACGGTTTGGCGCAGGTTCTCCAGGGTCTTTTGCGGCTCAAACCCGTCGCCACAGGCCAGGGTGATCAGGTGCTGCACCAGCACGTCGTAGGGCTTGTGCTGAGGGCGGCGGGTTTCCATGTCGCCCGTTGCCAGCCCCCGGCGAAAGGCGGAGATCTCCAGCAGTTCCAGAGCGTTGGTAGGCAAAAAGAACACCTCCGAGGTGCCTTCGGGAACGTGGGCGCTGCGCCCCGCCCGCTGCAGCAGCCGGGCCAGATTCTTGGCGCTGCCGATCTGCACCACCCGCTCCACCGGCTGAAAATCGACGCCCAGATCCAGCGATGACGTGCAGACCACCCACTTGATGTCGCCCGACTTTACCCCCGCCTCGATCGCCTCCCGCTCTTTGACATCGATCGATCCGTGGTGCAGGGCAATGCGGTCTGTTTCCTCTGGCAACGCAAAGTTCAGTGCCTGGTACCACCGCTCGGCCTGGTTGCGGGTGTTGGTAAAAATCAGGGTAGATTTCTCAATATCTAGCGCCTCTACCAGGGTTTCAAACATACGCAGGCCCAGGTGGCCCGCCCAGGGGAACGTATCAACTGACTCGGGGCGAATGCTGGTAATCACCGTGTCGCGCTTCAGGTTCGAGCGAATGACCACAGGCTCGGTGCCTAGACCCACGGCGGTTTGAGCAGCTTCCTCCAAATTCCCCAGGGTGGCGGAGATGGCCCAGGTGCGTAGGCTGGGCTGGAGCGATCGCAGCTGCCCCACGCACAGCTCTGCCTGGGTGCCCCGTTTGGAACTCATCAGCTCGTGCCACTCGTCAAGAATCACCGCTTGCAGGTCGCCAAATCGCTTAGCCCCGTCTTTGTACGACAGCATCACCGCCAGCGACTCCGGCGTGGTGATCAGAATATTGGGCATGTTCTTTAGCTGCTTGGCCTTGCGCGACGAGCTGGTATCGCCCGTGCGTGACTCGACGGTGATGTTCCAGCCCATCGCCTCGATCGGGAGCTTGATCGCCTGCTCAATATCGCGCGACAGGGCGCGCAGGGGGGTGATGTAGAGCAGCTGCAGGCCTTCGGTAGGCTTAGCGATCATCTCTGCGATCGCGCCCATTACCGCCGCGTAGGTTTTGCCCGAGCCGGTGGGCACCTGCACCAGCCCGCTGCGCCCGGTCAGGTAAGCCGCCCAGGTCTCGGCCTGAAAGTCAAGGGGCTGCCAGCTACGGGTGGTGAAGTATTGCGCGATCGGGGTGAGGCGCGGGTCAGCGGTCACAGAGTCTTCCTGAAACTTGGGTAAGCCTATTTATTGTAGTGAGTTGGGCAAAGCACACCGTCGCCGCCACCTCAGTCAGCTGCATCCCACGTTTACCTCCAGAGCTTGAGTTAGGCACACTACGGGCCAAGTGATTTTTCGAGCTGCCGAGATATTTACTGAAACCGCCGAGTAATTTACTCCATGTTTCGAGTAATTTGCTCGGTTCACCGCGTAAATTACTCCAGGTGCCAAGTAACTTGCTCGAACTGCCGAGTGTTGTTCTCGAATCGCCGAGTAATTTGCTCCACATTCCGAGTAATTTGCTCGGAGCGCCGAGTAATTTGCTCGGAGCGCCGAGTAATTTGCTCCAAGTTTCCAGTAAATATCTCGGATCGCCGAGTGCTGGCCTCAAACCGCCGAATCATTTTCTCGGTTTTGGCCTAGCCGTGGGCTAAAACCGGCTTCCTAAGCTGAACGCAACCTGACTACCGCCCCGACTGTTGAGGCCAAACTCTAAGCGCAGCAAGCCAAAAGGCGTAT
>NZ_JADEXE010000541.1 GCF_015207265.1 Nodosilinea sp. LEGE 07298 | reverse complement strand
GGGTTTCCCCGTGGGCGGGGTGAGTCATTGGGCTACTCCGCAGCAGTGAGTTGGCGGGCTACGATATGTACCTCCTGGCTAAAAGCGTGATCGGGGTGGTGCAGCCAGAAAATGCCGCCGCTAGCCAGCTGTAGCATTTCGTCATTTTCATAAAATAGCCCGCCGACGGGCACCCCATACTGAGTCTGCACCTTATCGATTAGGGTTTCGCGGGGGTAAATGTCGGGGGCTTTGTTGACCAGCAGGGTAATGTCGGGCACATCGAGCTTTTGAGCGACTTCTAGGGTGACGGCGGTGCCCAAAAAGTCTTGGCGATCGGGCCGCAGGATAATCACCATGCGATCGGAAATCGCGATCGAAAGTAGGGTTTCCTCGTTTAGGCCGGGGTGAGTATCAATAAATAGGTAGTCGAGGTTGAGCTGATTGATCAGGTCGTGAAAGCCATCGTTGAGAAGCCCCACGTCGTAGCCTTCCCGCAAAATTTTGGCGATTTCACCAGCCTTGAGGCTAGAAGGCACCAGATACACCCTGCCGCTAATATCGGCGGGAGATCCACTAGCGGTAACCACATGGGCAGTAACATCGTAGGCGGCATCTTTAGCGCTACATTTATCCCACAGGTAGTCATTAAGAGAGTGGGTAAAGTCTTCTTCATCGAGCCCAAATAGCACGTGAATACCGGGGGATTGAATGTCGGTATCCACAATGGCAACTCGCTTACCCTGGCTGGCCACGGCCGTAGCAATATTGGCCGTTAAATTCGATTTGCCGGTGCCACCGCGAAAGGAGTGAATCGAAATAACCTGCGTCATGGGACTTTCGCCTCTGCCAAATAAACAATGGAGTTCTACGTCAGCTTGCCCACATTGGAAACGATAGAACCGAGTTTAGTATGGGAACAATAGCCGCGAAACTAACGCGCGCGCACAGAATTTACCCATGGAAAAACTCACCTACGCCCCAGGCGATGTGATCTATCGGGAAGGGGATGAAAGTCAGCAGGTTTTTTTAGTTAAATCGGGTCGCATTGATCTGGTAGACACCTATCCAGAAACTGGTCAGGTAGTGGCAAAAACCTTGGGGCCAGGGCGAGTTTTTGGCGAAGTAGAACTAATCGATCGCCGTCCTCGGTCTTCGACGGCTCAGGCTAAGGAGGAAGCCAAAGTTGTAGTTTTCTCCCACGATGAAATTATGGATATGTTGTTTGAGAATCCTGAGAAGAGCTTGATTTTGGCTCGTGATGTGTTTGACCGACTGCGACAGCTCTATAGCGCTGACAGCATAGATGGTGAACTGACCAAGCTGCGCGAAGAGATGCATGAAACTATCAAGTCAGCGGTGATAAGTCACGAGTCTCGGGTGGTTAAAAGCCATAACGGTATGGCCGCGATCGCGATTCCAGTTGTGATTTTGACTGCAATTGTAATTGGCATGCAAGTGTATCTGCACTAGCATTATCTATAAACAATTAATTTGATTAATTCCTATACAAAGGGCTGCAAAATAATTTGATTTTGCAGCCCTTTGATTATTTCAGGCTAGCCATGGCAACCAGATGGTTAGTCCAGTATTATGATGGCTTCTAATATTTCCAAGCCAGATAGATGACGGAGGCAAAGGCGATTAACGTGGCTATGCCAATATAGACCATCTTAAACTCATGGCCTTCAATGGCATGCTCTAACTCTTCATTAAGATCTTGGCGAAATTGTTTGAGTTTATCGCCAGCCTGAGGATCATTAAGCGGTTGATAGGCGCGTTTTACCATTGTCGTTGCTCTCAGATATGCCCAATTAGCGTACCCGTAAATTTTTAGAAATCACTGCATTTGGCCTGGTAGCCATTACTTTCTTAAGGGAATCTTAGGGACAACTTTTACTTTAAGACTGGCCAGTCTGTTCATGGCCCTACCTGGATTCGGGAAGCATGACCCTTAAAACCATTGCCGCCAAGACCAACACCTATAGTTTGGCCGCTGCCGCCCTGCTGCTGATGGCTGGCGGATGGGGAGTCTATGC
>NZ_JADEXE010000540.1 GCF_015207265.1 Nodosilinea sp. LEGE 07298 | reverse complement strand
GGATAAGGGAATGAGGGAGGTGGGGATAGGTTTTAGTTTAGGGGATGGAACGAAACGCTGCCAGGCGGTAGGTTTGTGGTTCGTAATATTTGACGGGCTGTCTTTTGATTGAAACGACTTCTACCTCGACAATCCTCCAAGAGAGAATTTTGAGTTGTGAACAGCAATGAGAAAAATTGCTTTGACGCTAAAGAGGTCGCTGCTGTGGGTATTCGTCTGGGTATTCGTCAATGGGTTGCTGTGGGGTTGGGGCTGCTGTTGAGTTTGGCTTGGCCGAGTTTGGCTCAAGCTGATGCGCTGCCCAATGGGCCGATCGCAGATAGCGATCGCTGCCTGTTAGCGGTTCAGCTAGAGCACTATGATGATGCGATCGCCTTCTGTAATCAGGCGATTGAGCGTCATGCTGAAGCCGCCGACTACCGGCTTAGCCGAGGGCTGGCCTTCTATCGCAGCGGCCATTTCTCTGAAGCGATCGCCGACAATACCCAGGTTTTAGCAACCCACCCCGACGACTACCGGGCCTACTACAACCGAGGGCTGGTCTACATTGCCCTACATAATTTTGCGGCGGCGATCGCAGATTTTGACCAAGCGGCGGTTCTGACATCCGATCCCATATCCTTAGCTGATATTTACGACGATCGCGGTCTAGCCAAGCTAATGGCCGCCCAGCCCCAGGCCGCTCTGCAAGACTTTAACCAAGCGCTAGCCATCAATAGCGAAGACACGCGGGCACTGTTTAACCACGGCTGCGCCTGCCACCAGCTGGGTCGCGTCAACGATGCTCTGGCCGACCTCAACCAGGTACTGGCCCTAGAGCCCGACCACGCCCGTACTTATTTGAAGCGGGGGGTACTGAGGCAGGCTTTGGGCGATCGCGCTGGTAGCCTAGCCGACCTGCACCAGGCCGCAGACTGTGCCCAGGCCCAAGGGCAACCCCACCTGCACCACTACATTCTTACCCTGCTCAACGAGTGGCAAACCCCCAGCTCCTTGTTGGGATAAACACATGGAATGCCCTGATGAAAACTCCCTCATCGGGGCATTCTGTGTGGTGAAGCCGTCCAGCGCTCCTATCCGCTAAGCTAAAAGCACTCGCGAATGACACCGTGGCTCAACTTTCTCTCGCTAATTCCGGCTACCACCGTTACGCTACTTCTCATCAGCATTGCCTTTCTGCGGTTTTACAATGAGCAAGACTTCACCCTCCTCGGCCTTATCGCCAACCGCAGAATCTGGAGCAATCGACTCACTGTGGCGGCCATCGTGGCTGCGGTTCTCCTATGCCAGGGCGCTGTCCCAGTCTTCGCCACAAGCATCTAGTTTTTCCCTAAGTGAACTGGCCAAACTAACACTTTCGGCATTGAGTGGGACGGTCGAAACCGAGAAGCAAACCGCCTGGCTGAAGAGGCACAACGAAGACTTGAGGAAGAGCAACGAAGAGCTGAAGAAAAAGAACAAACGTCTCGCCGAGCTGCAGTCGAAATTGAACGAGATCTTGCACTCCTGAGCTATCTGGCTGACTCATCGACGGAAAACCGGCGCAAGCTGACTCAGGTGCTGGCGTTGCTCAACGACTATCGGGATTCTTTTGGGTGAACTGTGGACAACACCCAGTCCCGCAGCAGCCCGTTCACTTGGTCGGGCACCTCGTCGTGGGGGCAGTGGCCTGCCTGCAGGTAGTGCTCTGTCAATGTGGGATAGTGTTCGCGGAACTGTACCCCCTTCTGGCGACAGTTCATCCATGGATCGCCTTCGCCCCAGAGCATTAGCAGGGGGCAGCTTAGCTTTTGCAGCAGCACATCCACCTTTTCGCCCTGGCGCGATTTGAATACCGAGGCAAATACCTTTGGGGCACCGGGGTCGAGGGCCGGGCGGCGAATGTCTTCGACCAGCTGATCAGTAATCGCCGACTGGTCGAGGTAGACCTGCTTGAGGGTGCGGCGAATGGTGGCGGGCTGGCGCACGTACTGAAACAGCAGCCAGCTCGGCAATGGCTGCAGCATGAAAGACTGAATGGCCT
>NZ_JADEXE010000539.1 GCF_015207265.1 Nodosilinea sp. LEGE 07298 | reverse complement strand
AAGGGCAATCCACCGCCCGCTTGCGCCTCTCAATGCAAGCGAGACGCCCTAGACTGTCGCATTGAGTTCGCTAAGGTCCTCACATTCTCATGGTGAGACTGCCCTAAGTTTTCTGCACCACTAAGCCGCGCAGGTTCAGGTGACCGCTTTGTGGGCTGGCCCAGATTGGTTACGATGGGGGCACCGTCTTACGGCTCATACCTATGGAAGTCGCGTTTCCCAACGAATTGTTGGTTGCCCTGCGGGAAGAACCCGAGGGCTTTCGCCAAAAAGTCTTGATCTATACCCTGGGCAAGCTCTACGAAATGGGCCGCATATCCGGCGGGTTTGGTGCACAAATCTTGGGCTGCGATCGCTGGGAGTTTTACCGTCTGCTGTCTGAAAATGGGTTTGCCGTCATTGACTACCCCGAAGATGAGCTGGCTGCTGAAGCCGATATCTCAGATTGGCCCCTACCTTCTGAGGCTGAATGAAGGCCGTCATCAACGCCACGCCACTAATTTCTCTCTCTTTGACGGGCCATCTTCAGCTACTAAATCAGCTCTTCTCTGAGGTCTACGTTCCTACATCTGTTTACCAGGAAGTTGTAACCCAAGGTCGGCAGCGACCCGGCAGCGATGTCGTTCGCAATGCTGATTGGCTCATCGTTCAGCAGCCTGCCCTCACCTCACCTATTCCTGTGGCGTTGATGGGCCTAGACCTTGGAGAGCAAGATGTCATTTTGCTGGGGCAAGAATTGGCGGTCAATTGGCTCATTATTGACGAGCGTCTTGGCCGAAAAATTGCCCAGGCCATGAGCTTTCAGGTCAAAGGAACGCTGGGATTACTCTTGGTAGCTTGTCATGGTAGGGCTGTTAACTAGGCAAGATGCAGCACAGGTGGTAGAGGCGCTCAGCAAAAGCTCTATTCGCTTGAGCCCCCGATTGTTAGCCTGGTTTAAAGAGCAACTTAATGCCTTCTAGGTCCTAAAGTAGCGAAGCTGCTATTTGGGGCAATTTAGTCCTTTTCTGTTGCTGGATAGCTGTGCGCGCAGGCAACTATTCAAAACCATTTGTCTGAAAAATTTGCCTCAGAAAATTACCAGATGCACAGAGGGTAAGGCGTTACCTCCTCGCGCCATAGCACCCCACCCGAAAAAGCTTGTAGGTCATTGCCAGGATCTCAGTCTGCACGGCCAGCAGCTCAGTTTCAAAGTGATAGTGGAACGGCTCTAGATCCCCAACGTAGAATAACGGGGAACCAGGGTTTAATTGGAGTTTAGACTAAGACAAATTATCCCTCAGGTATCAGAGGGAGGATCTATGGACCATTTCAGGACGATGAGCCAGCTAAGCGACGGTTTTTGAGCGTTTTTTAGGTCGACTCGCTCGTTTTCTGACGGTAGGATAACGCGGTTTCCGGTTCCGTTTTTGGCCCGTGGGCCACCCTGGGGACTTACCTCGGGGTTTGGGGGCATTGGTGGGAGAGCCCAACCGGGCTAAAAGTGGTGCGATAGAATCGGCGACTCGTCCGGGGGTGAGGATGGGTAGCGTTTTCTGCCAGGGCAGAGGGGCATCCTGCACGAGGTTTCGGGCCAACCACAGTTGCCAGGGGCTAACAGCATGAGATCGCTCCAGCGCTCAGCGGCTTTGGGTTCGCCGAGTTTGGGAACCGTCCAATGGAGGCGCTGCTTTAAGAATCGGTACCAATGCTCCAGGGCAAAGCGGCGGAGGTAGCGGTGCCAGAGGCTCTCAATATCAGGCATGGGGCCACCGACCCAGACTAGCCACAACGGTCGAGTCGAGCGTGGCAGGCCGGTTGCGTCGAGACGTTGGACCTGAATCAGGGTCATCGGATGGGTTGGGGCCTGACGGAAATGCATCTGCTGCCAACAGCGCACCCGCACAGAGCCGAGTTTGGGATGCACGACGGTCAGGTCGTGGTCAGCGGTTCGCCAGGTCGTGGGGGCATTGAGTTTGAAACAAGCACCATGGATTCGGGGTCGTCCCGTCCCGCCATAGGGTGGCGGCGCACCCCAGAGATTGC
>NZ_JADEXE010000538.1 GCF_015207265.1 Nodosilinea sp. LEGE 07298 | reverse complement strand
CATGGGTGCGTGGATGGGGCCATCTACCCATCTACCCATCTACCCATCTACCCATCTACCGCTTCCGCAAACGCCCGAAGTGCTCTTCCCCCTGCCGTGAGGGTACTGAGTTGGCCACTGGCTCTAGGGAAATGATTTCAAAGTGGGGTTCAAACAGCTGGCGCACTTCAGCGGGGGTGGTGCCAAAGGGTGGGCCACCGGAGCGTCGGTGGGTAAAAAATACCGCGAGTAGTTCGCCACCGGGTACCAGCAGATCGGCTACCAACTCCACATAGGCGGGGCGCAGGGCGGGGTCGATCGCGCAGAAGCAGGTGTGTTCAATGGCGTAGTCAAACTGCCCGGCGAACTCGGGCACTAGGCCAAAAATATCCCGCTCTAGCAGGCGAAGCGATCGGTTGTGGGCCTGGGCTTGCTCGTCTAGGGCTTGAATGGCCGAAGGGGCAAAGTCTACGGCGGTGACTGCAAAGCCGTGCTGGGCAAAGAAGATGGCATCATGACCGCGTCCGGCTCCGAGCACAATGGCCGATCCTGGTTGAGGAGCACTGGCGGACTCTAGCAGGGTTTTAAAGGCGGGGGCTGGCTGGCCCAGATCCCAGCGGGGGGTGCCCGCCTGGTAGCGCTCTTCCCAGGCGGTAGAACTCAAGGGCGATGGCAGGGGTGATGGCTGTGCGCTCACGGGGGGCTCCGGTGTATGCTCGGCAGTGGTGTTATAGATTTTTTAGGGTAGCGCGTATGCGGCGGCGACAGCTATTGGGCGGGCTGGGGATGGCAACGGCGGGGGTGGCGCTAAGGCAGCAAACGGTTCAGGCCCAAGGACGCCAAGGACGACCGAACCTGCTGCCGCCGCGCCTGCGGGAGGGCGATGCAGTCGGTATTGTTAGCCCGGCGGGGGCGACCTTTGAGCGCGATCGCCTCGATCTGGTTATCGACGCGGTTAAAGCCCTGGGCTTTGTGCCCCGGGTCGCCCCCCACGCCCTGGCCCGCTACGGCTACCTGGCTGGTACCGATGCCGAACGCGCCGCCGACGTTAACGCCATGTTTGCCGACCCGGCGATCAAAGCCCTGCTGCCGGTGCGCGGCGACTGGGGCAGCGCCCGCATTTTGCCCTACCTCGACTACGACACCATTCGCGCCAACCCCAAGGTGGTGATTGGTTTTAGCGATATCTCGGCCCTGCTGCTGGGCATCTATGCCCAGACCGGGCTGGTCACCTTCCACGGCCCCCACGGTCTCACCGCCTGGCGAGCCGATCAGGTAGAACTCCTACGCCAAATTTTGATGGAGGGCGAAGCGCTGACCTACACCAACCCGCTGCTGGGGGCTGACCAAGACCGCCTCATGCGCGATCAGGGCCGCATTCACACTATCACCACAGGTCAGGCCACTGGCCCGCTGATCGGCGGTAACCTGTCGGTGGTTTCTGGCATTGTCGGGTCGCCCTATTTCCCCGACACCAGCGGGGCGATTTTGTTTTTAGAAGACGTGGGCGAACCGCCCTACAGCATCGATCGCATGCTGACCCAGCTTAAGCTAGCCGGATTGCTCGACGGGCTGGCCGGGTTTGTGTTTGGTCAGTGCAGAGCCTGCGGCCCAGGCGAAACCTATGGCTCGCTTACCCTCGAAGAAATCTTGCGGGATCACATTCAGCCTCTGAATATTCCCGCCTATGCGGGGGCCTGGATTGGCCATGTAGAGCCGCTGTGGACGCTGCCCATTGGCGGTATGGTGACGATGAATGCAAGCACCGGCACTCTACAAATGCAGGGTCCAGCGGTGCTTTGAGCCAGTCTAATCCTAAATCCTAGTTGTCTATCTCCAGTTGGTTAAGGGCAAACGGTCGTTTGCCCCTACGGCATACCTGTTTTAATCCGGGGATTTTGAACTCGGACTTGCTTTAAAAATGGCTCAATACGGATTTTGGGGAGCTAGTTCAACAAGGTCTCCAATAGGTTGCCCAGCAGTGCCTTTCCTCGCTTACGGGCATTGTGTACGAACTCAAAGAACCCCAGATAAAGCGGCAGTTTCTCCT
>NZ_JADEXE010000098.1 GCF_015207265.1 Nodosilinea sp. LEGE 07298 | reverse complement strand
CTCTGGGGGCGGGCTTCAACCCGATTTTGACCGGGCGGGAAAACATTTTTGCCAACATGTCGATTTTGGGCCTCACCACCCAGCAGATTAAGCAGCGCTTTCATGAGGTGGTCGAGTTTGCCGAAATTGAAGAAGCCATTGACGCCCCGGTACAGACCTACAGCTCGGGGATGGCGGCGCGGCTGGGATTTGCCTGCGCAATCTACACCGAGCCCAATATTCTGCTGATTGATGAGGTGCTGGCCGTAGGCGATGCCCGCTTTAAGGCCAAGTGCTACCGCCGCCTCTACGAACTCAAGCAGCGGGGAGTGGCCTTCATTTTGGTCAACCACAATTCCCAGGCCATTCTCAACATTTGCGACCAGGCCATCTATCTGACCAGGGGAGCGCTGGTGACCCAGGGCGAGGTCAATGCGGTGGTAGATCACTACGAGCGCGATTTGTTTCTCAACAGCATCGAGCGCTCCGAAAACCGCATGATTTTTCCGCCTAAAGACTCCGGCGACAGCAGCGGCGTTGATTTTCGAGACCTGTTCTTTCGGGACGGCGACGGGCAGCCCACTCAGACCCTATCGACGGGCGAACCCCTCAGCCTGTGCGCCGTCTGCGAGGCCCACGACAGCTATAGCGGGGTAGCTCTCGACATTCGCATTGCCAAAGTGGGCGGTATTGAGAGCGCGGGCTATGTTTTGTCGCTGCGGGGGCAAAACGACAATGCCTTTTCCCAGCTGTCGCCGGGGCTGTCAGAAATTCGGCTACAGATGCCTTACCTGGGGCTGGTTCCGGGGGTGTACAGCGCTCAAATTCGCCTGCGCAAAGACGCGATTTACACCTTTGACGTAGTCGAGTCGTTTCGCTTCACGGTGACATCTCAGCAAAACGTCAGCAAGTGTCAGTTCTATCAGCCGCGCAGCTGGTCAACGGTGCCGGTGATAGCGCCAGTGTCCGTTAGCCAACCGCTGCCCTAGAATTTTGCGGCTAGTTCGAGACATTTTTAGGCAGGATTAGAGAGAAGGGTTAGACCATGGTTCAACCTCAGCTCAGCGTTATTATTCCGACCCACAATCGGCCGCATCTGCTGCCCTTGGCGGTGCGCAGTGCCCTGCAGCAGACCTACTCCGATCTGGAGGTTGTGGTGGTGGACGATGCCTCTGACCCGCCCGTACAGCTGCCCGACGATCCCCGCGTGCGGATCATTCGCCTCGATCCAGGGCGAGGTGGGGCGGGGGCACGCAATGCGGGTACTGAGGCAGCTCGTGGGCGCTATGTCACCTACTTAGACGATGATGACGTACTGCTACCCCATATGGCGGCGGTGTCGATGGCAGCGCTGGAGTCGGCTCCACCGGGATCGCCAGTGGGAGTGTTGTCAGGGTTGAGTAAGGTGGATGGCCACGGGGAGGTATTGCTGACTCGTCTACCTCCTTCCCACTGCCCCAAAGGCGGCCATTTCTTTTTAGAAGAGCCGGAGCCGGGGCGATCGCCCCACACCAAGCAAACCTTGGTGGTCGAGCGTGACGTGGTGCTGGCGATTGGCGGCTGGGATGAAACCTTTCGATCGCGGGTGCATTCGGAGTTCTTTTTGCGGCTCAACCCGGCCTGCACGCTGATTGGCTTGCCTACGGTCACCTATCACCTGCTGACCCACACGGGCACACGAGTGTCGGGCAACCCGGCCCTGCGCCAGGAGAGTTTTAACCGGCTGATTGAAAAGCATCGGGCCGCCTTTGAGGCCCATCCCAAGATGTTTGCCGAGTTTGTCTACAAGCACGCCAAAACCTCCTACGAAATGGGCCAAGCCGGTGCGGCGCTGACCCACTGGCTCTGGGCGCTGCGGCTGCATCCTCGCCACATTGGTTCGATCGCAGCCTATACCGCGATCGACCAGCTCAAGCAGAGTCTGCGGCGGGTGGCGACACCGACCAGCGCCTTGCCACCCGCCTAGGCGCGCTCGTCAGCGGTGACATGAGCCACTCCGCCCTAGGAGATGGCGGGAGACGACGCAAAGGATTGATTAAGGACGTTCTATGATTACCGATATTCTTAATCTGGGCGAGCAAACGACGCTGCGAGGGCAGGTGGTCGTAGTAGGTTCTGGCATTGCTGGGGCCGAGGTGGCCACCCACTTGGCCCGCCACGGGCGCGATGTGGTGCTGCTGGAGAGCGGCCGCGATCGCTTTGACCCGGCTATTCAAGCCCTCAACGATGTGGTCTTTTTAGCCAAGCGCCACCGCGAGCTTGACCCCGACTCCTACTACCACCGCTACCTCCCCCCCGAGCTGCGGGGTGTGAGCCGAGTGCGGCAGTTTGGCGGCACCAGCAACGTGTGGACCGGCAAGTGGAAGTACCTGCAACCCTCCGACTTTGAGCCTCGCCCCTGGGTACCTAACAGCGGCTGGCCAATTGCCTTTGATGAGTTGCTGGATCACTACCGATCTGCTGCGGCAGACTACGGCTTTGGCAACCTGGAGGCCGAGGCCCAGCGGGCTGAAATCGTGGCGCTGCGATCGGAGTTGGCAACCAGCGGCCTAAAAATGAGCAGCTTTTATTGGGAAGAGACCCCCACCCGCACCGCCAAACGCTTTGGCGACGAAATGCGCCGGGCCACCAACCTGCGAGTGATTTTGGGGGCTACTGTGACCGAGCTGTGCCTGGATGAGGCCCACCGTCGGGTCACTACAGTGCGCTGTCGATCGCTGGAAGGACGCGAGTTGACTGTTGAGGCCGACGCCATTGTGCTGGCGACGGGGGCGCTGGAGTCGGCCCGCCTTTTACTGGCCAGCGATCGCCAGCTGCCCGGCGGCATTGGCAATAGCCACGACCTGGTGGGGCGGTTTTACACCGACCACCCCAAACACCACACGGGCACGCTGCGCCCCGGCCCCCTGGCCCGTCAGTATGCCAGCGAGCTACAGTACGCCCCCAAGCCCCGGTTCTGCATCTGTTTTGCCCTCGACGACGCCACCCAGCAGGCCCATCAGCTGCTAGAGCACGTGCTCTACCTGAAGCCAATCTACGAAACCCGGTGGGATAGCCTGGGGCGGCTAGTGCGAGGGCGACCCGCCTGTCGAGATGGCAATGGCGCGATCGCCAGCTATCGGGTCAAGTTTGTCACCGAACAGGTGCCCCACATCGACAGCCGTATTACCATCGGTACCGAGCTGGATCCCCTAGGTCAGCGTAAAACAGTCCTGGATTGGCAATTTACTGAGCAGGATCACCGCTCGAACGAGAAAATTCTGGAATTGCTGACCCAGCGGTTTGCTGAGGCGGGGCTGGGCCACTTTGACTTTGGCGATCAGCCGCCCACCCTTGAGAACATGACCGACGCCGCCCACCAGATGGGCACCACCCGGATGGCCTACCGTCCTGAAGAGGGGGTGGTCGATACCGACTGCCGCGTGTTTGGCACCGAAAACGTTTATGTGGCTAGCTCAGCGGTGTTTCCCACCGGACCATCCTACTCGCCTACCTTTACCATTTTGGCCCTGGCCCGCCGTCTGGGGCAGCACCTGCTACAGTCCACGCCGCCAGCACCGGGGGCGGTGCATCTAGCGTCAGCCGCCGAAGACGCTGCGGTGCCTCTGGCTGGTACTCCCGGCTAGCGACCAAGCCTCCAAAACCTTGAGTTTGCCCACACCCGTCGACCTCTACCCGCTACGACCATGAGCCATTCCCTCCCTGTGTTCTCGATTGTGATCCCGACCTACAATCGGCCCGATCGCCTAGCGAGCTGCCTGCAAAGCCTGACTCAGCTGAGCTATCCCCGCGATCGCTTCGAGGTGATCGTGGTTGACGACGGCAGCAGTCCACCCATTGCCCCAGTAGCAGAGTCCTTTGAATCGACCCTCAACCTCACCCTGCTGCATCAAGACAACAGCGGCCCCGCCTGCGCTCGCAATACGGGCGCGGCTCATGCTCAGGGCGAATATCTAGTGTTTACCGATGACGACTGCCAGCCCTACCCCGACTGGCTAACGGCGCTAGAGACTGCGCTACACCAGCAGCCCACAGCGCTGGTAGGCGGCTACACCGTAAATGCCCTACCTGAGAACCTGTTTTCAACCGCCAGTCAGCTGCTGATTGACTACCTGTACGACTACTACAACAGTCGCCACCAGCCCAGCTTTTTTGCCTCCAACAACTTTGCGATGGCTAGCGAGCAGTTCTGCCAAAGCGGCGGGTTCGATACCTCCTTTCCGCTGGCGGCAGGGGAAGACCGGGAGTTTTGCGATCGCTGGCTACAGCTAGGGCTGCCCCTGGCCTATGCGCCCGAGGCCAAGGTCAGGCACACTCACCACCTGTCGCTGCGGCGGTTTTGGCGGCAGCACTTTAACTATGGTCGGGGGGCTTACTGCTTTCACCAGGTGAGGGCTCGTCGGGTCGATGAGCAGGTCAAGGTGGAGCCGCTACAGTTTTATTGGCAGTTGCTCACCTACCCCCTTTCGCGACAGCCACAGATTCAGGCTATTAGGTTGTCGGGGCTGCTATTTTTATCTCAGGTAGCCAACGTGGCCGGATTTTTCTGGGAGCGCAGTCAGCAGAAAACCACTGCCGCCTCAACTTCAGCAGCTTCCTGCTAATCTGCGACTCAGGTCTGTGCCGGGTCTTAGCTCCAGTTTGATGCCTTTCCTGCTAGCTGTTTTCTCGTGAGTTTAGGGATCTTTTTCCACTATGAAACTGCAATCCTTCAGCCATTCCCAGCAAAAGATTTTCTTTCTTTGCGGCATTACCGCGATCTATCTGGCGATCGTGGCCTGGCTTGATTTTTTGCAGGGTCCGCCCTATTGGGATGAGGTCAATTTTTGGAAGTCGAGCCTGACCTTTAGCGATAGCCTGCTGCCGTCGCTCTCTGACCTGCGGGAGTATCACAGCCTAAATACCCCCCTGCCATTCATGATTTTTGGATTTTTGGAGTACCTGTTTAGTCAGGGCATGGTGGCGGGGCGGTTATTCAATTTGATTTTGTCTTTAGGGATTGTGGCGATCATTGGCTGGCCCAGTCGGCAAAAGGGCGGTCGGGCCATTTTATGTTTGATTGGGCTATTTTTGTGCCCGTATTTTTTGTTTCTCAGCGGTCGGCTCTACACAGAAATGATCGCTTGTACCTGGGTGCTGCTGGGGTTTGTGGCCTATGTGCGCGATCGCCACTGGGTGAGCTGCCTGGCCTTTGTGCTGGCGATTTCTTCGCGGCAGTACATGCTGGCGTTTCCGATGGCTGTAGCCACCTACGAGTTTTTAGCGATCGCCAACCAGTATCGCCAGGGGCAGCCCGTGAGCCCGCTCCAGCATCAGCGCTGGCTGGCCCCGGCCTTGGCCAGCCTGTCCTTTTTGGGCTGGGTGGTGCTATTTGATGGGCTTGCTCCCTCCAGTGCGATCGTCTCTCATGCCCCCGAGGTCCAAAAAAGCAACCTGTCCCTTACTCCTGGTGGTGCGATCAACTTTCTCGGGTTTGTGGGTGCTTACATCGTGATTCCAGAATGGCTGCTGTTTCGCCCGACTAACCCCCTGCAATCTTTGCGTAAAAACCAGAAAAAATGGCTGCTGATTGCGATCGGTCTGCTCGTTTTTTGCCTCATCTTTCCGCCTCTAGACACTCCCTACGGCAACATGGGCAAAGTGGCCGACTTACTGCCTTTCTACGCCTTAAACCTGGCCATGTATTACGGTCTGGCCCTGCTCACCTGCCTACGCTTTTCTAAGCCAGATTTGCTGTTCTGGATAGTGGTTTTCAACGCCCTCATTATGATGAAAGCCATTCCCTGGGATCGCTACGTGCTGCCCCTGGTAGTTACCTTCTGGTATCTCAAATCGATTCATTATCCTGAGACTGTCCACGCGGCTGCCCCAACCCAGACCGATACCGAACCCCAGCTGGCCTAGCTCATCGCTATTAGCGGCAGGGCTTAAATTTTCGACTGGGAATAGCGGCGGCTGAGCTGGCGCTACCGCTGCTTGTTGTGGACACCCAGTCGAGCAGTTGGGCAATCTGGTGACCCAGGGTAACTGGGTCAAAGGGTTTAGCAATCACCCCTGTTACGCCCATCTGCTCAAATTGGGCATAGTCCCTCGCCATCACGTGGGACGTCAGCAGCACAATGGGAATATGGTAGGTTTTGGGGTGAATTTGGAGAGCAGTCACCAGGGCTACCCCCGTTAGCCGGGTCACAGAAATCTCCAGCAAAATGGCATCCCAATGAGGGGTAGTCTCGAAATCTACGGTACTGGGGTCGCAGCAGGTGGTTACCTGCCAGCCCTCAAACTCCGCCAGAGCATCCTGTACTAAGACGCAAATATCAGGCTCGTTGTCAACTAGCAGCAGATGGCGAGTAGCGTCTTTATCCTCAGCGACCCGGCGACACCTGCGGTGAGAGAAGGCCGACGCTGGTGGCAGGTCGGTTGTGGGAGAGTCGACCATACGATTTTTAAGGGTTAATCCTGAGTGAAGAGCGGCGCGAAAAAATGCTCCAGGGAACAGCCCAAGACGCGATAGTAAACCCAAACCTAAATCCAGCGATTGGCTAACCCGTTGTACGCGCTTAGACGGCTTGTTTTAGGTGGTCAAACTGCGATCTAATCAACCTGCTAATGCAGCCTCTACGCCTAAACTGAACGAGCGATCAACCTGAGACAGCATTAACATAAGTTAAGAAGTAATTTGGTGTCCACTCAAGATCGCAAGATATTGCGGCAAGATAAAATTGCCAACCCTGAGGTTTATAATTTGGGTTACTTTGGGTCGTTTTTATGTCTTGATCGGGCTTGTAATCGGGTCGTTCTTTAAGTAATTTTGACGGCGAGTGTAGTGACAACTAGCACCGAAATTCACCTTGTTTACCTTTAAGGTCGGCTGCTATTTTGCGATCGCCATCGCTCACATTAGGCGCAAAATCATGTCTGTGTAACGAATGACTCAAGCTATGAACTCAGGCGATCGCCGCAAACGGGGGGTTGTGCTTAGCGCCCAGGGCTGGCAGCGCCTGCGAGCTGCTGAGCAGCAGCTGTCGGCCCAGCAAAATAATGGGAACCCTTATACCCTAGACCAGCTTTGCGCTGTTACCGGGTTGAGCGCCAATACCCTGGTTAAGGCTAGAAGGCGGCAAAAGCCCGTTGACCTCACCACCCTAGACACCTACTTTGGGGCGTTTGACCTCGGGCTGACGGCCGATGACTACCTGCTTCCCGAAGATACCCAGCGGCTCGAAACGTCGCTTACTGTCCAGCGGGGTCCCCTAAACGGCCCGTTGCCTCTCGATTCGCCGTTCTACCTCTATCGGCCTGGGGTCGAGGCTAGCGCTACCCAAGAAATTTTGACGGCCGGAGCCCTGGTGCGCCTCAAAGCGCCTCGCCAATTTGGCAAAACCTCACTCCTTAATCTGATGCTGGGCCATGCCCAAGATTATGGCCTGCGGCTAGCGGTGGTTAGTCTGCAGGCGATCGATCGCGGTTGCCTGGGAGACCTCAACCAAACCCTGCGCTGGTTTTGTGCGGTGGTGGCCCGGTCCCTGGGGCTGCCGAACCAACTCGATCAGCGGTGGGACGGGCTATTTGGCGGTAGTTATAGCTGCACCGATTATTTTGAAACTTACCTACTGCCGGCCTCAGATCAGCCCCTGCTGCTGGTGATCGATGACCTGGATGAGCTGTTTGCCTACGGCGAGGTCGCTACTGACTTTTTAGGCATGCTGCGGGCCTGGTACGAGCAGGGCCGCTACGGGACGGATCAAAACCTCTGGCCACAGCTGCGGCTGGTAATTGCGCACTCGACCGAAGCCTGGCTGCCCCTGAGCCTTCATCAATCACCCTTTAACGTGGGGTTTTCGATTGAGCTGCCTCCCTTTAGCCTTGACCAGGTCCAGGAGCTGGCCCTGCGCTATGGCCTGGCTCCAGACGACAACGATCTGCTGCGGTTGCTTGACCTGGTTGGGGGGCACCCCTACCTAACCCAGCTCAGCCTGTTTCACCTGACTCAGCAGCAGACCCTAGACACCATCCTTGAGCAGGCTGTGGCCTACGACGGCATCTACAGCAGTCATTTGCGCCGCCAGGTGGAGGTGCTCGAAGCCGAGACGGACCTCAGCGCGGCCATGGTTCAGGTGGCCACTAGCTCAGAGGGGGTGAGGCTGCCGCCCCAGCTCTCATTTCGGTTGCAAGGGCTCGGGCTGGTCCGCTTTAGACAGCAGCTAGCGGTGGCCAGTTGTGAGCTGTATCGCCAGTATTTTGCCACTCTGCCGGAGAATTAGTGCTCACTCAGCCGCTGAAGTCGCCCTACCAGGTGGGGGGCAGCCTGCCGCCCACCGCTCCTACCTACGTGCAGCGGCGTGCCGACGCCATACTCCAGCAGCAGCTGCTAGAGGACCATTTTTGCTACGTGTTCAACGCCCGGCAGATGGGCAAGTCGAGTCTGCGGGTGCACACTATGGCAGCGCTGAGTCAGCTGGGGGTACACAGCGTAGCGATTGATTTAACCGCGATCGGTAGTCAGCATATTACGGTTGATCAATGGTACGCCGCGATCGCCGCTTCCCTGGTGCGAGGGCTGAGCCTACCCATCGCTCTAAGCCAGTGGTGGCGCGGCCAGACCCACCTGCCACCTGTGGCCCGCCTGGCCGCGCTTATCGATCACGTTTTACTGCCTGGCCTGGCGGCACCCCTGGTCATTTTTATTGACGAAATCGACAGCATTCTAGGGCTAGCCTTTCCCACCGATGACTTTTTTGCCCTGATTCGCACCTGCTTCAACCGCCGCGCCGACAATCCTGCTTATCAGCGGCTGACCTTTGCTCTATTTGGGGTTGCGACCCCTAATGATCTGATGGCCGACAAGGCCCGTACCCCCTTCAATATTGGCCAGGCCATCGCGCTGGAGGGGTTTACTCTGGCGGAGGCTCAGCCCCTGGTTGAATCGCTCCAGCCCTGGGTGAGCGATCCCCAACCGGTGCTAGAGCGAGTGCTGCATTGGACCGGTGGCCAACCCTTTTTAACCCAAAAGCTTTGCCACTTAATCGTCAGCACCGTGGCCATCCAGACGAGCGCAGCGGCCGCCCCCTGGGTAGACCAGCTGGTACAGAGCCACTTGATCGATAGCTGGGAACTCCACGACGAACCTGAGCACCTCAAAACCATGCGCGATCGCCTCTGGTACCAGCCCCAGCGCCTGGGGCAACGCCTGGGCCTCTATCAGCAGGTGCTCGACCGGGGGACCGTTGCAGTTGATAATTCGCTCAGCCAGGCTGAACTGCTGCTGGTGGGTCTAGTTGAGCGTCGCGGCGGCTATCTGCAGGTCAAAAATCCAATCTATCGAGCTGTCTTTAGCCCTGCCTGGGTGCGGCAGCAGCTCAACGATCTGCGCCCCTACGCGTCTGCCCTCAATGCCTGGGTGGCCTCGGGCTATACCGATGAATCGCGGCTGCTGCGGGGCCAGGCCCTGCACGAAACCCTGGCCTGGGCCGAGCACCAGCGCCTTGGTTCCCTCGACTATCGGTTTTTGGCGGCCAGTCAGGCTCTCGACCAGCGTGAGGCACTGGCCAGGGTAGAAGCCGATCGCCTAGTCGAGGTCGAGGCCCGGCTCACGGTAGAGCACCAGCGCCGCCTAGAGCAGCAGCGGCACTTAGACCATCAGCGCCTGCTGCTGGGGGCGATGACAATGGCCCTGGTGGCCGCTACCGGTCTCGGCTTTGTAGCCCGTCGCCAGTATCGTCAGGCGACCCAAAATGAGGCCTATGCCATTGTGCGCAGTGCCGAGGCATTGCACTCTTCTCAACAGTCCTTTGAGGCACTGCTAGAGGCGATTCGAGGCCAGCAGCGGCTGAGGCAGTCGCCGGGGAGCGACCTCGCCCTACAGGCCCAAACCAACGCCATTTTGGAGCGCATTGTGCTGGGTATTCACCAAAAAAACCGGCTCAGCGGTCACCGAGCGGCGGTGTTGGCTGTCAGCTTTAACCCTGGGCCAGACCGCGCGGGTCAGCTGGCCACTGCTGGGGTCGATGCCACTATTCACCTGTGGCAGCCCGACGGCACCTTGATCGCTACCCTGGTCGGCCATCAGGCGACTATTCGTACGCTCTCATATACCCCCGATGGCCGCTATCTAGCCTCGGCTGGCGACGATGGGACCATTCGCCTGTGGACAGCGGCAGGAGCGCCAGAACGCATTATTCAAACCTCTATTCGCGGCATTTGGAGCATGGCTATCAGCCCTGATGGTGCAACGCTGCTGGTGGGGGGAAGCGGTAACCAGGTAGAGGCCTTCAGTCTGGGAGGGGAAACTGTGGGTCGATTTCAGCATCCCGGCGAGGTGACCGGTATTCGAGCCGTAGCCTACAGCCCCAAAGGAGATGCGATCACCTTGGGGGGCAACAACAACACAATTTCGATCTGGCGGCCCGATGGCCAGTACTTGGATGCCCTGAATGGCCACAGTGCCCCAGTGCACACCTTGGCCTTTAATCCGGCTGGCGATCGCCTGGTCAGCGGCAGCCTCGATAAAACCATCAAACTGTGGACCCTAGAGGGCACCTTGCTGAAAACCCTGGTGCACCACAAGGCCCCGGTCAAAGAGATTGCCTTTAGCCCCAGCGGGCAGGAATTTGTCTCTGCCAGCTGGGATAAAACCCTGGCCCTGTGGAGCGCTAGTGGTACTCTGCTGACGACCCTAGAGGGCCACAGCGCCGCCGTTTGGGGAGTTGCCTACAGCCCCGATGGTACAACTATCGCCTCCGCCGGGGCCGACAACCAGGTGCTGCTATGGCAGCCGCACAATCCCTTTTATCAAAAGCTTCAGGGGTTGAGCAGCCTTGCCCTGGGAGCGGTTTTTAGCCCCGATGGGCAAACACTGGCTACCGCAGGCAGCAACCAGTATCTCACCTTGATCTCTACCGCCAATGCCACGGTAAAAAGCCTGGAGGCTCACCGGGCCGGCATTACCAGCCTGGCACTACACCCCACTCAGCCCTGGCTGACCTCTGCCAGTGAAGACGCCACCCTTAAGCTGTGGGACTTTGAGGGTAATTTAAAGCAGACCATCGGCGATCATGACGGAGCTCTTTTAGGGGTCGCCTGGCACCCCAGCGGCGAGGAACTGGTGGCCAGTACCGTGACGGGTCAGCTCTACCGGTGGGCTGCCGATGGCAGCGCGATCGCCGACTGGTCGGGCGCACCTGCTCCAATTTGGGACGTGGCCTACAGCCCCGATGGCACTCAATTTGCTACCGCCAGCAACGATGGCAAGCTGCGGCTGTGGAGCCGTTCGGGCGATCTGCTGCATACCTTAGAGCACGGCTCGGCGGTGTGGCGGGTGGCCTACAGCGCCGATGGTAGCCTGCTAGCTACCGGCAGCGGCGATAATACAGCCCGTCTGTGGCGACCCGATGGCACCTTGGTAACCACGCTCACAGGCCACCAAGCGGCGGTTTGGGGAGTAGTTTTTAGCCCCGATGGTAGCCTGTTGGCCACCGCCAGTATTGACGAAACTGTTAAACTCTGGAGCCTCGACTGCCGCGCAGGCCAACTCTGCCCGCGCGGAGTGCTTCCCCAGCCAAATACGGCCTTGATTGGCACCCTGAAACAGCACAATTCTGGAGTCCGCAGCGTGGCTTTTAACCGCGAGGGCACCGTGCTGGCCTCGGTAGGAGACGACGAAACCGTAGTGTTCTGGAACCTGGAGCCGATTTTGACCCTCGCCCCCCTCAGCTACGGCTGCGACTGGGTGGCCGATTATCTCCGCACTAACAGCACGCTTAAAGCGGGCGATCGCAATCTCTGTCAGGGGCTTGAAACCGGCCTTTAAACACCGCGAGGATGCCAGTCGACTAAGCTACCGGCATCCTCACGCTGAATATCTTGACGCTAGCTCTTGACCAATCTAGAGCACGCCTAAATTCGCTAGACCCAAAATTGCCCCAGCCCCTAGCAGGTGACCAAAGCTGGTGGTTCCTATCAAAGCGGGCAGCCCCATGCCGCCAAAAAACTCTGGGGAAGGTAGTGCGGGCTTAGCATCGGGAATCTGGATGGTGAATCTGCCAATCGCGATCGCCAAAATGTTGCAAACAATCATCACAGCGGCCACCTTAGGGCTCCAAGCGGCCGTATGGGGAACTGTGGCTAAAAGAGGTAGAAATGCCAATGTACCAGCCTCCAAAAAATGCAGTGGGTCGGCAAATCACTTGCCTAGGCCTACTTTTCCACGACGCCAGGAAATTCTGTCGGCTGCCGTTGCAAGACTTTACAATTAATGACATTGTCGCCAAAGACATTGGGCTGAGAATTTGAACAAGGGGCGATCGGGTGCCAAGCTTTCCTTTTGGTCAAGTACCTGCGGGCAACCTCCGTTAGGACTGGCTTTTAAGATCGCGATTTCACCCGCACCCTTGGCCCAATCGAGGGTGGCTCCAAGCCTTTTACTGATTGCCTTTTGCTGATTTTTAAACTGCGAGGTAGAGATACTTTCTATGGAACGAGGACTTCTGTGGCTGCCCCTGCTGGCGGTGTTTATTGGCCTGGCCTGGGCAGGTTGGCATGAGTACCAAAAGGTGCAGGCCTACGAGGCCTGGGCCGCTGAGTTCGATCGCAGCAAGTACGACATTAAAGCCATGCTGGGACAGCAGGGCGACGACCTCACCTGGGGCCGACCTACCCGACAAGGCCCTATCGATCTCACCACCCTGTCTCTCCAGGCCATTACCAGTCTCCGGCTAGAGATCAATGGTCAGCCCGTGACCAACGAGGCTCAGCCTGCCAAGGGAAAGATTGAGCTAGCTTTGGCTACGGCCAGCGGTGAAACTTACCGCATTCCCTTTACCGACAGCGATTTAGCGCTGCGCTGGGAAAAAGCGTTGCATCAATCGTTACAGGCGTTAAAATCGGCATCAGCCTAAAGGCGGCTAGGGTTAGCAAGAGCGAAAATACGCGAGTATAAAGCCCACCTTGTCCCTTAACCCGCGTTTTGTGGCAGATTCCGATCACCGGGCTACCTACAGCCCCTCCTAATGCCATGACCCGCGTTTCTCCCCTCTCCCGCGACGAAATCAAGAGCCGACGACAGAGTCTTAGGCGGCGGCGGCGAATTTCTATCAGCCAGGCGCTGTGGCGGTTTTGGGCGCTCTCTGGCCTCACTGCCGCTATTTTCTGGGGCGCTACCCGCCCGGTCTGGCTGATCCACAGCCCTGCTCAAATTAATGTCAGCGGCAACCATCTGCTCAGCGATGAGGCTGTGCAAAATCTGGTGCCGATCCAGTATCCCCAGGTGTTGATGAAGGTAGAGCCCGAGATTTTGGCCCGTCAGCTACGCGATCGCGGCCCAATCATATCCGCAGAGGTCACCCGGCAGCTCTTGCCACCGCGTCTCAACGTGCGGGTAGAAGAACGGGTGCCCGTGGCCGTGGTGCTACCGGTCGGTGAAGGCGATCGCAGTGCCGATACCCCATACCTGCAGGCTGGGTTTTTAGATGCCCACGGTGCCTGGATGCCCCTGTCTAGTTTTGGCCTGGGCAGCGCCTCACCGCAGTTGCCCACGCTCCAGCTGCGCGGCATTCAGCCTCAGTACCAGCGCTACTGGCCCCAAATCTACGAAACCATCGTGAGCAGCCCGGTCGCTATTACTGAAATTGACTGGCAAGACCCCAATAATCTGGTGCTAGAAACGGCTCTGGGCACCGTCTATCTTGGTCCCTATAGCCCCGAGCTAGAGCAGCAGCTCGCCACCCTCGATCGCATGCGTAACCTACCCAACCAGCTAACCGATACCGAGGTCGCCCGCATTGATCTCAGCAATCCCAATGCTCCCTCAGTCGCGGTGGTAGAAGCCGATGCCCCAGAGCCAGGCACGGTCTCCAGTCCTTAGATCAACCCCACGCCATGGCCCTGACAGCCAGCCTTAGACACCCAAATCGCATTGCCCCAAAAAACTTTGGCCCAAAATTGACTCAATATATTTGGGACGAGGCGTTTATTTTTGGGGTTTCAGTGGTTAAATCAGGTAGTTTAAGACTTGCCAAGGCGATTTGGTTTTTTCTGGCGAAGTACTCTATAGTTGTCTAGAATCAGCCGGGGTTTAGATTCTCAAGGACTTAGGTGTTATCTCGGTTATCTAGTACGGGTAATTAATATATTGTCTACAGCCTTAAATTCTATGCTCCCCGACGATTCCCACGGCAATGGTGCTGGCCACAGCGGCGCTGACTACGAGGCTTACTCGTCTCATCAGGCAGAATCTGTTCCCTCCGACCCGCGCTCGTCGGCTGATGCTGTGACCGCTTTCGCTGGCCCGTCTAACCCGTTTAGCTACGGCGAGCTTAACTCCAGTCAACCCCACAATGCCAGAGCTATGCCCGGAGAAACGTACACCAACAACACGGCTTTGCCCAGTAGCGTCGCCCGCATTAAGGTAATTGGGGTCGGCGGCGGCGGCTGCAACGCCGTCAACCGCATGATTAGCAGCGGCCTCGCGGGTATTGAGTTCTGGTCGGTCAATACCGACGCCCAGGCGCTTGACAATACCACCATGACCAACAGCCTCCACATTGGTCAAAAGCTGACCCGAGGGCTGGGGGCTGGAGGCAACCCCGCCATTGGCCAAAAGGCCGCCGAAGAATCACGGGAAGAAATTGCTGCCGCCTTAGAAGAATCTGACCTGGTTTTTATCACCGCTGGTATGGGCGGGGGAACCGGCACGGGCGCGGCCCCAGTCGTAGCTGAGGTTGCTAAAGAAGCCGGTGCCTTGACCGTTGGCGTGGTTACGCGACCCTTTACCTTTGAGGGTCGCCGCCGCATGAACCAGGCCGACGAGGGCATTGCTGCTCTCCAGGGGCGAGTCGATACGCTGATTATCATCCCCAACGACAAGCTGCTGTCGGTAATTTCTGAGCAAACCCCGGTGCAGGAGGCCTTTCGCACTGCCGACGATATTCTGCGCCAGGGGGTGCAGGGTATTTCTGACATTATTACGATCCCCGGTCTGGTCAACGTCGACTTTGCCGATGTGCGAGCCATCATGGCCGATGCGGGCACGGCGCTGATGGGTATCGGTATGGGGTCGGGCAAGTCGCGGGCTCGGGAAGCGGCGATCGCTGCGATCTCCTCTCCCCTACTCGAATCGTCCATCGATGGAGCTTCTGGGGCCGTGTTTAACGTCACGGGTGGCTCTGACCTTACCCTCCACGAAGTCAATGCTGCTGCCGAGATCATCTATGAGGGGGTTGATCCCAACGCCAACATCATCTTTGGCGCTGTAATCGACGATCGCATGCAGGGTGAGGTGTGCATCACCGTGATTGCCACCGGCTTTAATCACCGGGCTGGAGCGCAGCCCGAGCTCGACGTTGCCCGTGTTACTCCCTTTAAGCGCACCCTGTCGGCCCCCCCGATTACCCCTCCAGCCAGCAGTGGTGGTTCAGGTGGCCTTGGGGCCGGGTTAGATATTCCTGAGTTTTTACAGCGGCGACGGCCTAACAACAACCGCTAGTGATGACCACACCGCCCCTCTGGCCTACGGCCCTAACCATCGCTGGTTCTGACAGCGGTGGTGGGGCTGGCATTCAGGCCGATCTGCGCACCTTTGCTTTTCACCGCGTCCACGGCACCTGTGCTCTCACCTGCGTAACCGCCCAAAACACCTTGGGGGTAACACGAGTCGATGCCCTGCCGCCCGAGGCCGTTATTGCTCAGCTAGACGCGATTACCAGCGACATCGCGGTCCAGGGAATCAAAACTGGCATGTTGCTCAACCAGGGCATTATTCAGGCGGTAGCTCAGACCCTAACCTCGCTGCCTCAAGACATTCCCGTGGTTGTGGATCCGGTCATGGTGTCGCGTATCGGGGCACAGCTAATTGACGATGACGCGATCGCTACCCTGACCTGCCGTCTTATTCCCCAGGCTCGCATCCTCACTCCCAATCGCCATGAGGCCCAGTTGCTCAGCGGTTTAGAGATTTCTACTCTAAAAGATATGGAAGCCGCCGCCCGTCATATTCACCAGCTCGGGCCTCAGGCAGTGCTCGTGAAAGGGGGCGGTATGGCCGATCACCTCCGCAGCACCGATGTCTGGTTTGACGGACAGGAGGTGAAAGTACTGGTTGCCGAAGTTGTAGAAACAACCCATACCCATGGCACAGGCTGCACTCTATCGGCAGCGATCGCCGCTAACTTGGCCCTGGGTAAAGCCCCGCTAACCGCTGTTAAAGACGCTAAAGACTATGTGACTAGCGCACTGAAGCATGCCTTAGCTATTGGTAAAGGCCAAGGCCCAGTCGGTCACTTCTTCCCACTGCTGACCAACCATCTGTAGGGTGCATTCGCTCTAGCAAGGCACCACAGAGAAACTACGGCCTGGCAAGCGTTACAAGCAAAGCCACATTGATTGCCCAATACACCTTGTGCAACCGATAACGCCATTACGGGTTGGGTGGTTGTGGCCAGACCGAATCCCAATCGGGGCATTGGTGTTCTGCTTCGGGGCCAAAGGGATGCATGGCGCACACCAGCGTGTTGCCACCGAAGGACTGACCATAGAAATTGCGGCAGCCGACACAGGCGGGATAATTTTGCAGCAGCGGCTCAACGGTGCTGTTGATGGGGCTAGAGACTGCCTCAAACCACTGGTCAATGCCGGAGAGACCCGTTACGAGCGGGCCTAAAATTTCGTCAAGTTGGTCAACGACTTCGTCAATCTGCACGTTGAGCGTAAACCGAAAGGGGCCTACCGCATTGTTTAGCTCATCTACAATGCGATCGATCTCGGGGTCAATCGCCTCTTGCACCTGATCAGCCCACTGATCGGTTGTCTGTACCAGGGCGTCAGAGGCGTGGGCCAACTGCTCAGTCAGCTCATCTAGCCAGCGCTCGGTATCTTCGCTCAGCTGCTGGGTAAAGCTGTGTATAGTGTTGTCAAAGGCATCAAACAACTGTTTAGACCAGTCATCCATAGGGCTAATTACTCGACTTGTGCTTGAGGTTTTCTAATTCTTGGCGCAGGGCCGCTACCTGCTCGCGCAGGGCTACCGTTTGGGCATCGACAACGCTAGGAGCGTCATCATCTAAAATCTCGATGGGTCGAGGTTGTGGCAAACTGTCGCTGGGGTTATTGGCCGCTGCCGTATCCTGGGCGCGGTTTACCATATCATTCACCAACCGTTGAGCTTCTTCGGCGGTAATCTCACCCCGTGCTACTAGCTCATTCACCAGGGTTTGAGACTGCTCTCGCAAATCTTTGAAGGTATCGCCTGCCTTTTCTCCGGCATAGGAGGCGACCCCAACCCCTAAATAAAACGCTTTCTTAACTGCATCTCCGAAACCAGCCATAGTCAGCGGTCTCCTTTTCGCGCTGCAACTGATCAGCGTGTTGACAGCCGATGCCGGGTACCCAGGGAGCATGCCGCCCCTATTATGAATAAACCCCGTTGACATCTCTCTACTAACCTGGAGAGATGGCGTTAAGCGGCCAAAACGCAAAAGACCCGGAGTCCACGCCTGTCACAAGCATCCCGTAATGCTGCTACCTTCCGGTCCTGACATGATTTGGGCGTTGCGACCGCATGGGTCCGAGTCATTTTTATTATAACACTCCCCTCCATGACCAACCAACAGCTTCAGCAACAAATTGCCTTTGTAGTTGAGATCGATCGCCTTAAAACCGTTCTGCGCCAAACCCAGCTCATCGATGCCTCCCGCCGCGAAAACAGCGCCGAGCACTCCTGGCACCTGGCCATGATGGTGCTGGTGCTGGCCGAATACGCCCCGGCTGAGGTAGATCTGCAGCACGCTATGCATCAGGTGCTCATCCACGATCTAGTCGAAATCGACGCGGGTGATACCTTTTGCTACGATATCGCTGGCCATCACGATAAAGCTCTGCGAGAGCAGCAGGCTGCCGATCGCATTTTTGGCCTACTACCCACTGCTGCCGGTAGTCGCCTGCGCCAGCTCTGGGATGAGTTTGAGGCCCAGGCTACCCCCACCGCTCGTTTCGCCGCCTCCCTAGACCGCATTCAACCCCTGCTGCATAACTGGCAAACCGGCGGTGGTACCTGGAAGCAACACAATATTTGCCGTGCCCAGGTACTGCAGCGCATGGCTCCGGTTGAAGCGGGTGCCCCAGAGCTGTGGCCCTTTGTGCTGGGGGTGGTTCAAGACTGTGTAGCGGCCGGGTATTTGCAGCCTTAGCCGTCTGCCAAACCAAGGGTGACAGGTGAGTGGGGGGAAGGTTTAAGGTGCACGGCTCACGACAGGCCTTGAACCGTATACCTAAACCTCTATCGTTACCCCTCTCCTTGGGTGCGTAACTCTTGGGCACGCAGATAGAGCTGCACCCACTGGGCTTGAATCTGCCTACTTTTTAGGCCTAGGCGGCGGACTAAGGCATCAATGGGCTGCTCTTCTTTATAGGCCGTTAAAATGGCTTGCTCTTCGGTAGAAAGACCTTGCCAGTACTGATCCCACTGGGTGGGGGTGAGGCCAAAATTGTGCTCTTGTAGTGAGGTTTTAAGCCAGCTCAGCACCATGGCGGGCTGTTCGCGCAGGGCAAAGATGCGCACGGCGTGATAACCAATTTTTTCGCGCAGGCGGTAGACCTGCTGCACTGGCATGTCGAGAGTTTGAGCAATTTGGTCTTGGCTCAGACCTTTGAGATGCAGCTCTAGCCAGCGGGCCGCGGTATCGTCGAGGTTGCGGCTGAGGTAGTTAACGAATGAGGTTTTCACCTGGTGCCTCATGCTCTGCTGCTCTAGCTCGGTTTGCTCTTCCTGGTACTGGTTCCAAGCTTCTACGTCGAGCAGGCTAAGCGAGTCTTCACTGTCGCCGGGGGCAATTTCATCTGAGACCAGGCGAATCAGTTCGCCGGTTGGTACCTGGGTCATGCCGCCCTTTTGGCTGCGCCGCAGATAGTTGACGAAGCGATAGATAATCAGGGGCTGGTTACGAATTGGGCGCAGGCAGTATTCTTCGATACTGGCCAGCATCAGCAGATTACGCAGCCGCGAGTTTTGAGTGCAGGTGGCAATCCATTTGAGCTGCTGGGCTAAATGGCGATCGCTGCGCATCATCTCCTGAATCACTTCTTGAATGACGTCGACCACCGATCGACGGCGATCGCGGCTCAGTGAGATCCAGGTCTTAATTTTATTGCGAATTAGAAATAGACTGCTCAGCCGCTTAATTAAGCGCTGATAGCCCTGATCGGGGCTGATTCCCCAGTAGCGCTGCTGCAAGATGCGATAGCGGTACTCAATCGCCTGCCGTGCGATCGCCAGGTCGGCCTCTGCCAGATTGGCAAATCGCTCTGGCGACTCGCCCAGCAGCCAGCTGACAACACTCTGACAGACCGACTGAGGCTGATCAGGAAAATCTTCATGTAAGCGGGATAACCAATCCTCCGCTATATTGTCTGCCCCGGCCATGCAATCAATCCTTTTCGTGTGTGCTGGGTTGGCTGTAGGCCTATCTTAGTATCTGTTCTCTTCAGACTTACGACTTAGGGCAGTTTTTTAGCTTAGGTTTTCTGCTGAGGCTGGCACCCGTCAAAAGCCTTACGTAAACTTTATGATCGCCGCACTTCTAGAAAGTTTCTGCAAAGGGTCACTCATTGCAGCCCGATTTACTCTATCAGGACGGATAGTGATCACATACCTCCGTGTGTACTTATACGTGGTTTTATTGTGTCAATCATCACACTAAGCACCTCGTAGCTTCGGTACTATTCAACTTGGGTAAGTTCCATGCAGCACCTGCAAAAAGCATAAATTGGCTTTGTTTGTCAGGGTATACGCGGTTGAGTCAGTATGAAATCCTCAAAAAAACAGCACGCGAGTTTCGTCACCAGGGTCTACCATGTTATCCCTTCGTCCAGATAGTTCCGGAAGTGTTACTCCAGGATCTTCCGTAGCCGTTATTCATCCTTCTGCTAAATGCCTTATTAAACGATCTATCGATATTTTAGGAGCCCTAGTGGGCCTGGTTATTCTGGGTTTGGTTGTTGTACCACTAGCGCTGGCCATTAAATTAGACAGTCCTGGCCCCATTTTCTATGCCCAAAAGCGCTACGGTCTCAAGGGAAAGCCCTTCACCATCTGGAAGTTCCGCTCCATGGTGCAAAACGCTGACGTCCTCAAGCAGACGGTCTCTAATCAGGCCCAGGGCCTAATCTTCAAAAACGAGAACGATCCTCGCATTACTCGGGTCGGTCGTCTGCTGCGCCAAGCTAGCCTAGATGAGTTTCCACAGTTTTGGAATGTACTCAAGGGTGATATGAGCCTAGTCGGCACTCGCCCACCTACCGAAGACGAGGTTTCGCACTATAGCCCCCACCACTGGCGGCGGCTTGACGTCAAGCCAGGCATCACTGGACAGTGGCAGATCAGCGGGCGATCGGCAATTAAAGATTTTGAAGAAATTGTACACCTCGACCTGCATTACCAGGATATCTGGTCGCCCCTGTACGACCTGCAGGTGATTGGGAAAACTATTGCAGTTTTGTTGGATCGCAGAGGCGCTTACTAGCATCACGTATACGTACCAATACTAGGGTTGGCTGGGGCTATCGGTATCGGCGGCAATGACCAAATTGTCGCGATGAACCACGGTATCGGCCCCGTTATAGCCCAAAATCTTAGCGATATCCTCCGACTGATGCCCCAGAATGCGCTGTAGCTCTGGGGCATTGTAATTGACAATACCTCTGGCAATGTCTGTACCGCTGGCGTTGCAGAGCACAACTGCATCCTGAGCTTCAAAGTCGCCCTCAATGCGGATAATGCCTGCAGCCAACAGTGATTTACCCCCGTTTAAAATCGCTTGTGCTGCCCCCTGATCGAGGTAAAGGCGTCCGGCAGGGGCAAGGCCAGCGGCAATCCAGCGTTTGCGGGCTGGGCTTGGGT
>NZ_JADEXE010000097.1 GCF_015207265.1 Nodosilinea sp. LEGE 07298 | reverse complement strand
GACCCTCCTCGGTCTCGTCGTACGACTCAACATCAATACCGGGTAAACCCAAGAGCTCTGTCAGTAGAGGCACCATAGCCATAACGTATAGTAACGGCTACTTCAGCATACTCATTCCAGGAGAGCCAAAAGTTTTTGGAGATGGATGCTCCCATTCCACCAATAGACCTGCAAAGACAATTCTCTGATTTTGTCTGGAAAAAATTCTCTATTCAAGACAAGTATGAATTAGCTGTTGAGCATTCTACATCAGAGTTCGACTCCCTTTTGCAACGGGCCTTCCGTGGGGAACTGTAGGAAATAGCCAAGCGGGAACCATGCCATGACGACACCTTCAAACTTTGCCTTTCTGCGTCCTGCATTCCCGCAACTCTATGCCCATGCGGCACAGGCTGAGCGGCTGATTTTCGCCGCCCCCCGTGCCAGCTGTTTCTATGCCCGTTTTGCCCTGGAGCAGGCAGTGCTGTGGCTGTATGAAAATGACCCCAACCTGATCCTCCCCTATGAAAACAGCCTCGGCGCATTGATTCATGAGCCAACCTTCCAACAGGCTCTTAAACCCGGACTGTTTCCCAAAATCCGCCTGATTCAAAAGCTAGGCAATAAGGCGGTGCATCAATCCAATGATGTGTCTGAACAAGATGCCCTGCGCTTGGTGCAGGAGCTGTTTCATATCCTGTATTGGCTGTGTCGCAGTTACAGCCGTCCAGGACAACTCAGGGGACAACAATTACCTGATTTGGTGTTCGACCGCGCCCAGATTCCCTGTCCAGTGGCTCCTGAAGAGCAAGCACTGTCGAAAAAGCAACTGGAAGAACTGGAAGAACAGCTATCAGAAACTGATGCCCTACGGCGCATTGAGGCTGAACGGCGGCAAAAAACCGAAGCGGAGCTTGAAGCCCTGCGGGCGGAAATCGCCACGATTCGCCAAGCCAATGCCGCCGCTGAAGACACTCATGATTACAACGAAGCTGATACCCGCCGCTTGCTGATCGACGTGCTGCTGCGTGAGGCGGGTTGGGATGCCGCCCTCCCCAATGCCACCGAAGTTGAGGTGCAGGGGATGCCAATCCAAAAAGCAGGAGATACCGGGCGGGGCTTTGTGGATTATGTGCTGTGGGGCAGTGATGGTAAACCGTTGGCGTTGGTGGAAGCCAAGCGCACCAGCAAAAGCTCTGCCAACGGTCAGCACCAAGCCAAACTCTACGCCGATTGCCTGCAACGGCAATATGGGCAACGTCCTGTCATCTTTTACAGCAACGGTTATGAAACTGGGCTGTGGGACGATCTCAACTATCCACCCCGCGCCGTGCTTGGGTTTCTGAAAAAAGCTGAGCTGGAGCGGATGATATTCCGTCGCAGCAACAAAAAGCGGTTGAGCATGACGCCCATCAACGAAGACATTGCAGGGCGTGATCGTCCCTATCAACGGGAAGCCATTCGCCGCATCACTGAAACCTTTGAGGAGCAACTGACCCGTAAATCACTACTGGTGATGGCCACCGGCACAGGCAAAACCCGCACGGCAATCGCCCTGGTGGATTTGATGAAACGGTCGAACTGGGTACAGCGGGTGCTATTTCTTGCCGACCGCAATGCCTTGCTGACCCAAGCCTATCGCGCTTTTCAAAGCCAGCTGCCAACAGTCACCCCTGTCGATCTGACGCGCACCAAAGACGTGGAGGGTGCCAATGTGGTGATGTCCACCTATAAAACCATGCTCAACGCCATCAACCGCCTGTCCAGTGATGAGCGACTGTTTGGAGTCGGGCATTTCGATTTGGTGATTGTCGATGAGGCTCACCGCTCGATCTACAAGAAATACGGTGAGATTTTCGACTACTTCGATGCCCTGCTGGTGGGGTTGACCGCCACCCCACGCACCGAGGTGGATCGCGATACCTACCGCATCTTTGAGCTACAGCAAGGTGTGCCGACCTTTGCCTATGAACTGGATGATGCCGTGAAGGATGGGCATCTGGTACCACCCAAAGGCGTTACTGTACCCTTCAAATTTCTGCGCACAGGCGTGAAATACAGCGAACTCAGCCGCGAAGAGCAGCTGGAGTACGAAGAGAAATTCCGTGACGAAGACACAGGTGAATTGCCCAGTGAAATCGATGCCGCCGAGCTCAATCGATGGCTGTTCAATATTGACACCGTAGATCAAGCGTTGGAACTGCTGATGGAACGCGGGCTGAAGGTCAACAGCGGCGACCGCCTCGGTAAAACCATCATCTTTGCCCGCAATCATCATCACGCCGAATTCATCGCGCAGCGGTTCAACGCCAACTACCCGCAGTACAAAGGGCATTTTGCCAAAGTGATCGACAGTTACGATAACTATGCCCAAAGCCTGCTGGATGACTTCAGCGACCCCAACAAAGAACCTAACATTGCCATCTCAGTGGACATGCTGGACACGGGTGTAGATGTACCAGAAGCGGTCAATCTGGTGTTTTTCAAGCCCGTATTCTCCCCCGTAAAATTCAACCAGATGATTGGGCGCGGTACCCGCCCCTGTAAAGACCTCTTTGGTCCAGGGCAAGATAAGACCGAATTTCTGGTCTTTGACCTGTGCGGCAATTTTGAGTATTTCGAGCAGAGCATCGCTGAAACCGACCAGAAACCACCCGAGACCCTCACCACCCGACTGGTCAAACACCGCCTGGAACTGGCGCAACTGATGCGCCAACAGGAAGGCAATGACGCACCTGAACAGCAGCATCTACGCTCTGCTCTACTCGACGAACTGCATCGCCATGTGGACACCATGCCCCGCGATAACTTTGTGGTGCGCCGCCGCCTGCAACAGGTGGAAACCTTTGCAGACCGCGAACGATGGAATGAACTCAATGATGATGATGTTGCTGTCATCGCCGAATCCCTGGCCAGCTTGCCCAATGGCTTACCCAATGAAGACCCACTAGCCAAAGAGTTTGACCTGCTTTGTCTCAAGCTACAGCTGGCCATCCTAAAGGCATCGACCAGCTATGAACGGCTGCGGGATCGCGTGCGTGACATCCTCAACCAGCTGGAAACCAAGCCTGATGTCCCGATGATCAACGCCCAGCTGGCGTTTATTCAGGAAGCCCAAGAAGAAGTTTGGTGGCATGACGTAACCCTGCCGATGGTGGATGACATTAGGGTACGCATCCGCGACCTGGTCAAATTCATCGACCGCACCAAACGCGAGATCGTGATTACCGACTTCGCCGATGAGATGGGTGAAGTTCAGGATGTGACTGTACCTACCTATCAAACAGGCTTCAGCCCCTACCAGTACCGCAAAAAGGTAGAAGCCTACATCCGCGCCCATGAAGACCACATCACCATCGCCAAGCTCAAGCGCAATATCCCCCTAACTGAGGCTGATTTGACCGCCCTCGAAGAGATGCTGTTCACCGCCGAAGAAATCGAAAGCCGCCAACGGTTTGAAGAAGTTTATGGCAAAACTAAGAGTTTGAAACGGCTGATCCGCGAAATCGTCGGGCTTGACCGCAATGCCGCCAAACAAGCCTTTGCCCATTATCTGGAAGGCTCCACCATGTCGGCCAACCAGATTCGCTTCGTTGAAACCATCATCGACTACTTGACCCAAAACGGCATTATGGATCCGGGGATGCTGTATGAACCACCTTTCACCGATTCCCACCCTGAAGGGCTCGACGGAGTATTCAATGACGACGAGGCGGACAACCTCGTCGCCATCATCCGCACCTTCAATGAAACCATCGATGTGCGGTATGGGGTGGCTTAATACACAAACGGCGTTTCCACGCCAGAGAAAGGCTACCGCCTAAGCCGCGTCTGGCAGAGGTTCGGTCAATGAGAAATAGCCAATTTTCCTAGCATTCATCACCAACGCAAGGTTGATATGCTCAAACAAATCGACGACCCACTGAATCCCCTCAAGCGACTTTCCCTCAAATTTTCTGTAGAGATACCCAAGTTTTTTCTCCAGCCTAAAACGAATCATCGGACAGGCAAGAACAAGGCTAAGGAGCATTCCCGTGAAATTCATTGGCCCTACATCACCCACACATCGCTCCAACCTCAAGATATTTGAGGTGTTTGGGACAGGCAATAACACAGAATCCAACAAGCCCAAAAACAAGCTTTTAGAAGTGATAGGATCCATGGAAGTTCGATCATCAAATCTAACCAATGCCCGATCTATGGACTCAGTCAATTTAGACTTTGTCCGTGCAGGAAATAACTCCACTGATTCCATCAGATATTCTTTGACTTGAGGGCGGTAACTAGCATACTTCTCGTATCTCCTTTTCTTATGGCAGATTGTTCTAGCCTTGCTCTTAAAAGAGTCATTTCTGCCAGGATAATAAAAGTCCAACCCTTTCTCAAATTCTGCCAATTCCAGCCTAGAGGGATGATCTATACCTGTGACACCTTGCTGACGCAAATTACGATATTCATAAACAGCATCATAGCTTTCCCGCAGTCTATTGATTTGTTTCGTGGCAGTTCCACTATACTCTGGGTGACTATGCTCCTGTTCAAGTTGTTCGATATCAGGAGTACGGGTTACTGAACGATAGAGGTAGAAGTAGTCTGGCAAGTAATCAGCCAAAACATTTCTGAACTCACGATCCTCTTCTCGAAAGATTTCATGACCACCTAAATGCATTTGGCGGCGCAGACAATCTCCATACTCACCCTTGCTGAAATTCATCCACTGCTCGCGCAGAGCTTGAGTAGTACGATTAATCGATTCAGTTTCGGGTTCTCTGTCCAAACGATCAATAATCTGCTTCAAATATGGCCTCTTTTTATTGTCAAGATGCCAAGGATTGCAAATTGAGTAGTACGAGCGATTAATAAATTGTAGACCTTGTTCTTCCTTAAACTGCTCATCTTCAATTACGACAGTGAGTGCATCCCTGACAGGTAAGCATTCAGGGGTGAGGCGATCCCACATCAATTGATAGAAATACAATACTGCTGTCTCAGGAGAGATATGATAAGCCAAATGATTGATGTAGATATACACCACAGCTTTGGCTGCTTCAACTTTCTGATGATCCCTTTCGCTTTTTGCCATGCCCCAAAGACCCAGATGACGCCTCAAATTCAAATATCCAAAGCTTTACTTGGATATCCAAGCACCCTGATGTCAGCTGTTCCAACGAACTGAATCCTTTCAAAAGAGGCTTTACGACTTACAGGCATTGATTCCAAACAATGCCTCAAAAGCCCCTAATTCCTAGACAAGACAGTTCGATCTTGGAAGACTGAGCTATTCAATTAGTATTAAAACCGTTTCAACGCGCAACATAACCATGTCCAGAGGACACGGAGCGCAAAGTAAAGTTCAAAGCGTTCCCTAAGAATACAATCTCACACGATGACGCTTTGACGTCATCGTCGTAATATTTTGTTACATAACAGCCCCGTAACTCTCCCAGAAACTCCGTTCGGGCCTTCTCAAGCCTTGGCATTTTTGAAGCTTTACGGGGTCGAGAAGTGTCCTCTCGGATAGCTGAGCTTCTACCTGCCATGCGACCGCCTGTGTCTTCGTGTCCCAAATCTGCAACAGTTGGGGGGGCTCATATCTCTTGGCCAACAACCAACGCCCATCGTTAGACAACATCATGTCATTAAAGCCTTGGGCGGAGATCGCTTTGAATAAGGAAAACGCGGAATTTGACCGTGCGTATATTTCCACTTCGCCAGCCTTCAGAGCAGCAAGATAATTGGTGTCTCTACTGAAACGAATTTGCTTCAGTCCCTCAGCCGACCTTAGATTCTGCTTTTGGCTACCGTCGGCAAGCAAGCACACGCAATTTCCCCTATAAACTGCGAGATATGGACTATCATTATTCCAAGCAGTCCTGACTATTTGAGTGTCGTCATAGCGGATTTCCTTAACAATTCTGCGAGTATTAATATCCCAAACAAGGATACGATCACCGATTCCTTTGGATATTAACTGGCGATTATCAGGGTTCATATCCGGCACCAGTTCGCTTACCTCACCATGATGATGACCAAGGGAAATTTTTTCATCCTTCAAATCATCCCAAACCGTAATCTGCCCATCCTTCATACCCACCGCAACGTAGTTCAGATTATCCATGTCGTAGCAACAAGCCAAGCAGGTAGCTTCCGATAGTATGGACATTAACAATCGAGCTTGTTGTTCATCATTGCCTAACCACCAGGAATAAACCTCCTGCCCCGCAACGACTGCGATTGTCTCATCATCACCAAAGATTACTTTGACAATTGGTAATCGCTCTCCTTGTGAATTTAGAAAAGCTCTAAATCGATACGGTGTGTAAGCATCTTGTTCACGTCGCCAACAGATTAGATGCCCCTCTTCATCCCCAACGGCGATGGTTTTACCGTCAGGTGAAAGAGCCGCTGCAAGGTTTCCATGTAAAGGAAAGGGAAGGACAGTGTCTTTGAAGGAACATTCTGATAAATCAACACCATAGAACCTTGCATTAGAGAAATCGGCATGACGAATGGTTAAGCCAGCTATTTTCAAGGACTTTAAGTCAGCTTCTATAGCAACCGCTATGTTAAGCAGATTCCCTGTGGCAAAACCCTTTTTCAACACCTCATCAGCACGAATAGTATCCAGCATGGCGTTGATCACCTTACATTTATCCACCGTACTCCATACACTGTCCCATTCATCCTTCAACGGCTTTAAAAGCTGCTGCCAATGCCATTGGCGTTGCCATAATGGGGCGCAAGGAACAATGAGAGGATGATGGTTCAGGGTGTGAATATCTCTATTATCAAGAGCTTGCACCAATCCTTCCAGCAAGTGTTTGGTCATAACATGCCGGATCCAATCCATCGCAATACAGTAAGCACCATCAATCGTTTCAGCCAAACCCCGACGGCGCAAGGATTGCATGAATGATAGCGATGGTTTTATAGGTCTTCCATTGAGCGTTAATTTGCCCCTAGATTCAACGATCCGTTCCCATGGGTGCAGCAACAGCCATCCCATCAGCTCATGCTCTTGGTCGGTGAGTTCTCTCACAGCTTCCAGCCAGTCATGATCGTCGGCATGGCTACTTAGCAGGGGAGAGGATATAAACTCATTCACACTGGAAGAACCAGACTCGGTGATTTTATAAGCTGCTGCCCGTAGAACACCAGGGCTATATCCACAGAACTTGGACAGTCTCCGCAATTCCTCTGGAGATTGCTCACTCAGTCCTGATTGCTTGAGTAGGCTCTCTGCTGAAGCCTCATCCAACCCACGCAAAGGGTAATTGAATAGAATATCGTGTTGTCTTAGCAAGCACCTCGGAGGCACTCGGCAAACCAGAATGACACAGCTCTCAAGCCTAGAGCGATCCAGCAGAGACCATAGCCATTGCTCATAACATGCTGAGTCTTGTTTGAAGCGCCCATCCACGGTAGCTGGGTCATGCAGGACCTCTGTCTTTTCTATGACCAGTACACGCTTCTCGCTATCCAACAGGGCTCTTAGAGCAGCAGCAGCAGGCGTTGATGATGCGTTATTACCACCAATGCGATCACTCACGAATTGATACAAAGACTCAATATTGCGTAAATCAGTGGCATAACACCAAATTGGCTGCTCAAACTGTGCCGTATTGCGCAGTGACTCACAAAGCTGATTAACAAGGTAGGTTTTACCAATTTTGGGCGGTCCATAGATGCAAATCACCCTCCTCCGCCCTTGAATAATCTGTCTCTCCAGCGTCTGCAACTCTTGATGACGACCAAAAAATTGGCTCGCATCAAACCTAGTGGCTTGTTTGTACCACTCTACAACTGCTTTACCGCAAGTCTGTTTATTTACTCTCAAGCCAACGACAGCGTTCACTTTCTTGTAAAGCTTGGACGCAACATCTCGGATATAGGATGCGTCTTTGTCCATGGATTTGGCCATGTTTCCAAGACGTGGCGCAGGCGATCTGTCGATCTCACGTTCCAGAAATGACCTTAAAAGAACTCTCTCTAGCAGAGAGAGAGGCTCCACCTGTCGCACCGCAAGCTCAGCCTCAAAGGCATTCAGGACTGTTTCGGCATCCAGCTCCATAAAACTCTGGTAGACTCACGCACTCCAACTGATGGAGCCAGTTTACTAAGTTTTCTGAGCCAAAACCGACAGAAACCAACAATTCGCAGACAAAAAACAGGCATTTCCCTGCGCTGTCCAACAAAATCCTGCGCGATCCAACAAATCCCAACAAACTAACGAAGGAAAGCGTAGCCCTTGATACATTTCAGGGCAAAAAAAAGGGCCAACAAAACTGCTGCAATTTCTTCCCGAACCCGCGCTTAATATAATTAATTCCTTCTTCACCAAAGGAATTAGTACAGCCGCTCTCTATAAATTTGGAGTTCCACCATGACTGACTCCCGTTTTAACACAAACCGTGGCAGTCCCATCAATCAACCTGAACACAATTTAGGTGGAATATCACAAGGTGCTGACATGGTCAGCACAATCGCCTATGTGATCCGAGACATCCTGCCCAACCAACCAGGAAGGATTCACTACCTCGCCACAGACTGGAACGCTCTGTCTGTGAATAACACCCACATCCCTACTGGCACCAAAGTGCGTCCCATCATGCGCCGGGGTAATACCTGGTATGTGGCTGCGGATGCAGAAGCTCATACCCAGCAAGCAGCTTAGAAAGGAGGTGAAACACCATGCGGGAACCTAAAGTCGGCTATGACACCGTCCTGCTGCTCCTCGGGCAGCTGATCAAGTTCCTCTTTATTGGCATCTTCGTCTGTACCGTGCTGGTTGTCCTTGCGGGCATCTTCGGTGCGGGAGAGGAAGCCTTGCTGATTTATCAGCTCATTTGGGGCTTCTTCTGGCGGATCTGCATCGCTTTAATAGCTTTCATCTCAGTTTTCGTTTTGTATGAATCGCTGTAATAAGCCTGACCCAGCCCAGGCCACATCTTCTCAAGTCGATATTGCAGCACAGATTCAGTAAACCCCCTTCTACATAAGGATTGTGACTGCACCGCCTGCATAAGGGGTGTTGTGGCTGCTCCGGACAGCCACCCGTCGCAATTCCCAGCTCACAAGCCTTCTGTTCACTGTGGAACCGATCTGATCCATCGGCTCGGCAATGAGCTTAACCCATTCAGTTTTTCCACCCCTGCCGCATTCCAGCAGGGGTATTTCCCAGTCGTTGTTCTCTCTCTGGCGCATCTGACGCTCTCAACCATGACCCAGCAAACCTTAGCCAGCCCATCCTGGCCACCAACCAAGCCTCAACACCCCGTCAAGCAGTCGATTAAAAGTCGTAATCGGCTAAGCCGATGGCTGCTGTATGGTGCTGTCCTCTTCCTGCATGGGAACGCGATCATGCGCCTGAACCCTGAGCTCGAAGCACAAGCCATCAGCCACTCAACCAAACCGGTTGCTGAAGTCCGAACCGTAGCGACGGCGGAAAATCCACAGGCCGAAGCCATCGCCTTCAGATCCATGACTGTGCGGCTCTGAAACACAAGCCCCTGCCCTCGGGGGCTTAGCTCGATCATTTTTCTCTTATCCCCATCCTGATCTAAGCCATGACCCAGCACACGAAGCAGTCCATGACAATTTATTCACACCACACACAACAACGGTTCAGACGTAAGATCCCAAGAACACTCATCCTTTACGGCAAGTGGTCAACTTTTGTAATTGTCCTCGTCCTTAGTTTTTACGTCATCGATCATTACAAGTCGCCTTTCTGCCAATACGTCCTGAAATACACAGGAATTAGTGGCTGGTCATTCTTTGTGCTGCTTTATTGCAGCAGCGTCACTTTTGTGTTTTGTCTTCTTTTAGAAGCAGATCACAAAAGTGTCTCCTTTATGGTCTTAAATAATTGCTGTTCTATACCTAGAAGGTGGTTTAAGTGGGGATTCGCATTTATCGCAATTGAGAGCTCTTTAATCAGTTATCGCATCATTCAGCAACCGCAATGGATTGCCAGCAGTGGCAGAATACCTGTTGAAGCATTCAACATTGTCATGGCGTTCTTTCTTGCTTGCTGCTTCTTTTCGATATCGGAAATTCTCTTTGCCAACGGCAGGATTAATAGCAATGAAACTTGCGCAGGCAAGTTGTTTAACATCCTGTCAGTCACAGTTTTTGCATGGACATTTTCACACGGCTATTACCCATTGTTTCCTAAGCAGGCTCATTTCATAGCATTCATAAATCCTGCAACGCTTTGAAGTCAAAAGCAGTTGTTTAATTTGGATTTTGTTTCGGTCGTCACCACCATGCCCCTGAAAATCAGGGGTCACATGTCAATTGCTCTCTCATCGCGGTATCCAAACCGTTTTCTCTCATGACGCTACAGCCTAATCACTCCCTTCATAGAGATCGGCACAAAAGCAGAAGTCGCCGCAAAAGAGGTAAAGCTTTCGGCAAAATCTCAGCTTTGGGCGCAGTCTTTGCGCTCATTGCCTTGGCTCTGATCGCGCTGAAGGTCTTGCTTGACAAGGGCGATTACAGTTTCCCAGAAAAATTATTGCTCTACAGCAATGATGTTCCTTGGTTACTCATTGGAATCTTGGTCACGGTCATCGGCTATGTCATTTTCTTCGGCTTTTATGTGACGCGCCCTGTTCCATCACCTCGAACGTCCAGTTTTTCGCGGCAGGTGTCAGAGCCTCGTATCCCAACATATTGGTCAAGCTCTGCAAACCCACCTTCCCAACGCACCACAGCAAAAACCACTCCTAGCAGTAGGGCCGCTCCACCACCGTCACCGCCCAATCCCCGTGTTCAAAGATCCCAGCCAACGGAGTCAGCACAACCGTCTGCTGACCGCAGTATTCCGCCCAATACATCGACAACACGCCGTTCGCATCAAGGGAGAACCTATGACGAGCTGAGAGAAATTCTCAACGATTCCCATACGCCTTTGACAGTATTAGCATCTCTCAATGACAACGAGAATTCGCGCCCAATGGCTGACATGTGGGTGTTGCATATGGTTCTCTATGTGGATTTTGTGGTTAGCACAATTCTACTGGTTCCCTACCACATTTACATGTGGTTGATGACGGGCAGTGAATACAGAGAATGGTCAAATGCAAGGCGCACAACCGCCGATACGCCTTCAGATATCGGCATGTTCATTGTTGATTTTGTGGTTCTGCTTTTCAAGGGGACAATCGCCAACTGGGGCAGATCAATCGGCAAGGTTATTTCCAAAAACAGTAACGTGGGTAGGTTTGATCCCACTGTTGGCATGGAGAAAATACTCTACGGAAGTCTCTTGTTGATTGTCAAAGTGGGAATTACATTTTGGCTGATCAAATACTTTTTCATCGCGGTATTGCCCATCAATATCGCACAAGCATTCTTGCGTGGCTTCATAAAATGGTTCGTTGGCTTTCCCGGCAAATTGATTCTTCACATCATTGATTCTTTTATCCTATGAGCTCCTTCAATTCACAGCGTTCAAAGGCCAAAGCGGTTAAAAAAAGCGTTGAAGAAAGAGACCGCTTACTTTCGATTGTTTTCAGCATTGCCTTGTTTTTTCTCTTTTTCATGTTTTCGACCAGCAATTTATTCGCAGGCAAGATGCTGGTTGGCTTGATGATTTTCCTCAGCACCAGTTTTTGCCTCGCTCTGCGCGGTGAAACAGCACAGATCACCTACTGGTTTCATTACACTTGTGGCATGTTAGTGCTGATCATTCCTGGATTGACCAGCCCTTATCTTGGTGTTGGCATCAATGTTTTATGGCTACTGCTCTTGATAAGCAAGACAGGGAATAAGGCGATGCCGACTCAGGTGACTATTCGGGGCGAAGAAGCCGCCACTCAGGCTCCTGTCGCTGAATTTCAGCGGCAGATTGCGGCCGCCGACTCCGGGTTCTTCTGGGCAGCCATGCAGATGCCATTGAAGTACGCGACGCGAAACAACATGGTGGTGGGTACCGTTGGCAGCGGCAAAACCCTGACCATCGACATGTTCATGGCTTCCGTGCTGCGTGAAGTCGCACCTGGTCAGAATCGGCGGGCTTTGATTTTTGACCCGAAGGGCGAAAACCTGTCCACCATCAAAGGCTGTGCGCCCTATGCTCCCATTTACATCCTCAATCCCTTTGACCAACGTTGCGTCGCCTGGGATATGGCCCATGACATCACCAATCCCGCCGACGCACAAACCTTTGCGGAGATCATGATTCCTGCCAACCACCAGGAGAAAGACCCGTTCTGGCGCGACACCGTGCTGAGTCTGATGGAAGGTTTGGTGATCTGGTTCATCCTGCACGCCCCAGGCGTTTGGAATCTACGCGATATCGTGCTGATCATGCAGAATGAGCTGATGTTGCGCTCGGTGCTGTCGTCTGACCAGCGTACTGAGAACTATCTGAATACCCTGGGGTCACAGAACACCTCGGCCAACATCTTCTCTACTTTGAGTGTCAAACTACGCCCCTATGGGCTTGTTGCTGCCTGTTGGCAGCGAGCTACGCAGAAAATCAGCCTGAGTGAATGGATTAACACCCCATCCATTCTGCTGCTGGGGGAATCGGAGACAGCACCTGTCCCCGTGAGAGCGATCAATCAGCTCATCTTCACGCGGGTGGCGCAGCTGCTGCTGAATCTGCCTGAACAGAATCAGAACACCCACGCGGTTTCCACCTTCATCATCATGGATGAATTACCTGCATTGGGTAAGCTGGATCGGCTCAAGACCTTGGCCACCAAGGGGCGCTCTAAGGGGGTGTCGATCACCATTGGCTTTCAGGACCTGGAAGACATGCAGCACGTCTATGGCAAGGAAATTGCCAACACCATCCTTGGGCAGTGCAACAACAAAGCCTTTTTGCGTCTCAGCAGCTCCTACACTGCCCAATGGGTCTGTGACCTGTTTGGTGAGTATGAGTTCTTAGACCGCAGTACGGGGCAAAGCACCAGCTCGGGCAACAAAGGTAACTCGCAAAACAACTCAGAGAACTGGTCACGAGCTAACCGTAAGGTGGTGATGCCAATTGAGTTGACCAGCATGGCGGCACCAGACGCAAGGCTAGAGATCGGGCTACAGGGCTTCTACCATGTTCAAGGAAAAGCCTTTCGCGAAACAATTCCATGGCCTGATCTGAAGCAATATCTGCCGCAACGGGATACCAGTGTGCCAGATTTTGTTGAGCGATCCCCTGCTGATTACTGGATTGACCCGCTCACCCCTGCCGACTTGGCGCGGCTCAACCTGAGCTGGCTGGCTGATGAGATATTTGACGAATCGCCTCCATCTCCCCTGCCACCGCCCAAGCCCCGCCCCCCTGTTCAACCACGACCACCTGCCCGATAATTGGTCACAATACACTTCACCACACCCCCCTCCGCCCTTGCTGGGGGGATTTTTTTGGTCTGCTGACACTTAGCATTGGTCTTGATTCCTACAGGCAAAGAAACATAAAAAATGGTTGCACCAATGATCAGTTGAGGGCAATTCTATGGCTGAACAGAGATTTTACGATGTCCCTTAGCACTGAACACCTAAATCGTTGCATTGCCACCCTAGAATCCTCTCTTCATCTGTTGCAGGGCGTTTCCTCAGAAAGGATTGAATACGAAGTCTTCCGCAACGCGGTCATCAAAGGATTTGAATTAACTCTAGAAACTTCAGGCAAATTACTGCGCCGTGCTTTGAAAGCTTTTGGTGGTAACCCTCGACAGGTCGATCAGCTCATTTATAAAGACTTACTGCGCCAAGCTGGAAAATATGGGCTGATGGATACTGATGCTATTGAGCGGTGGTTTTCCTACCGCGACAATCGCAACACCACTGCTCACGATTATGGTGAAGGGTTTGCCGAAGAAACGCTGAAAATCCTGCCCAGTTTTATTCAGGATGCGCGAGAGCTTTCCAATGCCCTGTGCGAACGCTTCAGTGGCAGCAATGACCTCTGATATTCCAACAGCTTGGTTACAGATTCTGCAAGACACCTTCGCTCAACTCGTGCCAGAGTATGAGATCTTAGTTTATGGCAGCAGGGTCAATGGGTCAGCACACGCAACGAGTGATCTTGATTTGGTGATCCGTCACCCTAAAACATCTGATTGCCCCTGCCCTCATCTGGGACGAATCAGAACTGCGCTCAGTGACAGCAATATCCCAATCTTGGTGGATGTTCATGACTGGGCGCAACTGCCATCAAGCTTTCGTCAAGAAATTGAGCGTAACCATACGGTACTCACCAAAGTGCTGTGATTCAGGCTACAAAATCCAACGCTTTCCAGAATTTCCTTAACGATCCAGCTCTATTCCAGTGCGCTCCAGCTCCCTGCCCTGTTTGCGATCTTGCAGCAGTTGTTCACGGCGGGCGATCACCTCGGGCTGGCGCATGACGCGGGCGACCATGCGGTGAACGTACTGGTCGAAGGTACCCATGGTTTTTTGGAATTCGTCAGGGCTTTGGTGGCGCATGGCTGCCTTGATCGCGTTTTCGCTGAAGCCGCGCATTGCGAGGATGTGGCACATCTTCCAGTCGGTACGACTGGTATCTCTGGGCTTACCAAACCGCTCAAAATACTTGTGATACCAGAACATGAACTCGTACTCAGCGGCATCACGCTCCGACTTAAACGGCTGATCAATCTCCAACAAACGCCCCTGCAAGCCTTTTGGTAGCCCTTGCGTGACATCGAGGTCACCCGTTGATTGATAGCTGTGCGCACGTTGTTGGGCATCTTCGCGCAGCTGTGGCGCACTCACGGGGACTTGCCCATCGGTTTCGATCAGCAGCACAAACGGGGCTTGCTCCTCTTCCCTACGCCATGTTCGATGATTGGTAAATCCTGCCAGGCGGCCATATTGCCAGCTGTGGCTGTCGCACTGGTAGGTTTTAGCCATGATTTGAGCGGCGGCTAGGGCTTCACCCTGAGGGATGGCGTGATCGGCTAACTTCACCCACACCTGATATCGGCTCTGGTGGGTATTGAGAACCAACGCGGGATCAAGACCATCGGCACGCATCCGCTCGACCTTCTGCTTGGTGAGCTGATTCAGTACCACATAGCCCTGATTCTTCTCGGGTCGCAGCATCACATCATAGCCTTGGGCATTCATCCGCTTGAGCCAAGGCACGCTGCGGGTGATGTCGTCGGCATTCCAACGGCGCATCTGCCGTTCTGTCTTGCCATCCTCCCGCCGCCTGGTCAGCATCACTTCGTAGCGTTCAGCCCCAATGGTTGAGAGCTGCCCCTGTACCGCTTGGGTGGTGGCATCGACTGGTGAGACCGCGACTTTAATTGCCGCTGAGTCATCGGCGAAGAGCGGATGTGGCTGATCGCCACCGATGACCATGCCGTTGCCGTTGCTGTCTTCGTCAGCGAAGACAGCCTTTTCCTGGGAAATGCCATCGGCATCCCCTTCTGTGTTTGCTGTCGCAGTGTTTGCCGTCGAAGTGGCTGTTACTGCATCCGTTGCGCCCTTTGTTTCAGTGCTTTCAGTAGTTTCAGAGGTTTCTGTGTCATCCTCGCCGAGGTTGTAGAGGGCTTCCAGTTCCTCGATCTCACGATCAAGGGCATCCCGTTGTTCAACCAGATGGCTGAGTTCTTCGTTCTGCTCCTCAATGTGCGCGTACAGGTCAGCGCGATCACTTGCGATACCTTTGTCGCGCATCGCGGCGACGTTTGGCCCTAGATGCACTTGGGCGATCCGCTCAATCCCCTGCTCTTTCAGGGTTCGGTGGTCAATCCGTTCGTGAATACCGTGCAGTTCGAGCATTCGATTGGTATGTTCCTGCCACTGCTCGCGCCACCCTTCAAGCATGGCTTTGTTATTCCAAGCCCGTTCCTTACCCGCAAAGCCGTTCTCATCAATGCGACGTAGGGTTAGCAGCACATGGACATGGGGATTATGGCTATCGAGTGCGTGGTAACAGACATCGGCGACCATGCCCTTGCTGACACAGGCCTCATGCAGAAAACCGCGTACCAGCTGCTGGTTTTGGGCGGGACTGAGTTCAACAGGCACAGCCAACGTCAGTTTGCGTGCCAATTGGGCATCGCATCGCTTCTCGACCCGTTCAACGGTCGTCCACAATGTGGCGCGATCCCTCATCCACTCGGGTGCGCCTTCGGGCAGCAGGATTTCTTTGGCATCAACGTCATGCTTCTTCCTGTAGTCGTGGGTAAGTCCTGAGGTTTCATCGTGGATTCTTTCTCCGGCGCGGTAAGCGGCGGCAGCGGTCACAAACTGACCGCTGCTTCGTTTTACGATACCGGCGTTGAAGCTGTAAATCGCCATCGGAAAACCACGAAACCTTTACCCACGACAGGTGGTGCAGGGGGAAAGCCTGCCGCACAAAGACGTTGCTTGCAATGTATAAGTGCGCCATTAGCAGATCTCTGCTACAAGGATAACGCCGACCGCAAGCGTTCGCCTAGGGGGTCTGCGACCCCTCTGGATGCAGCCACCGTGGGGTTTATCAGGCGTCATTTTTTCTTGCTTGAGTCTCGGTGACAGAAAGTTAAAACAAGACCTACTCAACCACCCAACAGAGGTGGAAACAGACAAAATAGTAGGAGAGTTTATTTCCCATGCCTGTGGGTGAAGCAAAAAAAGACCAAGCTGATCAGGTAAAAAAACCAAAAGTTGACCGACTGCGCGAACAACGCGATAAGCTCAACAGCCAGATCAGGCAAGTGGAAGCTCATGAGCTTAACCGTAAACGGCGGGATGATACTCGGCGTAAGGTGCTTATTGGTGCTGCCATCATGGCGCGGGTGAACAATCAAAAAGATGATTGGTCTGAAGACAGGCTGCTAGCCATGATGGACAACTTTCTGACCAGACCCAAAGAACGGGATCTGTTCGGGTTGGAACCATTACCGAAGCCGCAGGGCGAAGCTGCGCCCACGGCAAAAAACCCCGTAAACGCCACCAGCAAACGCGAAACGAAAAAAGTGCAGGATGATAAGGGTAAGCAGGTATTAGCCGCACCAGCGGCCACAGGAGTTAGTTCTGATGCAGGTTTAGGGGTGCAAGACACCGATCATGCACCAGGCGGCGGGCAAAACATCCATCACCAAGCCCGCAAAACCACCGAAGATGCGATCGCGGCGACAAGCATTACCGAAGCGGCCAAGACAGCAACAGGAAATCAAGTAGTCACCGCTGATTCAGCAGGAACAGAACCAGCTCCCCCTGCAACCAGCACCGGCACAGCAACTTCAGTACCTACCAGCACAGCACCTACAACAACCGACCGCCAACCCCCCAAACGGCGGCTGCCAGAGTCAGCCGATGAGGATGACCTCGAAAAAGAGTTCAACCTATGATCGCGCAGCGGATAAAACACCTGCTCTAAAAGCCGTTTTTAGGCTATCTACAGTGTTAAAAGGGTAAAAGGCTACGCCAGTTAGTGAAAATATGCTTTCAGCGCCACACAGGGCGGAAAGACAGGAAATAAACACGCATGGGTGGTACCCATCAGAGAAAGGCCGCAAAGCGGCAAAGGGGGACGACCGGCGTCGGGGGAACTTTCCCCCAGGAGCAGACACATTCCGCCTATCAGTGCAAACCGTAGGCGGAATAGGTCGCGGTCAGTATTCGCTGGGTAGCATCATCACTTTCTGGCAGACGTACAGGGTGATGTTGTTCAACGGAAAGTCGGTGTAGTGCAGTTCATGGGTCAACACCACATCGTCCTTATCCCTCTCACAGGTCAGCACGCCCTGCCCGTCGTTTACCCGCAAATGCCAAAATTGGATACCTTGCAGGCTTTCGTCGTGCTTGATGCGTTCGTCCGTTTGGTAAAACGCGATTAAGTCCAGTAGCCAATATGCCCCTGCCCGCGCTGCCAGATATTTCACCCCGTCGGTGTAAACGACGCATTGCGGGTGATGAGGCAGGTAGTGATAGGCTTCCGTCCCTGTGAATTGTGCTAAGTCAGCTTTGCTGATGGTCTTGGTCATTTTCAAACTCCCTTTGTGTGGTTGAACTCGGTTCAACCTCTGCCCCTCGGCGAGAGTGGGGGTGGCAAGGTCAAGGCCGTGGTTCGGGGAGGGGTATCACCCAGCCTGCAATATCGTGAAGGTTGGGGAAACCCCGCAACCATGCCTCTGGGAAGTCTTGACCGCGACGGGGGCAACGCCCTAACAGAAAAACAAACAACCACTACCCTGCTTTCAACGGGCGACCTGAAATCACCTTTCATTGAAAAAGTGATCGTTCATCGTGCTGTCATTCGCTCGGTACGGGCGGTTCAATCAACACCGACCTTATGTCGGCAAAAAATGTTGATGACAGTAAGATTGCTGAAAGGATGTTTTGGGTAAAATTTTGGATGCTAAAATTGTGCTTAAAAAGACCAAATGGATTTATCCACAACCTCATTCTGTTAAGTAGTTAATTTTAAGTTAATAAGTTAGGTGATTTTATCCACAGAAAAATAATTAAACAAGTCAGTTACATAAAGGATGTTTTTACGATGTCATCTGGGGAGTGATATACCGTGAATTTCGGGAGTGATATACCGTGTTTAGTGGGAGTGATATACCGTGAATTTCGGGAGTAATATACCGTGTCCTTAAAAAGTTATCCACAGAATGCCCAAAAATCGAGAGTTATCCACAGGCTTTATTTGAAAATCAGTTTACTTGTCTGATTAAAAACCTTAATTTTAACCGCTATCGGTATATTACTCTCGATTTAAAGCATGAATATAGTTTCCTCATACTCGGCGAAAATCAGTCATTGCTAAATTAATTTCAGAGAGTCATGAAAAGACACCATCTACATTATCTCAAAGCCATTTATCGGTATATTACTCCCGCTCTAGATTAGAGATAGCGTGGTCGGTGTTTATCCGTAAGAATTTACATATAAAACAAATGCATAGTAATCTATTAGTAAAATAGAATATCTCAAGAATAGGGTACTAAAGTCGTTTTTAATTCATGAAATAACGCGGGAGTAATATACCGTGTGCTCGCTATTCTTGATTAGCCAACGTGTTGTAATTAGGTAAATCCAGTAACAGTTTCGTTTTCTTGTCAATTTCTTCGGCATAAAACTTATGCTTTTTGTGGACGAACGAAACTCCTTCAATGGCATCCTCAGACTCTTCTATAAAAGTAAGGTGATATTCTGGTATATCATTGTCAATTATTGATTTTTTAATGTACTTTTTGAAATCTCGAATGTCCATTTCACTCCCAGATTTTTCATGCAAGCTTTTTAAGCTACATTGCCATAAAGCTCCATCTCTACCTGCATGTTTTCTGGCTGTACGGTATAAAAATCTTTTAATGCCAGATGTTAGGCTGAAATAATCAGGATGAACCGAAAGCACATAGGCCTTGTCGCAGATGCCATCATAAAGCCATTGCGATATTGTGATTTGAAGCTGAGCTTTTGAATTATCGCCCTTACAAAGAAAATCCCAAGAATCAATAAAGCTAAAACTTTTTGATTCTTGATGCTGTAATCGGCGAATATTGGTTTTCACCAAAGTACTCGTCAGTCTATCTAAACCAGCGTACAGATCCTTGTAGGCTTTCCCCCCTGTGTCCCTGCCCGCACTTTTGAGCAATTCATAAGCACTAATCCGAATGGTTCGACTAGGTTGAATTCCAAGATTGAGATTAGCCAGCATGATTGAAGCAATAACAATGATATAGTCCCAATCATGGATACTGGCCACATAGTGATCCATGTTAGGCGTTACCCTGACCCATACCTCACCGTTTGGACTTCTGTAGTCGATGGGGGTTTTCCTCCTTTTAGACAGTGCCAAAAAGGGTCTTTCCATAGTGTCGCGCTGGTCTCGCAACGACAGTTCTTGAGCACTTGGTACGAAAAGCTCCATCTGATCAAGCTTTTCTTTAGTCTTGCTAACGAGCTTTTTCACATTAAATCCTCAACTCTCTGGTGCAAAAAGACGGTTTAGAAACCCTTTTTTTGGCATTTTGTCTTTATTTTCATAAGTTAGCAACCGTCGTTCTTGCCCAGTCGATATTTCTAAGATTTTGTCCATCTGCTGTTGCAGTTTTTTCTCCCTTTCCTTGCGCTCTTCGCGATCTTCCTCCAGCTCTTTGAGGCGGAGGCGGAGGTTTTCCATTTCCTTTTCAAGGTTTGCTGTCTCAACGGGCTTTTCCGTTGGAGTGACAGCCTTTTTCACTGCTGCTACACCTGCTACACTGCCGCCCTGCCCGCTTGCTACAGCTTGCTGCACCTCTGCTGCACCCTCTTTGTCGGGTGTAGCGATGCTGTCGTTAGGTGTAGTATCGCTACAGTCTGACTGAAGCGCATCAAGGTGTAGCGTGCCATAAACTCGGATCAATTCAGACGCATCTATAACAGGCGCATTATTCCCACCGTCATTGATGGAGATACGACCTTTCTTGATGTCGCGCTGTATTGTTGAGCGTGCTTTTCCTGTAATTTTTGCGGCTTGTGAGATGTTAAACTGAGACATCCTCGCTGTATCTTTCTGTAGCATTGATGCAGCATTTGGACATAGTGAGTCTGTAGCGTCAAGAATTAATCGAGTGCCTCATTCTTAATGTGCTACATCAACATTGGTGTATCGCTACATGTAGCGATACATGAAGCAATCGATAGAAATAACTGAAGACGCTACACTTTGCTACACCTGCTGCATGTGTCTTAAAAAAGAATATCCCCATACTTACCCACAGAAACTGTGGATAAGTCGGGGTATTGATTGAATGTAATTTGTTTTTTTCAACTCAAGCGATGGGCGGTTTGCTGTACTTGGTGAAGAGGTCGTTCAGGGCTTCCGCAAGAAGTGCTTGGACGCTGCTGTCTTGATCCAGCGACAGTTGTTTGAGTTGTTTGGATACCGCAGGGTCGAAGTGTCCTGTGATCGCTTTGGTGCCTTGGCGACTGGGTGCAGTGTATCGGGTGGAGGTTGCGGCGCGGCTCGTTGCGGCGTCTGCTGCTGCGGGCTGAGGGGCAGGGGGTTGATC
>NZ_JADEXE010000537.1 GCF_015207265.1 Nodosilinea sp. LEGE 07298 | reverse complement strand
CCGCAAGCATCGCCACCGCATTGTCAATTACGACTATTATCAGCGCGAACAAATCTGCTCGATTGGCTCAGGGGCTGTTGAATCGGCCATCAAGCAAATCAGCCGCAGAGTCAAGATTTCAGGGGCTCAGTGGAATGAGGACAATATCCCTCAAGTGCTGGCCCATCGTTGTGCTTATCTCAATGGCTCAATTGGGCTACAAAGGTGACGTGCTCCCCTTCGTCTGGCTGCACTAGATCAGACGCCCTGGTCAGAGATTCGGCAGGCTGAGGAGGTACAGTTGCTGCACCGGGAAGAGTGGTGGGCCTGGTGGTCGGATGAGCAGTTGACGACGGCGATTGGGTTGCCGGAATCGCTGTGCCCAGAGACCCTATCCCCGGATGCAGTGTCGCTGATTTCCGAGGTGTGGGAGAGCTTTTCGCCTGCGCCCCGATGTGGGTGGGAAACCTTAGCGCGAGTCAAAGCGGTGCTGAGGCGAGCGAATTGGTCGCATCCCCAGGGCAGCGTGCCTGAAAGCCGAGCTGTTACTGAATTGCTGATCGTGCAATTTACGGACGACTCAGAGGGGGTACTGCAATGCTGGCGCAGGGCGCTTGGAGAGGGCTATGAGTGCCATATCGAACGGCTGCAATCAGATAATTGAGCGGCTTGTGGTAGCTAGATACCGATCTTGAGAGTTAAAGCAGCAGCAAGGTGTATCCTCCTCATCGCTGGATTTGTGTGAGCCCAAACTGTCGTCTGAGCAAAGACCCCATCAGCCTGGGCGGCAGCAGCTGCTTGAGCAACGGTAACCACCTGCTCTTTTTCCCTAACCGAATAGTCATTGGCGACTGCGGCCTCATTATCGCCGCGACGAGCTGCTCCGCAAACGCGTCTGCTGGTGTCGCCTGAGTCTGAGACAGCACCGCCCTAGCCCGAATCTTTGACTCCAGCGGCGCGTACCACGATTCTGGCGACAGCACCTCAGCTAATCCTTGTTCCGCAGCGTGGCCAAAGTTCGACCGAATGGCACCCGGCTGCACCGTGATCACCTGGATGCCAAAGGAGGCCAGTTTCATCCGGAGTGCCTCGGACAGACTGTGCAATGCCGCCTTCGAGGCACAGTAAGCCCCGGCAAAGGGTGTTGTCACGACCCCCGCGATACTGCCGATATTGACGATGACGCCGGATCGCTGCCGCTTCATCACCGGGGCCACTTTCTGCGCCAGCTCAAGGGGAGCCAGCACATTGGTCTCAAACTGCATCTGGAGCTGTGCCGGGCTGAGATCCATCAGCGGGCCAAACTGCCCAAAGCCCGCATTGTTGACCAACAGGTCAATCTGACCTTCCTGGGCCAGAACAGCTTCAATAACTCGCTGGATGCCTGCCGAGTCCGTCACATCTAGAGGCAAGGTCATAATGCCATGGGCCTTCAGGCTATCCAGGGCCTCTAACCGTCTGGCCGTCACGACCACTCGACACCCTCGTTGATGAAAGGTCTGGCAAAGCGCTTGACCAATACCTGACGAGCAGCCGGTAATCAGGACAACAGGAGATGCCATAGGGATAATTGCAATTAAGGGTGATATTGACAGTTTAATTTGCAAGTGTCTATTATGGGCCTATGAGCATGTTGCAACAGATTGCCCAGCAACAGCCCGAGATGGTCTTGGATCGCTTCGTTGAGGTGACCAACGACCTACTACCCCAGTTTTTGCCCGACCAGAGTTCTGGAAATCGTGGTCAAGAGCCGGTGAACCCTCGGCTAGTGCGCTACTACACCACTCAGGGATGGTTAGACAAGCCCCTCAAACAGGGGCGTGAAGCTCGGTACACTTACCGGCATCTACTCCAATTGCTGGTGCTGCGCCGTCTGCTGGCAGAGGGCTACAGCGCCAGTTCCATCGGCAGCTTAATCGGCGGTCAGGCTGACACAGCGCTAGAAGACATTCTGCAAGGCGGCGTGCAGCTGACGGTGGAGGCGGCAAACCCGGCGCTGGCGTTTTTGTCCCAAATTCGCGATGGGCAAGGCCCGGCCAAAGGCCAACGCAGGGAATCCTCTCCATCAGACCAGTCGCCTAAAAGA
>NZ_JADEXE010000536.1 GCF_015207265.1 Nodosilinea sp. LEGE 07298 | reverse complement strand
GTGGATGGGTGGATGGGTGCATGGGTGCATGGGTCAACGTGACTTGCTTCTGTCCCTAATGCGTGAATGGGTTATGCAAATGCGATCGCCGACCGCTAGCCCAAAGCGCTGCTGAGCGCTGCCCTGGTTGACCGCAATTTCGACAAATCCGTGGCTGCCTACCAGAGCTAGCCCCTCGCCAGGGGGCACTTCCCCGTAGGTTCTTAGCCCTGGCAGGGTTGTTTCTCCTACAGTTACTGTCCAGTGGTCAGATGCTACGGCGCTAGCGGGGATGGTGGTGGCGGCGTTACCAAAGCGATCGATATATTGCACAGTGCCTTGCCAGCCCGTGGCGGTGGGCGTAGACCTCATCAGCGGCAGCGTGATAAGGGACTGAGGATCTACAGCTGGCCCCAGGCGATCGATGGGCACCCCGTTGGCTAGGTGCGCCGCCACCGGGGCGAAGATATCGCGACCGTGGAAGGTGACGCTGGGCTGGGGCGATCGCCAGTAGTCAGGATTGAGCAATTCCACGGCTCCTATGGCAGGCGTGCTGTCGAGAACACCGCTGAGCACGCCATTGTCTGGCCCCACCAGAAACCCGTGGCTGGTCTGCACCGCCACGGCCCGACGGGTAGTGCCCACTCCCGGATCCACCACTACCAGGTAGATGGTGCCGGGGGGTAGGTAGGGGTAGGCGCTCAGCAGCGTGAAGCGGGCAGCGTAGATATCTTGGGGGGGAATGCTGTGGGTGAGATCGATGAGCTGGGCCGTGGGGGATAGCGTGGCGATTACCCCTTTCATTACGCCTACGTAGCTGTCCTGGAGGCCAAAGTCAGTGATCAGGGCAATGATCATGCGATCGCAGCGGTGCAAAGGACGGTGTGCAATTCTCCTGGTTTCGCCGTTCCCTGAGCGGAGGTGCAAGAACGGCGAGCAGGCTCAAGCCTGAGGCCTAACGCTCCGCCACTCGGTAGTCGCCCGACTTGCCGCCGGTTTTGCTCAACAGGCGAACAGAGCGAATCTCGATCGATTTTTCGAGCCCCTTGGCCATGTCGTAGAGGGTGAGGGCCGCGATGGTGGCGGCGGTGAGGGCCTCCATTTCGACCCCGGTTTCGGCCTTAATTTTGACTGTTGCCTGAATGCGGTAGCCGGGCAGGGTTTGGTCGGGCACAATCTGCACCTCCACCTTTTGAATCGGCAGCGGGTGACAGAGGGGAATCAGGTGGGCGGTTTGCTTGGCGGCCATGATGCCAGCAATACGGGCGGTACCCAGCACGTCGCCCTTAGGGGCATCGCCCGCCTCGATAGTGGCCAGGGTTTGGGGCTGCATGACCACAACGGCCTCCGCGACGGCCTGCCTGACGGTCTGAGCTTTAGCTGCCACATCTACCATGTGGGCCTGCCCCTGAGCATCGAGATGAGTTAGCCCAACTGATGCGGAATCAGGCGTTACAGAATTATTTGGCATGGGTACAAAATTGGCAAACGATCATGCTAGTATAAAAAGCCTGCACAGGGGCGTGTGGCTCAGTGGATAGAGCACGTGGCTACGGACCACGGGGTCGGGGGTTCGAATCCCTCCACGCCCGTTCTTAAAAATCCCATTAAACGAACGTTCGTTTAATGGGATTTTTTCATTTAGCGAGATTTGATCGTTTGGGGCAGGTCAATGGCGTAGACATCCTGGCCATGCCCCAGAGCAAAGCGAAGGGAGTGGCGCAGATCTTTGCTATTGGCGGTGGCAAAAATTACCAGCCCGATCAGGGTCATTACGCCAGAAAGGCCAAAAATACCCCGGTAGCCCAGCTGATCGGCAATGGTGCCGAAGATGGGGCCAGCCAGGGCAATGCCTATATCAAAGCCCACCATAGCCAAGCCAAAGGTGCGGCCGCGATCGCTGGCGGTCGAGCGATCGCCCATGAGTGCCGCAATCATGGGAATCAGGGTACCGCCCGCAAACCCTTGAATAAACCCGGCTAGCAAAAACATCGGCGCGCTGCGGGCCAGCCAAAACAAACCCATGCCCAAACTGTAAATCAGCAGGCTGGCGGTAATGAACCGCCCCCGCCCGTAGCGATCGCTGGCC
>NZ_JADEXE010000535.1 GCF_015207265.1 Nodosilinea sp. LEGE 07298 | reverse complement strand
CATCCACTCATCCACTCATCCACTCAGCCACTCATCCACTCATCCACTCATCCACTCATCCACTCATCCACTCATCCACTCATCCACTCATCCACTCATCCACTCATCCACTCATCCACTCATCCACCCCTTCCCCATGACCGCCCAAAAGCTCCTCTTCGACCACGCAAAACGCTACCCCTGGCGCATTTTAGCCGCCATTGGGCTGGGCTTTTCGGGAGCGGTCTTCAACGGGGTGGGCACTACGCTGATTGTGCCAGCGGTGTTTGAGCTACTGGGTACCCAGGAAAGCACCGGGGCGATTGCCCTGCCCCCCCTGCTAGAGGACGTGACCGAGCCGTTTTTGGGCCTGCCCGGCCCAGGGCGGGCGGTGGCCATGCTGAGCTTTATTGTGCTCACCATTCTGCTCAAAAATCTGGCCAACTACCTGAGCAGTGTCACCAGCGAAGGTCTTTCCCGCCGCCTGACCTGCGACCTGCGCCGGGCCGGGCTCGACCTGCTGCTGGGGGTCGATATCGACTACCACAACACCATGCGCACAGGGGATATTATTCAGCGGCTTAACGACCAGGTGGGCCGGGCGGTGACCTCGATCAATGCGGTGATCAACCTGCTGCGGGCGTCGCTGAATATTCTGTTTTTTGGGATGGTGCTGCTGTCGATATCGGGGTCGCTGACCCTGGCCGCCGTTGTGCTAATGGCCGGGGTGCTGGTGCTCAACCGCTACGTGATTACCCGCGCCCGCGCCTACGGCAAGGCTCTGGCCGATGCCTCTAAAGACTATTCGGTGCGTACCCTAGAAATGCTCAACGGCATGCGCCTGGTCAAGGCCACCGCCAACGAGTCCGCCGAGTTTACCCAGGTGGAGGCCCTGATCGAGCGGCGCGAACGGGCCGCCCTGCAATCGCAGATGAACACCGCCATCATTGGCCCACTGAATGAAATTCTCAGCATTTTGGCCCTGGTGGCGATTATTTTAATCAGCCAGTTTTGGCTGGGTAGCGGATCGGCTGCGTCGGCCACCCTGCTGCTGACGTTTTTGTTTGTGCTGTCGCGGGTGGTTCAGTTTGTGGGACAGCTCAACTCGGCCCGCAGCCAGCTGGCCAACAGCGCTGCCAGTGTTGATCTGGTCTACGACTTTTTGCGCCGCGACAACAAACCCTTCATGGCCCAGGGCGATCGCGCCCTTACCACCCTGCAAACGGGCATCACCTTCGAAGGCATCGACTTCAAATATCCCAGCGCCGAAGGTTGGTCGCTACAGGGGATTGATCTAGCGCTGCCCAAGGGCACTACCCTAGCGCTGGTCGGAGCCTCGGGAGCAGGTAAGTCTACCCTCGCCGACCTGCTGCCCCGCTTTTACGACCCCCAGGGGGGCCGCATCGCCATTGACGGCATTGACCTGCGGGAGTTTGACCTGGGCAGTCTGCGGCGAGCCATGGGCATCGTCAGCCAAGACACCTTTTTGTTTAACGCCACCGTGCGCGACAACATTGCCTACGCTCAGCCTGCGGCCACCGACGATGAGGTGGTGCAGGCGGCCCATCGAGCCAACGCCTACGAGTTTATTAGCCAATTGCCCCAGGGCTTTGACACGGTGGTGGGCGATCGCGGTGTATTGCTCTCGGGTGGCCAGCGCCAGCGAATTGCGATCGCCCGCGCCCTGCTGCAAAACCCACCCATTTTGATTTTGGATGAAGCCACCAGCGCCCTCGATACGGTCTCAGAGCAGCTGGTACAGCAGGCCCTGGAGGATTTGAGCCGCGATCGCACCACCTTAGTCATCGCCCACCGGCTTTCCACCATTCGCAACGCCGACCAGATCGCCGTGCTCGACCAGGGCCGCGTGGTCGAACTGGGCACCCACGACGAACTGTTGCAGCAGCAAGGCCGCTACACCGACCTCTACACCATGCAGTTCGCCCATGAAACCGGCGCTTACCCCGTGCCCCCCGCCATCACCAGCCCCGAGTCCTACGACTTACGCACTGGGTTAAATGTCGTGCTCGGCTCTTTGCAACTCCTCGCCGATGGCCTAATCGAAGACGGCCCCGAGTCAGAACAGTTGATCCAAGCAGCCTACCGC
>NZ_JADEXE010000096.1 GCF_015207265.1 Nodosilinea sp. LEGE 07298 | reverse complement strand
TCAACAAATTGCTCGAATAGCGCGTTTATCATGGGACGCTAACTCATTGACTCTAAGCGGCCAGGGGTAACGTCTTTAGCTTATCCAATTGACCGCACTAGTACGAATGATCACCTTAACAGGGGTAGGTGAGGGGGTTAAAGGGTTTGGTAATCAAACCCGCTACCTGGAGGGCGGTGAAGCGATCGCGATCGCGGGCCAGCACCTTAGAGGTGAGCACAATTACCGGAATATGCTGGGTGGCGGGGTGGCTTTGCAGCTGCTGGTAAATCTCAAAGCCGTCCATGTCGGGTATTGAAATATCGAGCAAAATCGCGTCGATGGCCGACTGCTGGGCTATCTGTAGCCCCTCCTGGCTCGAGGCGGCCCCCAGGGTTTGCCACCCGGCCAGTTCCTCCAGCGCCGCCTGGACGATATCGCGAATGTCGTTTTCGTCATCCACAATCAGCACGCGTTTAGGCATGGGCCGCCTCCAAAGGACTGGGGGTCAGGGGCAGGGTGACAAAAAAGGTGCTGCCCTGCCCCTCCTTGCTTTCAACCCAGATCTGACCCTGGTGCTGCTCTACAATACGCTTGCAGATCGCTAGCCCTAGGCCGGTGCCGCCCCGCTGCCTAGAGTCTGAGGCATCGACCTGCTGAAACTGCTCGAAGATGCGATCGAGCTTGTCAGCTGGAATGCCGCGCCCGTTGTCGCGCACTGTAACGATGACCGAGGTAGACGACATCGCGCCTTCGTCTACCTCGGCCTTTAACCACACCGTTTGGCCTGGGTTCGAAAACTTAATCGCGTTGCTCAGCAGGTTAGTGAGTACCTGAATAATGGCATCGGGGGCGGCAACCAGCGTGGTTGTGAGGGGGGTGAGAGCCAGAGTAATGGCCGCCTGGTCAGCCAGAGGTTGCACACTGTCGATCGCCTGGTACATGAGGTGAGCCACCTGGCAGGGTTCTTTTTCGAGCTGCACCTGGCCCGACTCCAGGCGCTCAAAGCTGAGAATGTCGTCGACCAGGCGCACCAGGCGATCGCTGTTGTTGATGGCAATATCGAGCATGCGGCGAGCCTTCTCGGGTCGATTGGCGTATACCCCGGCTCCTAGCAGCGCCAGTGCTCCTTGAATAGCGGTAATGGGGGTGCGCAGCTCGTGGCTCACCACCGAAATAAACTCGTCTTTCATCCGGTTGATAGCGAGGCGATCGCGAATGTCTTGCACATGGCCCACCGAGTACAGTGGATGGCCATCTTCATCGTCAATGAGGGCCGCATTGACCATCACCGGAATCACCTCCCCCTGCTTGGTCAAATAGCGTTTTTCCATGTGGTAGGTGCGCGCTTCACCCCGCATCAAGCGCTCAAACCCAGCCCAGTCTGCGTCCCAATCGTCAGGATGGGTAATGTCTTTAAAGCAAAGGCTCAGCAGCTCGGCCTCGGTGTAGCCCAGCAGGGTGCAGTAGTAGGCGTTGGCCAGCACAAACTGCCCGGTAGTTGTCACCAGCGAAATGCCGTAGGGAGCATCGTCAAAGGCGCTGCGAAAGCGGGCTTCACTATCCCGCAGGGCCGCTTCGGTGCGCTTGCGCTCGGTTTCAGCCTGCTTGCGGGCGGTGATATTTTCGACGGTGCCAACGATGCGCACCACCTGACCGGCATCATTGCAAATGGGAAACGCCTTTGACCTCAGCCAGCGCAGCTCGCCAGCGGGGGTACTGTAGCGATACTCTTGGTCAAAGTTTTCGCCCTGGCGCTCTTGCTTTAGCGCGGCATCAATGCGATCGCGATCGTCGGGGTGAATGCCCGATAGCCACTGCTCCATGCTGTCGGCGCGGCTGTCGAGCGGCAGCCCGCGAACGATCCAATAGGCGGGGTTGACGTAGGAATAGTGGGCAGTCTCGGTTTCATAGACAAAAAAACCTTCCTCAACGGTCTCGGCCAGCTGCCGAAAGCGGGCTTCGCTGGCTTGCAGGGCCAGGTCAACGCGCTTGCGATCGGTAATATCCATCGAAACGCCCACTAGTTTGACCACCCGCCCCCGCTCGTCAAACACGGGCTCGCCTCGGGCATCGAGGTAGTGGAGCGAGCCATCGGGGTGAATAGGGCGCAGGTCGATCTGGTAGGGCAGGCCGTCGGTAAGGGCAGTCTCTACGCGCTGGATCAGGAGATCGCGATCGTCTACGGGCAGCTTTTGCAGCAGCTCGTCATAGGTGGGCACAGCGGCGGTGGGGTCGAGGCCCCAGTTGCGAAAGTTCATCTCTGACCAAGCCAGCGCCCGACTGGCTACATCCAGTTCCCAGTAGCCCACTTGGGCCACTCGCTGGGCCAAAGCCAGCCGCTGCTGACTCTGGCCCAGCGCGGCTGCGGCCCGATGGCGATCGGTAATGTCGCGGTGGGTCACAATTAGGCAGTCCTGGCCGTCGAGGGCCTGGGCTTCGACCGAGAGCAGCACCGTTTTGATCTCACCTAGCTTGGTGAATAGCTGCACCTCCAGGTTGCGCACCCGGCCCTCTTGCTCCAGCAGTGTGCGGTAGAGCACGCGCTGGCTGAGATCGGCCCACAGGTTAAGCTCTAGCGCCGTACGCCCTACCATTTCATCATGACTATAGCCAAAGAACTCCAGCAGACTGTCATTGACATCCAGCAGCCGACCTTCATCGCGAGTGGCAATGGCAATTGGGTCGGGGCTGGTGCGAAAAATGGTGGTGAACTTGGTCTCTGACTCCGCCAGGGTGAGCTGTAGGTGCTGAAACGACTGCTGCAGCTGGTCGGCCATCTGGTTAAACGAGCGGGCCAGGTGGTTAAACTCGCTAATGCGGCTGTTGGTGGGCAATCGCTGGGCCAGATTGCCGGTCGCTAGCTGGCTGCTGAGGCGGGCAAACAGCCGCAGCCGCGCCAGCAGCCGCTCGGTCAGCAGCAGCCCCAGGGCGATCGCGGCCTCCAGGGTGAGCAGTACCAGCGGTAGAACATAGCGCGCCCTGCCGGACTCTGCCTGCCAAGACAGATAGCCAATTAACCCCGTCGCCACCAGCGTAGATACCGCCAGCGGCACCGTCAGCACACAGTGCAGCGGTAGAGGCGGTGGCAGGCGGCGTAGGCGAGGTAGGGGCATAGGGCTAAATCAGCTCAGGCATGGCTCACGGGCTGTTGTGCCCAACCGCGATCTCTTCCTCACTGACTGAAATAACCAGCGATCGCTTCAGCAACTCTACCTGATGGGCCAGCTGAGCCTGGAGCTGAGCATAGGTAGCCGAGCGCAGCAGCCCCTCAATCGCCTCGGCTACTTCCGATGCTTGAGCATAGCCAAATAAACCCAGACCTCCGGCCAGTTGGTGAGCCTCAGTAGTAGCTAGCTGCCGCTGCTGGGGGCTCAAGGTGTCGGTTTCGAGGGCCTGTATGGCCTTGTCAAGCACCCCCAGCCGCTGCTCTAGAGAAGCCCGAAACCGCTGGGTGGCCCGCTGCATAACCTGATCTAGCCGGGGCGAGGGCGGGCTCACGTCGTCGGCTTCTGCGGGGGAAACATCGGTTTCCGCTGGGGAACCGTTGGGTTCGGGCGCAGCCTGAGGAGCCCCCTTGAGCCGATAGCCCAGCCCGTAAACCGTCTCGATGGGGCTACCGGCAAGGCCTGCCGCCTTGAGGCGCTGGCGCAAATCTTTAATCAAGTTGGTGACCGAGCCTTCGACTGGGGTGTCGGCCATGGGCCACAGGTGGTCGATAATGGCGCTGCGGGTCAGCAGGCGCTGGGGCGATCGCAAAAACAGCTCCAGCAGCTCGTATTCTTTGGGGCGGCAGGGCACGGGCTGCTGGTCGTAGGTGACTTGGGTAAGGGCCGGGTCGAGGCACAGCTTACCCCAGCTCAGCACCGGGGACGCCGTACCGCTGCGGCGCAGTAGGGCGCGCACCCGCGCCAGCAGCTGTGCTGCATCGCAGCTCTTAGACAGGTAGTCATCGGCCCCGGCATCTAGCCCAGCGACGATATCGTCGCTGGTGGCCTTCACCGTCAGCATCAAAATGGGGGTAAGGCTGCCCTGGGCTCGCAGGCGGCGGCACACCTCTAGCCCATCCAGGCTGGGCAGCAGCCAGTCAACAATCAGCAGGTCGTAGGGCCAGCGGCTGGCCAAATCGAGGCCGGTAGCGCCATCGGCGATCGCATCGACAGCGTAGCGGTGAGTGGTCAGAGTATCGGCTAAAAACTCACTGGTGGGCGGATCGTCCTCTAACAGCAGTATTTTCATTATTAAAAAACATTACAAAAGAATGCCTAAAGGAAGTTATGTTGCCCTCACAATACTCCTGTGTTTTGCTGTCCACAATCCCTTACTCCGGCAATAAGCACCCTTGATTTAGCTCTATTCCTTAAAACCGCGACTATCTTTGGGTAGATAAAGGGCTTAAGGCCACGATTGATCAGGCGGGGGAAGGGTGTCATGCCAAATCTCGAATCAATACCCCCGATTTGTAGGGGCTTAGCATGCTAAGCCCCTACGGGGTTCCTGATTGTGAATCGGGGTTTGCTAAGTCCGATTTCGTATCAGCCAGCGGCCCCAAACCCTTCCCCAGCCGTGGTCTAGGCTGAGCTGGCGGCGCTACTCGCCGGTGTACTTGGCCAGCTCTCCCGGCGAAATGGTGTCGAGCACGGTTTCGGGGGTAAAGTAGCCCAGCGCCTGAATAATGCGGGCAATGCAGCCCGTCCAGCCGGTTTGGTGGCTGGCCCCAATGCCTGAGCCATCGTCGCCGTGGAAGTATTCGTAAAACAAAATCAGATCGCACCAGTGGGGGTCGCTCTGAAACTTCTCGGCCCCGCCGTAGACCGGACGACGACCGTTCTCATCTTTAGTAAAGATGCTGACCAGGCGCTCGCTAATGCACTGGGTAATTTCAAACAGCGTTTTATGGTCGCCTGAGCCAGTCGGGTACTCCATAGTAAAACTGTCGCCGTAGTAGCTGTAGAGCTGCAAGAGCGCTCGAATCAGCAGCAGGTTGACGGGCATCCAGATCGGGCCGCGCCAGTTAGAGTTGCCGCCAAACATGCCCGAGGTAGAGTCGCCGGGCACGTAGCCCACTTTGTACTCTTGCCCGGCGTGGTAGAAGACGTAGGGGTTATCCAGGTGAGTGCGCGACAGGGAGCGAATGCCGTAGTCGCTCAAAAATTCGCTCTCGTCGAGCATACGGGTGAGTACCTGGCGCAGCTTGGCTTCGTTGAGAATGGAGAGCATCAGGCGATCGCGCACACCGTACTGATTGGGCAAATGTACGTTGCCGCACAGCTCGGGGTGGCGCTGAATAAACTTGGTGGCCCGCTCCTTAAAGCGGGGCAGCTTGTCAAAGGCCTCGCGCGGAAAGACCGCCACCGCCATCAGCGAGAGCAGGCCCACCAGCGATCGCACCTTCAGCCGGGTCGAGTTGCCGTCGGGTAACCGCAGCACATCGTAGAAAAAACCGTCTTCTTCGTCCCACAGCTCGTCCTGGTGAACGCCAATGCGGTCCATCGCCCCCGCGATCCACATGGTGTGCTCAAAGAACTTAATCGCCAGGTCTTCGTAAAGCGAATCGTGCAGGGCTAACTCGACCGCAATCTGGAACATGCGCTGGCTAAAGAACACCATCCAGGCGGTGCCGTCGGCCTGCTCTAGCCTGCCCCCGGTCGGCAGCGGCGAGCTGCGGTCAAACACGCCGATGTTGTCGAGGCCCAAAAAGCCGCCCTCAAACAGGTTGTTGCCGCCCTCGTCTTTGCGGTTGACCCACCAGGTAAAGTTGATCAGCAGCTTCGAGAACGCGTACTTGAGAAACTCCAGGTCGCCTTGGCCGTTGTTGCGCTCGCGATCGCGCACGTAGATTTCCCAGGTGGCAAAGGCGTGCACGGGCGGGTTCACGTCGCCAAAGTTCCACTCGTAGGCCGGAATTTGGCCGTTGGGGTGCAGGTAGTCTTCGCGCAGCATCAGCATCAGCTGGTCTTTGGCAAAGTCGGGGTCAATCAGGCTGATGGGAATAACGTGAAACGCCAAATCCCAGGCGGCGTACCAGGGGTACTCCCACTTGTCGGGCATCGATACGATGTCGTCATTCATCATGTGGAACCACTCGCTGTTGCGCACCCCGCTCTTGTTGATCGTGGGGGTCCAGGGGGTAATGCCGCGCTCGCGCAGCCACAGGTCGAGGTCGTAGTAGAAGTACTGCTTGGTCCACATCATGCCCGCCAGCGCCTGCCGCATGACATTGGCGCGATCGGCATCGGCCTGCACCAGCGGCGGTATCACCGTGGCGTAAAACTCGTCGGCCTCGCGCAGTCGGGCCGCAAACTGGTCGTCAAAGTAGGCCCCAAAGGGGTCGCCTACCTGGTCAGGACTGCTCTTGGTCAGCCGCAGCTTCACCACCACCGTTTCGCCCGCCCCCACGGTGAGCTGGTAATAGGGAGACACCTTAGTCCCCTCTCCGTCGGGGTTGACCAGGTCGGTTTTGCCGTCTACCACATAGTTATTGATGCCGTCTTTGACGTAGGGACTGGGGTTGGGCTGGCCAAACACCCGCTCCGCGTTGGTTTCGTTTTCGGTAAACAGCAGCGGCACTCCGGCATCGCAGTAGAAGTAGTAGTCGCGCATCAAGTCCGTCAGCTCTGGATTGTTGACGTGGGCCTGCACCACCCCGTTGCCCAAGGCCTTTAGCACCGACTTGTCGCCAGTTTCCTTCCACGACCAGGTGTTGCGAAACCACAGGGTGGGCAGCAGGTGCAGCGGGGCTGCCTCCGGCCCCCGGTTGGCCACGCTAATTTGAATCAGCACGTCTTCGGAGTCGGCCTTGGCGTACTCCACAAACACGTCGAAGTATTTGTCTTCGTCAAAAATACCCGTATCCAGCAGCTCGTACTCCGGCTCGTAGCGATTGCGACCGGCGTTGGTATTGACCAAATCTTCGTAGGGGTACGCCGCCTGGGGGTACTTGTACAAGTACTTCATATACGAATGCGTCGGCGTGCTGTCGAGGTAAAAGTAGTACTCCTTCACGTCTTCGCCGTGGTTGCCCTGGCTGTTGGTGAGGCCAAACAGCCGCTCTTTAAGAATTGGGTCTTGGCCGTTCCACAGGGCAAGGGCAAAGCACAGCAGGTTGTGGTCGTCGGTAATGCCGCCGAGGCCGTCTTCGCCCCAGCGGTAAGCCCGCGATCGCGCCTGGTCGTGGGGAAAATAATCCCAGGCGTTGCCGTCGCTGCTGTAGTCTTCGCGCACGGTGCCCCACTGGCGCTCACTCAGGTAGGGTCCCCATTTGTGCCAGGGGGCCGTTTTAGCGCGAATCTGTTCCAGACGTTTAGCTTCTGCGTTCACGGTGCTGTCCTGCTGGCGAAAGTAGCTCGATTTTTGCCCGATCCCCAGTGAGGCCTGAAAAATCTCACAGAGATTTAAGCCCCAGGGAAGATGTTGAGAATCATCTTCCCTAAACTTCCTATGAAATTCCTATGGATTAGGTCTTAAATGGGCACATCTAGAAATTTGGGGACTACTGGCCAAAGCTAGCGATCCCCCTAAATCCCCCTTAAAAAGGGGGACTTTGAAGCGGACTCAGACCCCCCTTTTTAAGGGGGCAGGGGGATCCCCTAACCGTTGCCTACACCTCATCCCCCCATCGTCACCATGTTCGACTTCCTTCGCGCCCAGCCATCCAGCCCCAGCCCTGGCCAAATCGCCCGCTTTTGCCGCACTTTGGGCTGGGCCGGATTGATTTTGCAGTCGTTACTGGGTGTTGTGCCGCTGCTGGTGGTGATCGCCCGTATTTTGGTCAACCCTCAGTGGCGCGACGTGCGATCGTCCGCTGGCCTTTGGCTAGCGCTGCTGGGCCTGGCGATTTTGCTGTTTAGCATCTACTGGTGCTTTCGCTACATTCGCATGGCGCGACGGCTCGAAGACCCCGACCTGCGCCCGGCCAAATCGGCGGTGCAGCGCAACCTCAAGCTGGGGCTGCTGAGCAACCTGGCGCTGATGTCGATCGGGGTGCTGCTGGCCCTGTGGCGCGTTACCCTGCTGAGCATCAAAATGCTGACGATTCCCCAGGGCACCACCGTGGTTAGCCCCGGCGCAGCGGCGGTACCAGGCGGGCTGATTACCCCCTCTAGCATGATTGCCATTCAGGCGATGGTAAGCGCGATCGCCGCTGGTCTCGTCGGGGTAGTTATCGCGCTGCTGCTGATCTACCAGGTGGGTCGCCACCGCACCTCGCCCGATTTGTTTACCTAAAGTTTTTAGCTCAAAAAATGTTGTTGCCCATCTTTGTGCGCAAACCGACCATGGCTTGCAAGGTGTAGCTATGGGTATCCAACGCTATGGACCGAATAGGGCATCTACATTGGCCCCATAGTCTACATAATGTTGCCTTACCTGCAATAAATATCCATTCTCAATTTCGAGGAATTCAAAGGCGAGGGGAGACGTGACGGCTAGGCGAGATTGCCCTAACAGGTTCAGCGTTGCGAATGAGTTTTCAGCTAAGGCAGTTCTGATCGCGGCAATTCTTTCTGTGTACTGGGCGCAGGTTCCATAGGACTTTTCAATGGCTTGCAAGGTGACCAAGGCACCTACTGGGTCAATGTTGGCTCTGGCCATATACTCTAGGGCTTTCTGGTCAGCCTCCATTTGTATAGCCGTGTAAAATTGCTCAAATCTAGAGATGTATTCTGGATTTCTTTCGATGGTTTCCCTTGTGATAGCACCGCCGCCTAACGATTCAAATAGCTCTTGCCTTAGCTGACGTTCAAACTCATCTATTCGGGCAAAGTAATTGGTTTCATGGTGGGCCATCTCGTGGGCCATAGTAAAAGCGATGGCTGAAACATCTCCATCCAGGAGATCTAAAAAGGCATTGCCAAAAAATATGGTATAGATTTCTCCTGTGTAAGCATAGACTTTGTAATCTGAGACAATTCCGATATTCCAAATAGGCACATCTATGTCATTGGCGCGAACTAGGCGGTCAGCCACACGATAGAGCATGTAGACATCCGCATCCATGTTTTCTCTGGCTTCGGTGTAGCGATCGCGATCTTCAAGAGCCAGAAAAGGTGCTGCCAAAGAAGATGATTGCTGGAAGCCAGGAGTATCCATTGCAAGGGCACCAAAAGACGCTCCTAAAGGCGAAGAAAGAGTAATCAAAGTTATCAAGGCACCCATCCGAAGAGCTTTCTGATACATTTTCATGACTACATCTCCCAACAACTGAAAGACAAATCTTCCGTATAAGTAGGCAAGCGCAATTAAATATTAAGTCGATGTAGGTTGGGTTGAGGCACGAAACCCAACACCCGCATGGGTTACGCTATCGCTAACCCATCCTACATTTGAATTGGCCCACCCACGTAGAGCCTGCCTCATATCGGTTCTCAACTCAGTGAGTACAGGCTTGATTAGCTTCGGATACTTCTCCTATACGGCTAGGAAAGGCAGCTTTTTACCCACTTGCTTAGAAGAGTTTAGAGGGATCTCTACTGTGATAACACCTTTGCCTTGAGGATATTTTTGACCTGAACATAAGCGTTTTACTAGCTACTTAAAGTGTGGCTCATGCCCTATTGTTTTAGGGCATTTGGCCATCATTCTTTATGAATATTTAGTCATGCAGCCATCTCCACAAAAAACGTCTCCTAAAGGCAATCCTTAAAAGGAGATTTTTGACTCAGCCCATGCCTATGCGGCGGGGCGGCGATGGGGGCCTTTTGTGTTCAAAAGCAGTAGTGGTAGGGTGTCGAGAGTTAGATACTGTGCTAAGGCCTCAGGTCGTAGCGGTGAATACACTCCTTTCTCTCGGGCAAATTCATGACTTCTCTCTCTCAGCCCTTACAGCGAGTTCCGGGTCGAGCTTACCTATTGCTGGCGGTGGTGATTTTTGCCGCCGCCAATTCGGTTACTCGCAGGCTAACCGACATTGGGGCTCAGCATTTGGTCGACGGGCGCAACCCAATTTCGTTTTGCAATGTGCTGTTTGTAGGCAACCTAGTGGCGTTGATTACCCTGCTGCTGGTCTATTGGTCAGAGCTAGCCCCCCGGCGGTGGCGACATTTTTCTTGGCAAACCTGGCTGATGCTGGGGTTTATTGCTCTACTTTCGGGGGCACTGGCCCCAGCCATGTTTTTTGGGGCCTTGGAGCAGACTACGGTAAACAATGTGGTGCTGCTGGGCCGCATCGAGCCGCCCTTAGCGCTGGCCCTGTCGGTGCTGCTGCTGGGGGCGCGGGTCAACCGTTGGGTGGTGGCTGGGGCAGTGGTGTCGTTTGTAGGGGTGGTGCTAACCATTAGTTTGCAAGCTCCCACAGACGATATGGTGCAGATGGCTGGGCTTACCCTTGGTTCTGGTGAACTGTTGGCAATGGGTGGGGCAGTGGCCGCTGCGATCGCAACGGTGGCCAGCAAAGCCAGCCTGGGAGAAGTGCCCCTGGGATTGTTTAACCTGGTTCGAACTGGGCTGGGTACCGCCATCTTTTTTGTGGCTGTGATCGTGCTGTTTGCGCCAGACCATTTTCAAGATGCGTTCTCGCCGTTTGTGTGGCAGTGGATGGTGGGCTATGGCGTTGTGATCGTAGTGGGCGGACAGTTGGCCTGGTTTCAGGGTTTAAAGACTAGCCATGCCGCAGAGGTCGCCCTGGCGAACGCGTTTAACCCTTTAGCCGGAATTTTGGCAGCTTTTTTAATTTTGGGAGAAACTCCCACTGGGGCACAGTACATCGGCGGCGCGGTAATTGCCGTGGGCATTGCCTTAAACCAGTGGGGCAGTCGTCAGCCGGCAGCGCCCAAGCCGCCCCTCACCCAGCCCGAGGCTGAAACCGGGATGGGGTTTAGGGGGGTTTGAGGCTGCGCCCATGACTCGTCTAGGCGACGCGGCGGCGGGGACGCTTGCGCTCAGACTTTTTCTTGTAGCCGACCGATTGGGCTTCGTGGCTGTCGGGGCCATACAGACCTCGCACCGATTCTTTCATGGCCATTACGCTGTTGTGGAATTCCCACTCGGCCTGGCGGGCTTCGTCGGCAGCGGCTTTGGCTAGGGCCGCCAGTTCGGTTTCTTTTTGCTGCTTGGCCTGCATGATGGCTAGGTTGGCTTGCAGCACCTCGGCAGTCGCTTCTGGCCGTCTGGTCGTGTAATTTTGAACGGTAGCAAACCCTTCGTAGGCCTCGATGTCTTGCAGCGTAGAACGGGTTGGAAGACGGCGACTGGTATCAACAATAGCCATATTGGTTACCTCATTATGTTTAAGAGTTTGGTATTTTTAGAAGTCTTTTGGCTCTATAGCCTGATTTTCAGGAATTTTGTACCGCAGAGTCGAGAAAACGGCTCTCTAATTGGTACAGCACAGTCTCATAAGGTAATGTTGCCCTGGAGAATTTGCGATCGCACCAGAAACAGGAGGTTTTGGCCAAACCTCAGTCAAATGGCGGAGTGAAATTAGCAAACGCAGGGTGAAAGGATTGCTGTAGCCTGCCCAGGAGCTAAATTGCGGGGTGCAATTGCTAAACAGCTGTGCCAGTTTAACAATCAGAGGAGTGCAAATGCCAAACAGCGGGTGCAACATGCTAAACAGCTATGCCACTTTGCTAAACAGCTGTGCCAGTTTAACGATCAGCGGCTTGTGTTTAACGATCAGCGGGTGCAACAAGGTAAACAGCTGTGCCACTTTGCCAAATAGCTTTGCCTGCTTAACAATCAGCGGCTTGTGTTTAATGTTCGCGCAGCGTTGCAAAGCAATCTCAGGGCGCAACATGCTAAACAGCAGTGTCAGTTTGCGATTAAAGACCGGGTGCCTACTGTTTTGACCCCAGACGTTGCTATCGGCAGCAGGCACGCGGTCTCTTTAGGTGTCGCTACTCAATGAGCACGATCTTAGTCATGATCACCATCCACGTCTCGACTCCGCTCAACGACCCCGTCTCGACTCCGCTCAACGACCCCGTCTCGACTCCGCTCAACGACCCCGTCTCGACTCCGCTCGACGACCCCGTCTCGACTCCGCTCGACGACCGGGCGGTTGTTGCCCCCTCGGCACTGGGCGGTGCGGGGATGGGGTCGCTCCAGTCGTTGGGGTCGGTGTAGCCGAGGGCATGGAGAATTTTGATGGTGCGGTCTATGGCGGCGAGGCTGCCAAAGAGCATATGGCGCACTTTCTCGGGGTTGAGGGACCGGGTCCCTTTATCGTTGGCTCCAGACCTGGGTGGTAGCGGTAGGGACCCGGTCCCTTGGTCGTCGCTGGCATCGGGTTCGAGATATTCAAACATCGGTTCTGTTTCCTTCTTGTGGGTACGGAAGAAACAGAACGCGAAAACCCTAGCCACCCACGCTTGAATTGCAAACTGAGGGGGCTAGGGTACCATATGCCTAGCCTCGCAATCTGCCGGTCAGACTTGCGGGGTTAGCTGTCTGTTGGTGTTCGCGCACCTTCAGACAGCGCCAAGATTTTCGAGTTCTGCGTGAACACCGCTCGGGTCGAACGGCTTAATGGATGAGTGTAGTGGTACAAAAGCTCCGCGTCAATAGTAGGGCACTAGTAAGGCATAAAGGGAGTTTGAGAAACCTCCACCGACCTAAGAGGGCAGTTATACTGAATTTTTCCACCTAATAACCTGTATAGGGATCTTAGGTAGATAATTTTCCACCTAAGATCCCTGTAGGGGTGTTTAGGCAGACAACTTTCCACCTAAAATCCCATATGAGGGTATTAGGCAGAAATTTTCCCTCTAATCATGAGTTAGCCTTCTGAGTTATCGGTGAGGCTATCCTTGAAGACTATCTGTTTGTTAGCCCTTGTTTTGGTTTAGGGAGGTTCTTTCAGGTAAATTCCTGATATTTGGTTAAGAAACAAGTTTCTTACAAATTGGTATAAACTCTAAACGTTCCCGATAATTCACTTGCACGAAGCTCTGAGATATGCAGCGATGGAGACGTTGGATTCGTTGGGCAGTAGTAGCACTCTGTTGTGCCTTGCTGATCATCAGACAAGTGAAACCTGACCTATTCAATGTATTAAAGGCAGTAAAACTCGATACCTTCTCTTTTATTCTTCTAGCCATAGTAATTTTTGCATTAATTCAGCCTTACATTATTTACTGGTTAAGATATGTTGAGCAGGTAAATAAAAGATGGATATTAGTTTCAGCGTGCCTTGCTCTTGTGGTAGTAAGAATAATATTCCCAAATGCTCAGATTGACATTAATTCGATATGGTTAATTGGAATTGCAGCTTTACTTTTCGTACTCCCTGATCTTAAGTCAGTAGCCCCTTACATTAAGAAAATTAGAGTTGGAGATACAGAGCTTGAGTTAAAAGAAAGTATTGAAAATCTTGAAAAGGAAGTTGAGAGAGCACAAGATGCTGTTGCTAAAGAACAAGAAGCTTCTTTATCAGGTAGCGTTTCTTCTGAAATTGAAAAAGTTTTAGAAGAATCTAGCAAAGATCCGAAGGCTGCATTGCTACTGCTTTCTGCAAAGATTGAGCAACAGTTGAGAGATCGCTTAGAGGAATCGGGTATCTCTACTGACGGGCTGTTTTCAGCGTCGCGATACGTTGAAATGGGTGTGAGAGAAGGTATTTTCCCCCGAGATTTCTTCCCCGCTTTTCGTGATTTCTGGAGTGTTAGGAATCGTGTTGCACATGGGGCTGCTTTTGATATTGATGACGCCTACATCCTATCTCTTGTATCTCTTGGGACTGAACTTCTGCGAATTGCTTCAACTACGAACAAGAAAGATAATAAAAGTCACGACGTTCAAGACAATAGTTCATTACTAGAATAGTCGTGAGGGCTAACAATTAGCTCGGAGCGGACTGCTGAAAGATCCCGTTGTGTTGTACAGGTAGTTTACAGCCGCTCAAGCGAACCGTTATGCCAGTTGATCAAAACTGCATCGAGATTAGGCCGTTGGTTGTGCTTATCCTTTCTGCACCTGTCCCACGGGTGAGCGATAATACCCTCAGGTTTTCTGCCCCCACCTGCCCCCACTCAACTACATGCGATCGCGCTTCCTCCCCTACCTCTGCACCCAGGTTCTCACCTTCGTATCCCTAATCAAGCAGGCCGACGAAGCACTCTACACAGCAAAAGAACAAGGGCGCGATCGGCTACAGGTGGCTCGTCATTCACATTCAGTTAGATAAACGCGGCTAAAAGGTTTTCCTTTGCCCAAATGGTATTGCTCAATCAGCCCCTCTCGGCGAATCGAGATGCTATTGCCCGCACACAAAGCCCAAAACAGCTGCTGCACTACTGCCTGGTTGAGGTTGCGCCAGCGAACCCGCATCAGCATAGTTAATGCGCCAAATTACCTGCCACTCGGTGCCGTGAACAAATCATTTGCCGAGAGGTTTACGACTTCGCTTAGCCAGCGTAGAGTTAGGGACGCTTACGCCAGCACAGTTTACCAATCAATACTCGCATAACGATTAAGATAAAATCGTGCCAATTTCTTTCAAGTAAACGCGGCTAAAGGGTTCTCCTCCGCCCAAACGGTATTGCTCAATTAGCCCCTCTCGGCGAATCGAGATGTTATCGCCCTCTCGCACAATGATTGTTGAATAGGGAAAAACATCTCGGGTGAGAATAGTTTCGGTTTCGGTGGGGTTTTCTAAAACAACCATATCGCTACCCGAGTAAAACACGCCTTCGTGCTCAAACACATCGCCTCGATATTCGGCAATTAACATATCGAGTTTGGGGTTCCGCAGCAGGTTCCGCACATTGGCGTTGTAGTCTGTACTCAAGTTTTTTTCGGCCCGATTGATCAACACCCCCTCTCGACACACTGCCCCAATAACCCAGTTGGGGTGCTGCAGTAAAATATGGTCAACCAGCTCTTGCAAATCGCGCATCGAGAGTCGATTAAACGTCATGATCGGAATTCGGGCGCTGGTTTCGGCTGGGAAAAAGGTTTCTAGAATGGGGGAGGTGACATCGACGCGATCGCCCACAGATGGCCTCAGGTGCATGTAAATTCCCGGTGCCGAATTGATTTCAAGAATGCCAAAATTACCGTCTTTCCACGATCGCGACAGGTCACGGGTAATCGCATCAATGCCCAAACAGGTTAACCGAAAGTGCTGAGCAATATCCTGCGCCAAAATCACATTGTCAGGGTGAATGGTGGGCGTGGCGTCAATGCTGACTCCCCCGGCGGAAAGGTTGGCCACTTTGCGTAGATAGACGGTGCGACCTTTGTCTAAAACGCTTTCCAGGGTGAACCCCTGCTCGGCCAGGTAGCTCTCCATCGCATCGTCGACTTTGATCTTGCCCAGGGGCGAGGTCGGCGTGTCGCTGCGATCGACGGCTCGGTTCGCATCGTTAATCAGTTCACCGACGGTTGAGAGATCATCCCCCGTGACTGAGGCGGGCTGACGCTCCATAGCCGCCACAAAGCGACCATTCACGCACAAAATTCGAAAATCGGAGCCGGTGACGCTCTTCTCGACAATCACCCGCACCGTCTCATCTTCAGGAACTGAGGCAACGGCGCGATCAAACGCGGCCTCCAGTTCGTCAGCATCGCGCACCCCTGCCGTTACCCCTTCGCCCTTGTGCCCCGACACCGGCTTCACCGCAATTGGGTATCCGATGCGATCGGCAGCAGCTAGGGCCTCCTGACCAGTAGTCACAATTTCGCCCGTTGGTATCGGGAACCCCAAGGTGCTGAGAAAGGCTTTGCAGTCGTCTTTGCGGGTTGTAAAGTCTGAATCTAAATGGCTATCGGTATCGAAGGTGGTGGCTACGCCGCGCACCAGCTTTTTGCCGTAGCCGTACTGCATCAACCCCTCATCCCACAGATAAAAGGTAGGAATGTCTTTTTCCTGCGCGGTTTGCAGTAGCGCATACACCGTAGGGCCGCCATACACCGACTGCCGAAACATGCGTTGAAATATTTCAATCTGGTCTTCGATATAAAAGCGCTGGTCTTGGGTGATGGCCTCAAACCAATCCCACACGGCAAAAACGACCGATCGCGTTGTGCGGCCGTGCAGGGCTTCGACGGCAATGCAGCAGCGAGCACCCCAATGGGTCACGCTACATTGCTGAAGATGCAGACCCATATCGAGCTGGTTGACCGCTGCGGCCACCTGAGCAAAGAGATGGGCGTAGGAGTCGTAGGTTCGCTCTTTGAGGCGAGGATAGCGATCGCTCACTGCCTCCACATAGGTCTCGATCGGCAGTGGATCGTGGTTTCCGGTGAGGGCAAAATCAAATGCGATCGCCGCCGTGTTCAAATAAGGATTGCTGCCTTCATAAAACCGACTGTTATAAACATCAAAGGCATCAGTTTTGCGAGCGTTCACGCGGGATACCGGAAGTTGATCGAGAACCATTGCTTCTCCAAAGCAAATACTCCTAATACTAGACAGCGATCGCGTTTCAATTCATGTACCGCAGGGATGGACATGGGGAATAAATTATGGGCGATCTGTAGGTGAGCTTGAATAGTTTTTGGGTGCACCAGTGCCCAGCGCGACCTACCACAGCTAACGGATAACGAAAGATGTAGGCGATAATAGCCTCGGTTTCATTGCCCCTCCCCTACCATGCTCAACTACGTGCGACTGCGCCTGTTGCCCTACCTGCGCACCGAGATTCTCCCGTCCAAACCCGTCCAGCTCTTGATTCAAACCTGGCTCAAGTGGGACCGCGATAACGTTCCCGGTATGGCCGCCGCGCTGTCGTACTACGCCCTGTTTTCGCTATTTCCGCTGCTGCTGGTGGTACTCAGCGTGATCGGGGCGCTGGTCGGCCCCAATACCGAAGTCTTCGGCGCAATTGAGGATGTGATTCAGCGCTACTTGCCCCCTGAAGTCCACGACTTGATCAAAGACACCATTCTCTCTCTCAATGAAAACAGCGTTGGCGCAGGGCTGGTGGGGTTTAGCATTTTGCTATTTGCCGCTAGCACTATCTTTGCAATCTTGAAGCGATCGGTAAACAAGATCTGGGAATCCCCCAGCCGCGTCAGCGAAGCGGGGTCGCCTGCCCGGATGGCGATCTTTTTCATTGTCAACAAATTGTCGGCCTTTGTGCTGGTATTGGCCACGGCACTGCTGCTGCTGGCCTCGCTGCTGTCAGAAATTGTCATCAAGGTCATTCTTACCCTGGTCAATACCTTTCAGGCAACCTTTGACCTACTGACGATTGACGAAGCCATTCTGAGCAAAACGTTGCAGGCGAGCTGGTCATTTTTGGCGCTAGGGTTTGCGATCGCGGGCCTATTTCGCATCCTCCCCACCATCAAACTCTCCTGGAAAGACATCTGGCCCGGTGCCTTGCTCACCACCGCATTGCTGGCTGGGCTGCAGTGGCTGGTCAGCAACAGCGTGATTAGCCTAGGCGGTCGCTTTGTCTCCTACGGCGTCATCGGCAGCGTGATGATCCTCATGCTGTGGATTTTTCTGGCCTGCCAGATTTTCTTCGCGGGCTGCGAGTTTTCGTTTGTATACGCCCACATGTTTGGCACAAAGCGCCGAGAGGCAAGGTTTGGGGAGTAGTCGCCGGTGAGGGTAAAAAAGGTGGGAGGGGCTACTGTTTTGATTGGGCCAACCGACGCCCCTCCGCATCTGCCCGTCTACTCCCCGCAGTAGGCGATTAAATCAATCTCCACATCCCCATAGCCCGCCAGAGCCGTTACGCCTACCGTAGTGCGGCTGGGCTGAGGAGCACTGCCAAAATACGACTGATAAATAGCGTTGACCGTTTCGTAATAGCGAAAGTCGGTGACAAAAATGCGGGCCATTACCACTTTGTTAAAGCCGCTGCCCCCATGGTTGAGCACCAGAGCCAGGTTTTCCATTACCCGACGAGTCTGGTCTTCAATCGGGCCTTTGACCACCTCGCCCGTAGCCGGATCTTCCGCTAGCTGCCCGGTCACAAATAAAAAATCTCCCGCTCTAACCGCATGGGAATAGGGAGCTACCGGAGGCAGCACGTTATTGGGCAGAGTCATAAACTCCAGCATAGGCTTTATTTTTGAAACAATTGCCCTCTAGTGTCTCTTTAAACAGAGGCTTAAATAGTGGCTAAAACAAAATATCTGAGGCTAAGTCGCCCAAGTTTACGGTGTAAATGCGACTGCGATCGCCCTCATTGACGCTCCACAGATTCTGCGTGGGCGTGCGCTGTACGATCGCCGTCGGGCGGGGCAGTCCGGTCATGCGGTTCATCACCCGACCTTCGTCATTAATCAGTGCAAAGTCCCCATCCTGGCTGAGCAAACCGTAGCCTACCACGGTCTCAAACAGCCAGCGAGGTGCGATGTTAACCCGATAGCGCAAAATTCTAAAGGGCATCAAATCTACGATCAGCACGGCGTTGGGGCAGGTTTTCTCCAGGGCCAGGTAGCGGTAGGGGCGGCTGGTAGCGACCAGATTGTAAATGGGTACCGAAGCCGAAATGGCCCCCAGGTAGGTGCCCCGGCGAGTCACCCCATAGAACACCGTGCGGCTGCCTCGGTGCATTACCAGCACCGCGTGGCGATCGTCTGGAGTCATTAGAGTGACCAGCGCATCCCCCGATTGAGTGGGGAGGTTAGCCGTCCTCGGTGCCGATATTTTGACCCCCTGCCCCGGCGACATGGTCAGGTGGCGGATAGAGACTGTCATGCGATTGCTAGCGGCCTGGGCAGCGGTGGCAAACCAGCGCCCGCCGGGGGCAACCGCTACCCCATGGGGATCAGTACCTTGGGCAATACAGCCTAAGCCATGGGTCATCGACAGCAGGTGCAGCGACTCTGTGGTCACCAGCACGCCTCCCTGGGGCGTTGGCAAAAAAGCCCGTACCGGGGCCGGTAGCGTAAACCCCTGGCTCTCGTGGGGGGTGGCCATACCCTCCTGAGCCCAGTGGTAAAACCACACCCGCTGCTGGCTACAGGTCACCAACAGGTGATTTTGGTGGGGCAGAGGCACCAGCCCCATGATGGTTGTCGGGTGGGGCAGGGGTACAGAGACTAAATCTGGGGCCAAGTCAATCTCGGGCAGACCTTTAGGACAGGCCGGTTCGGCCAGCTGACCCTGGGTTTGGTAAGTTTCGTACACCGCCATAAGGTCGGCGCGCATGTCGCGGGCTGTGGTGTAGCGCTTGGGCAGCAGCTTTTGCAGCGCCGTACGCAGCACTTTGCCTAAGGGTTCTGGCACCTGAGTCGGTACGATGGGGTGGCGATTCAGGTGGGCCACCATCAGCTCCATGGGGGTGCCCGAAAACGGGCGCTGGCCCAGTAGCAGCTCATACAAAATAACCCCCACCGCATAGAGGTCGGCGGCGGGAGGGTGCTGATTGTAAAAACGCTCCGGAGCCATATAGGCGGGAGATCCCGTGTGGCCACCATCGGCCTCGGTCGCCTCCTGGCTGAGTCGGGCAATGCCCAGGTCAGACACCCGCGCCACCCAGCCGCCAGGGCTCAGCTCCATAAGAATGTTTTCGGGCTTAATGTCGCAGTGCACAATACCCTGGCGATGGGCGCACTCCAGGGCAGCGAGAATATCTAGGGCAAAGCCCAGCACCTCCTGCACCGTGAGCATGGTATCGCTTTCGAGCAGCGATCGCAGGGTGCCCCCCTCGCAGTAGTCGAGCACGAGCTGCCGCCCGCTGGTCGAGTGCTCAAGGGCATGGCAGGTAACAATGCTAGGGTGCTCAAGGCTGATTAAAAACCGCAGCTCCCGCAAAAATTTGTGGGTGGGAAACCGATCTTTATGGAGGTCTTTGATGGCCACCAGATCCCCGGTTTTGCGGTGAATAGCGCAGTAGACTCGACCAAACTGCCCACGGCCTACTAAGCCTAGAATGCGATACTGCGATCGCCTGATCTGCCGGGTTAGGGCCACCGCTTGATTACCCCTGCTGCATGAGGGTTTGCATGATCGCCTGGTGGGCCTGACCGTTGGCTACCATACCCTCTACGGGGGCCAGCCGCTTTTCTAGCCCTAAAATAAAGCGGTTGCAGTCATCGCCCTTAGCGGTACAGCTAGTTTGGGCGCAGCGCAACTCACGCCCGGTGAGCTGGGTAAAGAAAATTTCTAAAATGCCGCGTTCCAGATCTCCCGAGGGTTTTTGGCCCTGGGGCGCTGCAGCGGTAAAGGGCGAATGCCAGATTTCTACTCCCAAAAAACCGCGATCGCGGTAGGCAATATCTAAGTGAATTTGACCCCAGCCGTGGGTTTTCCAGCACTGCTGCAGCGACTGCAAAAACTCAGCCATCGATAGGTTGGCCAGGGGCTGCTTGTAGTAATCGGCTAGTTCTTCACAAAAGCGGGCGTAAAAGTTTTTACCCCACCAGCGGCCACAGTTGTAGAGCACTAGCCCCGAGGCCTGGCCCGTTTCTTTTTCAAGCCCAGAATAAATAGCCTGCAGTAGCGGGTCAGGAATAGCCAAGAGGCGATCGCCCCGGCGATTTTCGAGCAGACCTAACTCGGTCGACCCTCGCACATAAAGATCCTGCGCAAAATAGTTGCCGGGTAGCCGGCCATCGGTGAGTAAATCGGCAACAGAAACCATAGGAAATGTCCTTCACAGGAAAATGGTAATGGTGGTCAGACCCGCCGAGGCGGGGCAGGGGCAACCCCCAAACGCTCAACCGTTCCAAACGTTAGTCACATCTAGAGCAGCCCGGCCAGAGTAACGGTCTCGCGAGTATCTAGCATCAGGCTTTGTGCTTTCTCAAGACTAGGCTTGAGTAGGCCGAGCTGGGCTGGCGAAAACACCTTGCCTAACTGCTGTTGCAGCAGCTGAAACAACATCTGATCAACGGCCTGGGTTTCGTAGGCTTTAACCATCTCAGGTAGCCAGCCCTGCAGCCGCTCCTCCACAAAGCCATCGTCGTCGAGCAGCATGGCCATAGCGGCGTAGCGCAGCACCATCAGCCCGTTGCGCACGCTACGCTCGACCAATGGTTCGGGGTGGCCAGCCTGCTGCTGTAGGGCATCGGCAATGGGCTGCATAATGGCAATCTCCTGGTCGCGCAGGGTGCGGTAAACCGCCATGCGTTCTGGAATCGAGCTCACGTACTGACTCAGCGTGCTGAGATCGTTGGTATCGAGGTATTGCTTGTCGGGCGAGTCAAACAGGGCGTCAAGCTTAAAGGTCATGTCAAGATCCTCTGGGTTTGAGGGGCAGGGTGGGTC
>NZ_JADEXE010000095.1 GCF_015207265.1 Nodosilinea sp. LEGE 07298 | reverse complement strand
CCATCCCCCCTACCACCCCACCCTAGAGGCGGTAGATCGGCCCTTCAATGCTATTCGGGCCAATTTTGAAGAATTAGTAGATCGCACGGTGCTGATCGATTTCACCCTCGACGAAGATGGGTTTGCCCCGGTGTTTTACGGTCTTGAGGCCCTGCGCGACGCCCTGGCCGACCTGCTGCCCGAAGCCGAAGCTCAGGCGTTGTACCAACTATTGGATGAGCAAGCCGAAGCGACCAACCAGTTGGGCAACCTGTACCGCGATGTAGGGCGACACTATATTTCCGCCTTTGCGGTGATGGCCGCTACCCTGGCCGCCGTACCCCTACCCTTTGCCACCATGCCGGTGCTCACGGCGCTCCAGATTTCTATGGTAGGGCTGCTGGGCAAGCTTTACGGCCAAACCCTCAGCCCTTCCCAGGCGGGCGGGCTGATCAGCGCGATCGCGGGCGGATTCTTTGCCCAGGCCGTCGGGCGCGAGCTGATCAAATTTATCCCCGGATTTGGCAGCGTGATCGCCGCCTCCTGGGCCGCCTCCTATACTTGGGGGTTGGGCGAAGGAGCCTGCGTCTACTTTGGCGACCTGATGGGCGGCAAAAAGCCCAATCCCGAAAAAATTCAGGCGGCGATGCAAGAAGCCTTTACCCTAGCCAAAGATCGCTTCAAGGGCGGAGCGATCGAAACGACGTCTTCTAACCACTAAGGGACTCGCAAGAAAATAAGGTACCTGCTGAAAGGTACCTGCTGATTGGACTTCGACTTCGCTCAGCCCTCGATCACTGAAGGTTGAGCGAAGTCGAAACCTGGCTACCTGGTACACCATTAACCCACAGATCCCTAAGCTCCTTAGCCGCTTTGGCTAATCTGTCTGATTCTTGTCTTCCCGACGCTTGCGCAGCACCGCTAGCCCCATGCCCACTAGCCCAGGCAGCAACGCCGGAGTCGGGATAGGAGTGGGTACTGGGGTAGGCTCTTGTATCGTCAAGTCAATTCTGAAGTCTAAACTTCTTTGTGGGAGTAAGGCTAAATCCAGAGCAAAACCTTGCAGAAAAGTGACCTCCAGCTGATTACCGGCCAGTATTTTGATCGCCGGCTTCTCAATAAAGGCAGAACTTCCCAGCGGCACAAACGTATAGTCGGCTAAAAAGTTTTGCCCTGGGTTGCCAAAACCTGGTGCCAAGAAGCTGTAAACATCATCCCCAGAGGTGACATTGTTAAACTGCACCTGGTCAGTAAGGGTAAACCGAATGGAGGCTTCATCCAGGTCAATGTCCCAAAGGCCGCCAAATTGCGTCAACTCACGGCCTGATCCAACCACAACATTGGTAGGACCACGGTCAAAGATAACGTCCCCTGTATAAGGAATCTCGTTTAGGGTTCCAGCTTCTCTAAGGACATTCTCAACGCTCACATTGCTGTTGAGGGAAAATGCTTGGGCAGAGTCTGTCCACACGATACCCAGAGTCAAGGCGGCACCGACCCCAAGGCCGACGCCCATGAATTTCTCCTTCATCTGCTTCTCCAAACGGGGGCTTTAACTACTTACGAGAGGCAGATGCACAGTCCGGGCGACTCGCGGGCAAAGTTTTAGCGTGGGCGGGTTCATGCTCCGTTTACGTTTTAGCAAAAAATACGTAAGGACAGCCAAGGCCAGGTTAGAAAGTTTACCAAGCCTTGACAAAACCATCAGTATTTGAATGCGATCGCCTCTAACCAGAAACCAGGGGTGTTAACCGAACCTGCACCGAATTTAGTTGAGCAATCTGGCCCAAAAAACCTCAGGGGTGTTAACCGATACAGAGTATTGAACCAGTTCAAATCACTCTATAGACAGAGAATGTCAGGAAACCCCGTGAGAGCTGCTCCCGCAGACGTGGATAGCCCTAGCGTTGATAGGCCCAACCAGGCTCAGCTGCTGCTTGATTTGCAGCGGGTCAATAAAATTGCCCAGCGACTATCGGGATGTCTTGAGATTGAGATCATTGCCAGTATCGTCACTGATGGCCTGGTTCACCAGTTTGGCTGCGCCTTTGCCCGCATTTGGGTGGTAGAGCCCGATGCAACGATGCTGCGCCTAGTAGCCTCGTCAGGGCTATACACCCACACCAATGGCTCCTTTGCACGGGTGCCCATGGGAGCCTATAAAGTAGGCAAAATTGCCCAGAATCGGGTGCCTTTTCTCAGCAATCGCCTAGCCGAAGAGGCCTGGGTCAAAGACCGCGACTGGGCGATCGCCAACAATATTCAAGGGTTTGCGGGCTACCCACTGATGACAGGCGATCGCGTCATTGGCGTGCTAGCCACCTTTAGCCACAGCCCCATGGCCGCAGAATTTTTAGAAGTGCTGCAAGTACTCTGTATGACAGCCACCATCGCTCTTGATGCCGCCCTTCAGGTAGAGGCTAAGCCAACTGAACGAAAGATCAGTCTGACCAACAGCCCTACCCTATCCGACCAGCTGGCTCATTTGCTAACTACGGCCACTATGGCCCTAGTCGGTACCGAAACGCCTTTGCCCGACTCGGTGAGCTACATTTTTTTGCGCCTCGGTGAGCTGCTAGATGAGTTTCGCTGTGACTATGCTCGGCTTGTATATGGGGCCACCGACGTTACCCTAGAGGCGATCGTAGCCCTACCGGCTCAGTTCAGTAATGCACAGGCCAGCCAGATTGGGAGCCTACCGCACGATGCTGTGGCGCGCTGGCGATCGCGCTGTCACCAGCTCAGGTTTATGGTCACCTGCCTGGGGGGCAGTCTGCAAACTCAACCTGGCCCCCAGCAGCAAATGGTGCAGGTCACGCTACAGACCCCTTACGGCAACCGTGAATCTGGCGACAAAGTGAGCATTCAGTGCCGCGAAGCCCTGGTGCAGACGGCTCTCACCTGCTTAGCCTACCGCGCCGGGCTAACGGTGTGCGATGCCTTAGAACCTGAGGCAATTGTGATTACCGATAGTGAAACCGTGGCCAGGGCCGCCGATCGCGTGCTCTGGGTGCGGGTCAAAGCCTCTAATCCGGCCCCAGCCCCGGCCACTGCCAGCATCGGCTGGGACACAGATGCCGACCAGCTGCGTCAGGTGGTCCATCAATTACACACAGGCCAGTGGGTCGAGTCTGCCGTTAACCCAGGCACCCCTCGCCCCTCAGAGCGCGAACGCGAAATTATGGCGCTGTTGGCCCAGGGGCTGCGCGATCGCGACATCGCCAACCAGCTCTACATCAGCGAAAGTACCGTAAAGTTTCACATCAACAATAGTCTAGCCAAGCTGCAAGCCAAAAATCGCTATCAGGCCGTCTACCAAGCTGCCGTTCACGGGTGGATTTAACCGCCCCTGCCCGTTAGGCTGTCTCAACCCTCTCCCACGATGGGTACAGTAAGCCTATGACACCCGCTCCATCGTCCTGTCAGGAGTCTAAACCCAATGGATGATCTGATTAGCCTACTCGTTCAAGTCCTAATTGCCATGGCCTGCGCCTTTGCAGCCAACCTACTCATTCCTCGGCGAGTGCCCGGCAAACTCTTGGGCCTGGTGCTGATTGGCCTGGTGGGCGTGCTGGTCGGTCAGTGGGTCGCCAACTACTTACTTCAGCAGTACAACTTCACCTCGCCCTGGCTCACCTGGAGCTTTCAGGGAGTGCCCCTGGTACCCTCAATTATTGGCTCGACCATTGTGCTCTACTTGGTGACGGCATTTATGAGCTGGGGCCGCTACGGCAACCGTTGAGCTATCCCGTGCAAGCCATCACAAAGGTCAGCTGCTGTAGCGCTCTTCAGCCCAAGGCTCACCCCGATGATGGTAGCCATTGCGCTCCCAAAAACCAAGCGCGGGCTTTGCTAAAAACTCAATCCCGTTGATCCACTTGGCACTTTTCCAGGCGTAGAGGTGGGGCACTACCAGCCGCATTGGGCCACCGTGGTCTGGGGGCAGCGGCTCTCCGTCTAGAGTGTGGGCAAAAAAGTTTTCCGGTCGGGCGAAGTCGTCGAGGGCAAGATTGGTGGTGTAGCCACCATAGCAGTGCAGCATGACGTGGGTTGCGGCGGCATCAACCTCAAGCTGTGGCATTAGATCGGTGACGCGAATTCCCCGCCAGGTCACGTCGAGCTTTGACCAGGTGGTAACACAATGAAAGTCGGCAGTAAAGTCGGTTTGGGGCAGCGCCATGATCTCCTCCCAGGTAAAGGTTTTAGGCGCAGCCAACCCCGTAATAGTCAATGACCAGTCGGCCTGATTGACCTGGGGGGTATCGCCGTAGGTCAGAACTGGAAAACCTTTAGCCAGGTGCTGCCCTGGTGGCACGCGATCGGCCAATTCTGGACCTGGTTTTTGAAAATACTTACCGGCCATAGAGTATCTCGCAAGTCAGGGCATCTCCATTGTGGCGTAACCCTGTCTAACCGAGAATGCCCCATAGGAAGGTTCAGGGTTTAATCCGACATCCTTCTTGGCTACACCCAATTTGGAAGGGCAAATGCGATTCGCTACGGTTTGGCCTTTTGGGAATCGGGGTTATGCGATTCGGATGCTGGGGTGATACGACATCCAGCTGCCCCACGCTTATTCACGCTGCTACGGAAAGACAACTCTAAGCAGCTAAATCGCGAATGAAGCGCTTTAGCCAGTGGCGCGATCGCACATCGACAAAGGCTTGGCAGCGAGAGCATTGGCGAATGCCCCGGACCCCAATGCGAAGCAGGTGTTGGTTATTGCAGTGAAGACAGTGGTGTGACTGAGACATAACTATTTCAGGAAAACCTGTACCGAAAGTTTAAATACACGGCTTAAAGCGAGATCAACTTGGGGGTTAAGCCATCTCAATACAACTATTCTGACGCTCTGCGCCTGCCTTTAAGAGTGCCCAAAGACAGTGTTTTAATTGTCTCTAAAGTCAGAACTACATCCTTTAAAAATAAAAAGCTGCACTCTGACCATAGGCCAGAGTGCAGCAAATACCGGATGCACCAGCTTGTTTTGATTTAGTCGATCCGCGAATCAGCAGGGATAGCCAGTTCAGCCACTGTCACCCGAGGAGCCACCATAATGTGGGCGTAAAGCGGCGATGTTTGCCCAGCAGCCAGCACAGTTGTCTGTACTCGGCTAGCAACGGCCACCGTTTTCGCATCGTAAGCCTGAGTAGCCAGTTTGGGATACAAGCCAATCCCAATAATAGGTACCAACAGACAGGCGGCTACGAAGGCTTCGCGGGGGCGAATATCGAGAATGTTGGGTACCTTGGCAACCACCTGACCCGCATCACCGTAGAAGATGCGACGCAGCATAGAGAGCAGGTAGATAGGCGACAGCACTACTCCAACCGCAGAACCGATGATAATAACGGTCTTAAAGGCGGTACTGTAAACATCGCTAGTAGCCATGCCTAAAAACACCGCAATCTCGCTCACAAAGCCGCTCATGCCAGGCAGAGCCAGCGATCCCATGGAGGCAGCCGTGAAAAAGGCAAAGGTAGTAGGCATCTTGCGCGCCATCCCGCCCATTTCGTCCATGTCCAAGGTGTGCGTGCGCTCGTAGGTCACTCCAGACAGGAAGAACATGACCGCCGCAATCAGACCGTGGGAGATCATTTGCAGCATCGCGCCGCTCATCCCGAGGGTAGTGAACGCCGAGCAGCCGATTAGCACGAAACCCATATGGGCCACGGACGAGTAGGCCATACGGCGCTTGAGATTGTCTTGGCCAAAGGCTGTCATGGAGGCGTAGATAACGTTTACGACGCCCAAAATGGCCAGGAATGGAGCAAAGTAAAGATGGGCGTCGGGCAGCATCTCAATATTCATGCGGATGAGGCCATAACCCGCCATTTTAAGCAGAACCCCAGCCAAAATCATGGATACAGCCGCAGGGGCCTCGCTGTGAGCATCGGGCAGCCAGGTGTGCAGCGGAAAGATGGGCAGCTTGACGGCAAAGGCGACTAGAAACGCTGCATAGACCAGCAGCTGGAAGGTGAGGGAATAGTCTTTCTGGGCCAGTTCCGTCAGGTTGAAGGTAACGGTATCACCGTAGAAGGCCATTGCCAGGGCGGCGACCAGAATGAAGATAGACCCGATCGCGGTGTAAAGAATAAATTTAGTGGCGGCATAGTGGCGCTTTTGCCCGCCCCAAATGGAGATCAGCAGGTACACAGGCACCAGCTCAAGCTCCCACATGAAGAAGAACATGACCAGGTCTTGGGCCAAAAACACCCCAACCTGAGCGCTATACATAACCAGCAGCAGGCTGAAGTAGAGGCGGGGGCGACGAGTCACATTCCACGACGCCAAAATAGCTAGCGTTGTCACCAGACCACTCAGCACAACCAGGGGCATAGCCAGGCCATCGGCCCCCAGCGACCAGGTAAGGCCCACCTGGGGCACCCAGTTGTAGCGCTCAACTAGCTGCAAACCAGACTGGTTGAGGTCGTAGAAGTTAGCAAAGGTATAAAGAATTAGAGAAAACTCAATGAAGCCAATCCCTAAGGCATACCAGCGCAGAGTTTGCCCGTTGCGATTGGGCAGCACGGGTATGGGCAAAATTGCCAGCAGAGGAAGAATAACTAGGGTCGTCAGCCACGGAAATTGCTCGGTCAGCATGAGAATTCGCGTGAATAATATTACAAAACAGCCAGTGCATTTGGGTTCCGGTTTCAGTGTCTGACCTGAGGCGGACACACATCCCTTTGAGGAGCCGTTCAGAAATAGCGGCCTACCTCTACTGTTCGCGACGGCCTACCCTAGGCGAGGAGGTCGGAGAACTGCAGAGAGCGAGTCATGACCCAAGAGCACGACGATGGAACCGGAGTGCAAGATTGATAGAGAGATATACCTATCTTTGCGCCCGTCCTCAGTATAGGAAACTTAATAAACATTTGATAACTATTTTTTAGCGAAAATCGCAAAAGGTTGACATTCAAGGGCCTGAGATGAAGGCTACATAAGCATTTCAGCCCTATTCAACCTTTGAATTAATTAAAATGAGTACTCACATTTATGTATGTCAATGCATCGAAATCTTAATTATTGCAACAGTTGGGGCAGGACTCCGGCATTCACTTGCCGTAACGGCTATGGCCTTCTGAGTTGTAAGTCTGTGCTCCGCGATCGCACCCAACAGCGAGAGCCTGGTAATGGCACTCGCGATTTCCTTGCCCCTTACTCTGCTTTAGGAACAAGACTCTGTAGCTCAATGGCTTGCGGCTCAGGAAACGCTTGCTCCCCGAGTTTCTAGAGCGAGCACCCGGGCCGTTACCGATTGCCCGGTCTGTTGCCAGGCGGTGGCCATAGCGTTACACACGCTAGAGGCAGCCTGGGCTGGAGCCAGGGCCAGCAGGGTAGGACCCGCCCCACTTATAACTAAGCCATAGGCCCCAGCTTCGGTAGCGGCGTTGGCTACCGTTTCGTAGCCAGCAATCAACGTTTGGCGGTAGGGCTGATGGATGCGATCGCCCATCGCTACCCGTAACCAGTCGCCCCGGCCCGTCTCTAACCCTCGCAGCAGCAGCCCCAGGTGAGCGGTATTGAAGATAGCGTCGGCGCGGCTGTAGGTGGCAGGCAGCACCTGCCGTGCCGCAGCGGTAGACAGCTCAAAATCTGGGATTACAACGACAGGCGTAATTGCTTCATGCCAAGGGATAGGACACAGCACGGAGGAACCATCGTCATTTGCCACGGCTAGCTGGCAACCTCCGACCAAGGCAGGGACAACATTGTCAGGGTGGCCCTCAATGGCAACAGCCATCTCTACCAGGGCCGCTTGATCAACAGGGCGATCGCACAGTGCATTAGCACCCAGTAGGCCACCGACAATGGCCGTTGACGAGCTGCCTAAACCCCGCGCCAGAGGAACGTTGAGATCGATCGCGATCGCCACTGACGGTACAGCCATCTCTCGTCTGTGGAAGTAGCTGGCAAACGCCTTGTAGGCCAGATTAGACCCATCGGTCACCACCCGCTCAGCCTCTACCCCCCGCACCTCAATCGCTACCTCCCCCGCTGCTGGGTCAAGCAGAGTAAAGCGGAAGTGGTTGTAAAGGGTGAGTGCCGCGCCTAAACAGTCAAAGCCGGGGCCAATATTGGCGGTTGTGGCAGGCACAGTCACAGTCACGGATGTAGGCACCGCAAAAGCCTCCAGCGGTTGTAGAACAATTAGGCCAAGGATATTATCACTTTTTGATGCCGCCACAGAGATACAAGCCTAGAGACACAATCTAAGCCGACACAACTCAAGCGACATCCTTTCAGCCCGTCTCTACAATGAGAGACAGGGAAGATTTTGGGAGATTTGGAATGAACCTTCAGCCATTGATTCGCGGTGTCTTGGGCATAGGTTTAGGAGCCGGGATGGGCGCTTTGGCCGCGATCGCCCCGGCCCAGGCAGAGCCAAATTCTGTAGATACCGTTGATGAACCCATTGCCCAAGCCGCTGGACAACAGCTAGTGCTACCCTTCACCGATGTATCGCCCGATCACTGGGCTTACGAAGCCTTGCTCAACCTGGCTGGCACCTATGGCTGCGTTAGCGGCTATCCCGATGGCACTTTTCGGGGCGAAGCCGCCGTTACGCGCTATGAATTTGCCGCTGGTATGGACGCTTGTATGAACGTGCTTTCGGGCCTAGCGCAGCGGCAACAGGCGGAGCAAGATCAGGCCGTGCAGTCGCTGATTGACTCGATGGAGCAGTCACTTAGCGATCTACGCGAGATCGAGGCAGACCTGCCCGAGACTCCCTAGGGGCTAAAAGTCTTCGCGAGCAGCGATCGCCCCAGCCACCCGCTCTACCACCTCGGCCACGGGCAGCAACCCCAGTTCACCCTGGGCACGGGTGCGAATGCTAAGGGCGTTAGCCTCCAGTTCCTTTGCGCCAACCACCGCCATAATGGGCACCTTGGCCTTTTCGGCATTGCGCACCATCTTACCGAGGCGATCACCGCTAGCGTCTACCTCCACCCGCACGCCCCGGGCCAGCAACTGATCGGCGACGGATTGGGCATAGCCCAGATGCTCTTCAGTTATCGGCAGCAGGCGCATCTGCACCGGAGCCAGCCAAAGCGGAAAATCACCGGCATACTCTTCGATCAAAATGCCAATCAACCTCTCTAGAGAACCAAAGGGAGCGCGGTGAATCATCACCGGACGCTGGCGCGAGCCGTCTTCGGCTACGTACTCTAGGTCAAAGCGCTCGGGCAGGTTGTAGTCAACCTGTACGGTACCCAGTTGCCACTCGCGATCGAGGGCATCCCGAAAGATGAAGTCTAGCTTAGGCCCGTAAAAAGCCGCTTCTCCCGGCGCTTCGAAATACTCCATGCCCAGGGTCTGCACAGCCCGACGAATGGCCGTTTGAGACGCTTCCCAGACCTCGTCACCGCCAATGTACTTGGTTGATTCTGGGTCTCGAAAGCTCAGTCGAGCTTTAAAGTTCTTCAGCTTCAAGCTGCGAAACACGGAGAGAATTAAATCCACCACCTTGAGAAACTCGTCGTCAAGCTGCTCAGGGCGCACAAATAGGTGAGAGTCGTCTACCGTAAAGCCCCGCACTCGGGTCAGCCCACCCAGTTCTCCCGACTGCTCGTAACGATATACCGTGCCAAACTCCGCCAGCCGCAGGGGCAGCTCTCGGTACGATCGCAGTTCGCTCTTATAGATTTGGATGTGGAAAGGGCAGTTCATAGGCTTCATGACAAAGCCCTCTTCCGCCAGACGGGCCGCGTCATCATCCGCCATTAACGGGAACATATCTTCCCGATAGTTCTGCCAATGACCCGAGATTTTAAATAGATCCACCCGAGCAATATGAGGGGTGACCACTCCCAGGTAGCCCCGTTTGGTCTGCTCTTCCTTAAGGAAGGTTTCTAGGGTAGAGCGCAGCACCGTACCCTTAGGGGTCCACAGAGGCAGACCAGGCCCCACATCGTCCGAAAAAATAAATAGGCCTAGCTCTTTGCCCAGCTTGCGGTGATCACGACGTTTAGCTTCTTCGCGGCGGCGCTTGTACTCTTGCAGCTGCTCAGAGGTCTCCCAAGCCGTACCGTAGATGCGCTGGAGCTGGGCACGGTTTTCGTCACCACGCCAGTAGGCCCCAGCTACGCTTTCTAACTCAAATGCCTTGGGGTTGAGGTCGGCGGTGCTACCCACATGGGGTCCAGCGCATAAATCCCACCACTGGTCGCCCAGATGATAGAGGGTAATCGGGTCTTTCAAATCCTGCAGAATTTCAAGCTTGTAGGGCTCTCCTAACGCCTCAATACGGCGCTGGGCTTCGTCACGGGTGACGGTTTCTGGCGTGACCGGCAGCCCCTTATTGATGATCTTAATCATCTCTTTTCTGATCGCCTTCAGGTCTTGCTCAGTAAAGGGTTCAGGGCTGTCAAAGTCGTAGTAGAAGCCGTAGTCAATCCAGGGGCCAATGGTCACCTGCGTTTTTGGAAACAGGGTCTGCACTGCCATCGCCATAACGTGGGAGAAGGTGTGGCGAATCCGCTTCAGATCTTCTGACTCACTAGTACGAGGCAGAACCATGGGAGCACTAGCCATGGCAGCGCTAGATTGAGGGGCAGACGAGTCAGTTTGAGCCATTGGTCAATACTAAAAGGCAAAATAGGGTTGGACCTCTAGTTTAGCGACTATTGAGCCAACCCAAGGTCAAGCTAGCAACCAGGAGTACGGTTATCTACCCTTTGATTGGGGGAATACCTACCTCAATTAGTCACATCCTTCGGTACACTATTGGGGTGGTGACCAAATGCTAAAGATCAAAGGTCATCACTTGCAGGACAGGCTATAGGCAAGAATTGTGATTTCCCATTCTTGTGCTATGCTGTGTTCCTGAATCTAGGGTTAATGCCTGCGCAAGTTTCAAGGGTGTGCAGATTTTCCCGACCAACGTTCTGAAGAGCTTTTTAAATCGAAAATATGACTGAAGCAATTGCCGACTTAGTTGTCGCTCACCCAATGGTGAAATTTCAGCGCCAAGTTGAGTCTTTAGTTAAGAAGTCCAAAGTTGTACGCCCTAGCGACCCCATTTGGAAAATCGCCTTTCTGTTTGGCGACGACTGGGCTCATTGGAAGCAAGAACTAGAAGAATTCGACTTTTCAACCCAAGATCCAATCCAGGAGTTGCTGGCGGTGCAGTCTTGGGAAGAAGATTAGTGCGGTGTGCACCCGCCAGTTAGCGAGGGCCACCAGCCCGCTATAGCTAACCAGTCTAGCTAGCCAACTATAGGCGTCATGTCGGGCTGGAGCTTAATACGCACAAGAATGGTCGTGATATTGTCATGGCCATTTTTTTCGTTTGCCAAGTCGATGAGATGGGCGGTGCCGCTGGCGAGATTAGCTTTCGAACTTAATAGACCAGCAACATGAGAATCAGCATGGCGCTCTAGCAGATCGTTATCGCTCAGTCCATCTGAACATAGAACCAGCAAAGTATCTTCAGTAATTTCGTGATAGGTAATGCTAGGAACTAAGTCTTCTTTACCCCTGGGTCCGAGGGCCTGAGTAAGTTGGTAGGCATCGGGGCGGGCATAGGCTAGAGCTGGCTCTACTCCTCGGTTGATTTCTCGCTGCCCCACCTCATGATCGAGGGTAAGCTGTCGCAAGCCCAAGCGTTTGCTGTAGCTATACAAGCGACTATCGCCCACGTGCACCACAGCTATATCAAGGTTGTGCACAAGCACCATGACCAGGGTGGTGCCCATGCGGCCTACCCCCGACGTTGCGTTTGACTGATTAATATCGAAGATGGCTTGGTTGGCTGTCACTACCGCCTGAGTTAAGGTGTCTTGATCGGGCAAGCGATCGCCGCTCCAGTTCTGGGTTAAATACTCTCGCAGGGTGCGCACCGCTAGCTGACTAGCAACTTCCCCCGAGGCGTGGCCACCCATGCCATCGCAAAGAATGTAGAGCCCCTTAGCCCGCAGCACGGTGCCCTGGGGACCACTAACCTTGTGGAGTTGAGTCTGAGTAAAGAACCAATCTTCATTGTGGTGGCGCTGCTGACCCACATGGCTTTGGCCGGCATCGTCAAGGTAAGACAGTTTCATGGGCAGCACCATAGTGGGTGCTTCGATTGGCCCATTGCCATCGTCATCTGGCAGTTCTTGAGTGTCAAAGACAGCGTCAGACTCCAGATCGCCTTCGTCGGCAGCAACTGATCTGGCGATCGCCAGATCAGGCTGATCTACATCAATAATGTCGTCAACGTCAACATCATCAGCGCCATCGACCCAGTCAGACCCAGCGGCTTCTACCCCAGGCAAGGGATAGTCTTGGGCGGCTTCGGCCAGTATGTCCTGCACCTGATTAATATCGGTGATCGCACCTTCGACCAAATCGCTGACCAGGGTCTCCACCTTTAGAGGCAGACCCTGGCCCCGACTTAGCATGGCTTGCCACATCTGCCCCAGAGCCTGTAGCGGCAGGGGCGACTGCCGACTAGCGAAGTCGATCTGAGTGAGGCAGAGCAAGCTGTTTTCGTTTAAGGCTAGCCGCTGGGGGTTGAGCAGAGTGGCCTGCCCCTGCCACGGAGCCAGGGCCTGCCACAGCAGTGTTGTTTCAAACAACCACTGAATATGCTGTAGCGGCTCATCAATAGCCATCCAACCCATGGATAGGGGTAGCCAGATGGTTCGGTCTTCAATCAGCAAGAGGGTATGTTTGGGTGTCTGCCAAGCATGATGAAGCTCAGGAATAGCCGGGAAATAGTCGGCCTGGAGAGCCAGATACGGATAGGCTTGAGGCGGCACCCCACTCGCTAAAGGATGGGTCGCTGGATCGAGAGTAGGGGTTTCTAGCCAGGCCGCCTGTAAAGCGTACAGTGGAGAGTCGGCGTCGGGCTGACAGTCAATGACAACCTGGGATGTAGCGCTGGCCGACCCCAGTGGGTTGGGCGAGGCAATCAGCCGGTAGCGGCGATCGCCATCAAGGTAGCCCTCAATATCAAGATCATCAGGGGCGGTAGCTGTCACCTCTGAGCCAGTCATAGCAAGCACTCGCCACCGCTGGAGTGGCTGTCCACACTGTTCGCAGGACCGCTGTGAATCAGGGTTTTCAAACTCACAAAAAGGGCAAGTTAGCATCCTAGCGGTGATCCAAAATTAGGCCAGTCAGCCAGCGAATGGGAGCCGTTACCCTGAGTCAAGATCTTGAAACTAAGCATTTTGCTGACGGCTAAGACAGGCTTTCACACAACAGTTTGATACACCCTACTGGGAAATCGACGTGGGTATGGCACATTAAGTATGGCATGGGTAGCCCCTAAAGCTGCCTTACCGCAAGCTCATGGTAACTTACTGCCCCCGCCCTCACCTGCCTAACCCAGCGATTCTTGACTTAGCTCAGCGAGATTGTTGAGGGCTATACCTTTTGACTGGCAGTAGCTTTTGGCTAAATTTGCAGTAGCTTTTGGCGCTCATCGGTCGTAGCAACTCGCCACTGTCCCGGACTTAAGGTACCCAGTTGCAGATGGGCGATTGCTATGCGCACCAGCCGCAGAGTGGGATGCCCGACAGCGGCGGTCATGCGTCGCACCTGGCGGTTTTTGCCCTCCTGTAGGGTCATTTCTAGCCAGACCGTAGGAATGCTTTGGCGAAAGCGAATCGGCGGGTCTCGCGGCGGCAGGGTCGGCTCAGCCCTGAGTCGCTTAACCTGGCAGGGCAGCGTCCGATAGCCCTTAATCGTAATCCCTTTTTGGAGCTGGGTTAGGGCGGCGACGGACGGCACCTGTTCAACCTGCACCCAGTAGGTGCGGGGGTGGGCAAAGCGCGGATCGCTGAGGCGATGCTGCACTCGACCGTGGTTGGTCAGCAGCATTAATCCTTCGCTGTCGCGATCGAGGCGTCCAACCGGATAGACATCTGACACCGGGACAAAGTCTTTGAGGGTAAGGCGAGGCTCAGTAGCAGAGGCCGGAGGAGTATTGCCCTCGCTGAACTGACTGAGCACGTTGTAGGGCTTATAGAAAAGAATATATTGATGCGCCATGTCTTTGACTACAGGCAGCAGATTAGCTGAGGGAGGTTGGACCCGGTGATCGACCCGTCGGGTACCTAGTACTCGACGGTGTAAGTTGGGCGACTATTGCCAATCGCGGAAGGGCCGGGGATCTAGGGAGCCTGGATCAATGGGTTTATTTCAGCTATGCGACACTGGAAAGAACAACTCTAGCGATCGCAGCATAAACCACTCCCTAAGAGCTGCAACATTTCATTGCAACTCTTGTGGAAATGTTGAGAAACTACAGCAGTCAGGGTCAGACCGATATGCTGAACTCTATAGGACTGATTGTGGCAGGACAACACCATGGAATTCGGGAATAAGTATCGTTTCGCTTGCACCCTCACCTTTGGCGACATCTATGGCCAAATTATCGCCTGGCTGGTGATTTTGTTCATTAGCCTGGCGGCATCGCTGGCCCTGATGGGCGCTCGGCAGCCTGTGGTCGCCCTGGCTACCGTCGGGCTGATTTTGGTGCTGTCGCTGCCTTTTCTGCTGTTTGCCTTTGTGACGACGCTGTTTAACCATATTGAGTTTGAGCCGGTAGAGTCTAGTCAGGCTGCCCCCAACCGCCCGGAAAGAACGGTCAGCTCTACCTCTCCGGCCCGAGCTTAAACTGGCCTATTCTGCCGATTCTTCGGCGGCAGGGGCTGGTTCTACAGCGTCTGTGGTCTCGCTACTGGCCCCTGGCGCTGCCTGTCCCTGAGCAGACATCAGCTCAATTTGATCTTTGAACTGAGCGGGGGCCAGTGCTGTGGCCTGGGTAAAGAGAGCCTGGGCAGTATTGGCATCGCCTTGTTCTTGTAGCACCAGGGCTTTGGCCAACACTGGGCGAAAGTCATCTGGAGCGGCTTCAATCGTCTCGTCGTAGAGAGCAATAGCCTGGTCAGGGCTATTGGCTTCCACATGCACCTGGGCCAGCAGCAGCTTCACAGATGTCGTGTCGATACCGGTCGCTGTGCCGTCTGACTGCAGCTGGTCGGCGGTTTTAAGGGTATCTTGCAGCAGCCCGATCGCGGCCTGGGGGCGTTCTTGCTGCACCAGCAGCACCGTTAACCCCTGTAGCGCGTTCATATTGCCAGGCTGTTGATCGAGCACCTGGCGATAGGTTTGGGCCGCTCCTTCTAGGTCACCCAGCTGCTGTTTGGTTTGAGCCAGCAGCACAGCGTAGTCGGGCACGCCTGGGTTGAGTTCTACCAGTTTCTCCAGGGGGCCAACCACTCCGTTGATATCGCCTAGCTGAATGCGCGCATCCACTAGGCCCTGTAGGGCGGTTTGGTTGTCGGGCTCGCGCTCTAGCACCAGCTCGTAGCCTCGGGCCTGGGCCTCTAGCTCGGCCTGCATGGCAGTGGGGTCGGCGGCGGGGCTGGCATCGGGGGTACTGCTGGCCCGACGATTGTCGTTACTGCCCAGAATAGGCAGCAGCGATAGCGACAAAAAGGCCGCTAGGGCCAGGGTCAAAACAGTGCCAACGAGCCAACGGTTACGGTTTGCGGTCACGGGTTTACCTCATCAAAGAGCGGCGGGAACGCGATACCTAGGTTAGGGGGCGATCGCGAAATGTCTACAGTAGTTACAGATTAGTTGCAGGTAGATGATTTTAGCGCTTTGGCCTGGGGCTGGAGCTGCGCCTCAAGTCAGCCCCAGGATCCAGGGTTACACTAGCAAAGAAGTTGCCAAAATGCTCAGAAACAATACGGATTGCTAACCGTCAGCGATGGAAACCTAAGATAGCTGCTTCGGCCGTTGAGGTAACTGTCTGCGGGCTGTACTGAACCAGATGTAAAGCTCTTGACAAGTTGCGTAAACCGCTTAAATATTTGCCCCGACCATGCATATGAGAAGGCGAATGTTACGCTAGGCTTACAGGCTAAGTCATGCGCGAAGTTACCGTTGCGCCGGGTGGCTAGTTCATGTTGAGAGGGAGATCGGTGGTGTCATGGGTTCTACAGAGCAAGACGCTTCTAAGAGCGACGTTAAAGCTAAAGATGGCCTCGACCAGGGGACGGTACCGGCCGCCGATCGGCCATCGCTAATGTCTCCTCCCCGGCGGCCGGTGCGGCCGGTACGTCCTACCGTTTCCCCTGAGACAAAGCCTGCGGTTAGTGTTAAGGCTGCACCCAAGGCCGCTGAGGCTGGCCCTGCTAGCGACGTTGCCGTGGTCGAAACCGCTGAACCAGACTCAGAGGCCTACCGCTATCAGCCGATCGCGCCTCCCAGCGAGCCGATGCAGTACCGGGCGATTGGGCTGGTGCGAGGTACCTATGAACCTAGCGAAGCCGACCAACTCAATCGGGGCAACCTCACTACCGAAGACGGTCACGTGATCGATTCAGTGCTGCTGGGGCGCATTACCAGCCTGGTGAAAAAGCATATTGACCTTTCGGTGCCCCACCTGTGGGTGGTGTATCCTCGCACCCGTCGCGAACTCGACAACGACGATCAGGATTTGCACCTGCAAATTGTTGGCGTTTGGGAACCTGAAACCCTCGGTCTACCTGGGGAAGCACCCTCCAGCGACGATGAAGACGACGAAGCCGCTGACGAAAAACCAGATCTTAGCGATCTGCCGCCCGTTGACGATAACTTCTTCTCTATTCGCGGCGAGGTGATCAAATATACGCCAGAAGATCAGTGCATTGCGGTCAAAATTCTCCAGGGAGTGAGGCGCACCCCAAGCTCTTCAAAACCGTTTAAGCTGCTGATCCACGGCACCATTGAAGGTCGTACCGTCGGCTACTTTTGGGATTTTAAGGTCAGACGCGATGCTAAGGTTTTGGTGCTGAGCGAGGCGACGATGGTGGGCATTGTGCCTCCCAAAAAGCGCGCCAAGGGCAGCGGTGGCGGTGGTGGCCCTCGACGGGGCGGCAGACCGAACATGCGCAGTGGCCCTGGCGGCAGCAGACCGCCTATGCCCAGCCGTCGCCCCACGGGGGTCAAAGGCAGCGATGCCGGAACGGATACTCGTTCAGAGTCGGGTTCTGAACGCCCTGCGAGTCGCCCCAAAAAGCGCGAGGAAAATCGCGAGAGCAGCCCCGAATCGTCGAGTTGAGCCGAGTCGAAGAGTCGGCCTAGCCCCCCAGCGCATCTTGGGGTAAAAACGCCCGGTCTTGGGGCAGAGGGGCTACAGGTGCGGCCAGCTCAAATTGTCCCGCCTCTATCCAGGTTTTAAGTTCGCTGGCGACCCGGCGAGCCAGATAAATGCTGGCTAGGGGTGCCGTACGGACGGGCTGTCCTTCTATGGTGATGCTGCCTGACTTGAGCTGAGCATAGCTGACCAGGCCAAAGGTCGGCCGCACCCGGCGGGGAATTGAAAAATCCATCACCGGAGCCACAATGTCGGCATCCTGCACGGCGCAGTGGGTTGCCACCTGCTCATTCAGAATAGGGATAGGTACCCCTACCCCCAGCATGAGTGAAGGCCCATAGCCTTTGAAGTAGCAGCCCCGTACCCACTCAGGCCGCATTTGTTTGGCATCGCCGATCAGGGCCAGCGTCGCAGCCGGACCAATGGGGGTGCGGTTGGGCAACCGCCGCTGTAGCGGAAAGTGCTGGGTGCCTTCCCAGGCAATATAGCCAACGCCACCGCCAAAGAAAATACGACTGCCAATACCAATGGCCTCTAGATCGGGGTCGTTTAACAATGGAGACAGCGCCCCTGGATTGGCATAAACAGCATTGCCCAGGCGCGGCTGAAGCGGGCCGAGGTAGGTGGAGAGGGTGCGATCGCCCCCATTCACCCCCACAATGAAGTTTTGATACAGCCCACGGGGGCTGAACAGATAAAACTGGTTGATCGTGTCGCGGGTAATGGTGGTTTCGAGCGAGGTGCGGGGGTAGCAGTCGGTACCGTGCCCCGTCGCCTGTAGCGGCACGCTGCGCCCCGCAATTAGATCGGCAATTACATGACCGCCACCGTGCTCGCGCACGGCTTCGGGGTCACCCAGGTCAGCGCCGCGTCCGGCCACGGCGGGCTGGCTCGCCCCCAGGCACACATCCACTGCCCCAAAGCCAGCGTAGGCGGGTACCCCATCAAGGTAGCACTCCAGCAGCTTGATGGGCGGGTCGGTGTGGCCCAGATTGAGCATTGCCCCCGACGACTCCATCGGCTCAAAGGTGCCCGTAACCACAACATCCACGGCAGCGGCAGCGGCGGCGACTCCCTGCTCTTTAGCGTGAGCTTTGAAGGCTTCGGCAGTTTGCACCACCGCTTTCCCCTGGCGAATTTTGTCGTTAATGCCGTCGATGGTGCGCATGGTTGAGCCTAGGAGTTGGAGCTGCGGCGCAGCCAAAACAGGCTACCCATGAGCGCTGAGGGGGCTAGCAGCAACCCCACGATTAGAGCTAGAGCCGGGCTATTCTGCCCCGCCTGAGAACCGGCCAGCAGCATCGGCACCCCGTATTTAACCGCCGCGCTCAACGCTCCAGACAGCGCCACTACTTTAGCCACAAAGCTGAGGTCAGAGGAATTCATAGGTTTAGGGCTGCGCTCCCTCAGAGGATCGCCGTACGTTGAGACAACACCACTCCTGCCGTCGCCAAAGGGTGGCTACCACCCAGCCGTGCTGCTCTAGGGTATCGGCCACCAGCTTCGACTGGTCGAGCAGAATGCCGCTGAGAATGCCCCAGCCATCGGCAGTAACGATGGTGTGCATTTGGGGAATGAGGTCCATGATTACCTCGGCCAGAATGTTGCACACAATGCCGTCGACCGGGGCGTCGATGGCTTGGGCGATCGCATCCAAACTGCCGTGCAGTAGCGGCAGATGATCCTCCGTCAGGCCGTTGAGGGCGCGGTTGCCTTTGGCTGAATGCACCGCCAGATCGTCAGTATCTGCCGCGTAGGCTTTTTTGGCCCCCAGCAGCAGCGCCCCAATCGAAAGAATGCCAGATCCACAGCCAATATCGGCGATCGTGACATCGGTTTTTTCGTAGGTGAGCCGCATTTCGAGCGACTCCAGGCAGAGCTGGGTGGTGGGGTGGTTGCCGGTGCCAAAGGCTACCCCTGGGTCGAGGCGCAGCACCAGTCGGTCGTTGTCGGCGGGCGGCTCTAGCCAGGCGGGCGTGATCAAAAAGCGATCGCCAATCGGCTCAGGCTGCCAGTGGTCTTTCCAGCTTTTCGACCAATCTTCTTCATCGATTAGGTGCCAGCTAATGCGGGGCAGCACTAGGTCGTTGCACAGAGCATCTTGTTTAATCAGCAGCGCTAGAGCCGATAAATCCAGCAGTTCTAGCCGATGCTGCGGAAAATAGGCCTGCACAATGCAGGACGAACCCCGCTGCTGGGTTGAGGTACCCTGGCTACCAAAGCTGTCAAACCGCCAGAAGACTGTGTCTTCTAAGGCCGGATCGCACAGCACGTTTACTTCCCACCAGGTGTTGACCACAGCCATTCCAGCGATCGCCTCGTAACTAGCAACATTGGGCTTGCACTCTGTATCAAGCCTGAGGTTCCAACTGGGTGGCCGTAGGGTGAGCATTGCCCACCCACCTATGCCTGGATCAGAACACAGCTTGAGCACCCTACACCTTGCTCATCCTACAAATTCACGGTGTAGGCATCGCGAATGCCGGGCACCTTGAGAATTTCATCCAAAATGCCCTCTGGCAGAGGGTCATCAAGGCTGAGCGCCATCACTGCGTCACCGCGCACAATTTTGCGGCCCACCTGCATGCTAGCGATGTTGACGTTAAAGCTGCCCAACAGCGAGCCAATTTTGCCGATAATACCCGGCATATCGCGGTGCAGGGTAAACAGCATGTGCTGAGTCGGCGGCACGTTGATGGGGAACTCATCGATATCGGTAACGCGAATTTCGCTGCCCCCCAGCAGCACTCCAGTTACCGAGTGTTCGCCCAGGCTGCCCTTGGCCGAGAGGTTCAGGGAGCCAGTGTAGTCGCGAATGTCGGCATCGCGGGTTTCGATCACGTGGATGCCCCGCTCTTTGGCTTCAATGGAGGCGTTGACGTAGTTGACCCGCTCCTGCAGCGCGTGGGAGAGCAAACCCTTGAGCGCGGCCACCATAATTGGCTGCGTGTCGCCCCCGGCAATGTCGCCCTGCAGACGCACGGTCAGCTCTTCGACCCGGCCCCCGGCCAGCTGCCCTACCAAGTTGCCCAGGGTTTCGGCCAGCTGCAGGTAGGGGCGCAGCTTTTGCATGACCTCGGGGCGCAGACCGGGAATATTTACCGCAGAGCGAGCTGGCAGCCCCAGCAGCACATCGCGAATTTGCTCAGCCACATCAATAGCCACATTCACCTGAGCTTCTTCGGTAGAGGCCCCCAGGTGGGGAGTGAGAATCACCGCCTTGTCCAGGTCGCGCAGTTCCGACTCACCCAGGGGCTCAGCTTCGTAGACATCTAGCGCCGCACCGCCAATGGTGCCCTCTCGCAGAGCGTTGGCCAGAGCGGCTTCGTCAATAATGCCGCCGCGAGCGCAGTTGATGATGCGCACGGTGGGCTTCATTGTTGCCAGGGCTTTTTCGTCAACCAGGTGGGTGGTTTCAGGCGTTTTGGGCAGGTGCAGGGTAATGTAGTCGGCCTCGCGGAAAAGGAGATCGAGATCGACCAGGCGGCAGCCGAGCTGCTCAGCGCGATCGGCGGAGATAAAGGGGTCGTAGGCCAGCAGCTTCATGCCCATCGCCCGCGCCACCGTGGCCACATGGGAGCCAATTTTCCCCAGGCCCACCACACCCAAAGTTTTCTTGTAAATTTCAACCCCCGTGAAGTCTTTGCGCTTCCATTCGCCCGCCTTCACGGAGCGATCGGCGCTGGGAATATATCGCGACATCGCCATCATCATGGCCAGGGCATGCTCGGCGGCCGCAATGGTGTTGCCCTCGGGCGAGTTGACCACTACAATGCCGCGTCGGGTGGCCTCGGGCACGTCTACATTGTCTACGCCGACCCCAGCCCGACCAATAATCTTCAGGTTCTGACCGGCCTCAATCACAGCTTTAGTGACTTTGGTGCCAGAGCGAATCATCAGCGCATCGTAATCGCCAATGGCGGCTACCAGTTCCTCAGGCGACAGGCTGGTATTGACATCGACCTGAGCAACCTGGGAGAGAATATCAAGACCCGCTTGATCGATAGGGTCGGAAACGAGAACCTTGGGCATGGGTCAGCCATAAAAATGTCACAGGGATCTACTTTACTGCAAAGGCGGAGCGGGGCATTAGTGTAGAGAGTACTTTTG
>NZ_JADEXE010000534.1 GCF_015207265.1 Nodosilinea sp. LEGE 07298 | reverse complement strand
CACCTGGGGTGACTGGCGCAGGGTGGCCAGGCGGTAGTCGGCGCTAATGTATGGGTCGGGGTTGGGTACCTGGGCGCTGACGAGTACGGTGTCGCCTTCGATTTGGTAAAAGAGGGGGTCGTGGCGCAGCAGGTCGGTAACCTGGGCCAGGCCGATGTCATCGCGACCGCTGAGGGCCAGCACCACCCGCTGTGAGTTCCAGGGAGAAATGACCGATTTCATCAACCCTTCGCCGTCGGGTAGGGGCTGTACCTGGGTTTTGCCCCACTGGCGGGTGCCGCTGCCCCGCAGGGCAAAGCCATCCTCGCTCAGCAGTTCTGGCAAGGGAAAGCGGGGCTGGGGGCCGATCGCAACCAGGTTCTTTTCGTCGCGATCGGCCTGGGGTAGATCGCCCTGGCGATAGACGGCGAGTTGGACAGAGTCGGCCAAACTCAAGCGGCCCAGGCGTTCGGCTAGCTCTAGCAGTACGGTGACATCGGTATTGGTGGGGGCGCTGGGCAGCACGACCGCCGTAGTGGAGAGATCTTGCGGGGCGGTGAAGGGGTAGCCAGTTTTGAATAAATCTAAATCGGGCAGGCTGGTGACGGCGGTGCGCTGGAGGCTAAAGCTGGTGTCGCTGTGGATGGTGCCCCAGAGCTGCTGGTCGGTCACCCGGCTGCACGATCGCCGCTCGCGGGGGTCGAGGCGAAAGTTGACCTGCAGCTTGGAGGTGGGAGTGATGCGATCGCCCGGCAGATCGACCTCCAGGGTGCGGTTGTTTGCGCCTTTTACCTCCGTCAGCCGTTCTCCCGTAATCGACACACCGTCTAACTCCACATCCACCAGGGAGGTGAGAGGGTTAATTTGGGGGCCGTAGCTATAGGAGAGGCGCATTTTGCTGCCGCGCAGCAGGCGATCGTCGGGCAGCGCCTTGAAGTCGATTTCCATCGCTGGCGAATGGGATCCGCGCACGGTCGTTTCGTCCAAGGGCTGGCGATTAGGATCGGTCAGGTCGGTGAGCAAAAAGTCATTCTCTTCGGGCAAATAACCGGGCCACTGGCGGGGTGGCAGCGGCGGCAACGCTTCTGCCTGGTTGACCACTACCCCGTGGCCGGTGGCAATCTGCTGGGCTTGGGGCTGCACCAGGTACTGCACTGCCTTGGCCACTCCCGCTTCACCGTTGCCGGTAATCACCAACACGGGCGAGCTATCGTCCGCCGCCGTCGCCCACATCAGCAGGCCCGACTCTGGCGGCAGGGCTTTGCCCGCATCATCCACAAACTTGCCGTCTTCAAGCGCAAAGGGCAGGGTTAGATCGGCTAGAGCAGGCTGCTGGGTGGGGGTGCCCAACATGACTAACCGTTCTTCGGCCTCCAGATCGTCTAATGCTTTCACCAGACGGGTATCGAGGGGGCGATAGTGGGCGGTGCGGCCCAGGTACGTTTGCAGTCGCGCCGTTGCGGTTAGCCAGGGGCTATCGGCCTGGGTGGGTTGCAGGTAGGCTACCCGGTTGGTTTGCAGGCTCAGCGTGTCAAACAGCGGGTAGGGAAACTGGCTAAAGTCGGGGGTTATCGCCTGGGGCTGGTAGTCAAACACCAGCTTGGAGTCGGGTAGCACCTCGGTCCAGAGCGACGGGTCGAAGGGGTCTTGGGTGCAGGTGGGCGAGTTGTTTTGCAGGGCCGCCAGCAACAGCTCGTTGTCGTCTTCTAGTAGATCGGCGGGCACCTCTAGCACCGCATCGCCAATTTCGCCCATAGGCTGGTTGAGGGGCAGGCTGCCAATGCTAGTGCCGTTAATGAGTACCGTCAGGTTAGAGCGGGTGGCGTAGAGGGCCGCCGAGTGGCGGTAGCGCAGCAGCACCTTGACCGATTTAGCCGTCCAGTGGCGGGGGCGGGTAAAGTGCAGCCGCTGCTCGTCGTAAATGCCGCTAAAGCGCAGGCGGTTGCCCACCACCGGGCTGCGGTTGAATTCCATCACGTATTGGCCGGGTTCGCCGGGGGCAATTACCGGGGCCGCAGGCAGGTTGGTCGGCAGGGCAATTTCCGCTGGAGCAGGGGCTGTCTCGGCGGTGGGAGCAGTATCCTGGGCCAGCAGCGGTTGCCCGGTAATCAGCAACAGGGTGGTGAGGTAGAGGGCTAGGCGGCGGCGAGCCAGGGG
>NZ_JADEXE010000094.1 GCF_015207265.1 Nodosilinea sp. LEGE 07298 | reverse complement strand
CCCCAAAGATAGGCGGCCAGCACCCAGTGAAACACAATTGGAATCGTGCCTTCCCCCAGCCAGCGGCGCTCTGGGTAGAGGCCCATGGTAATGCCGTAGCGAATCACCATCACCCCGGCGTAGCCGTAGCTAAAGTACTGGAGCGCTTGACCCAAACGGGGGCGAGGCCGCTGAAACCAGCCCCGCCCGTGGGCCAGGTCGCGGTTGATCTTGACCTGGAGCGCCAAAATCAGCAGCTGGCTGGGCAACAGCAGCGGGTAGGGCAGCAGGCCCGAATACCAGTGGGGCATGGGGGGTAAGAAGGGCACCTGGGAAAAGGCCACTAACACCTGACCCAGCACCCGCAGCAAAAATAGCAAGGTCAGCCCCCACAGCCAGGCCACCGGATGGCGACTGGGCCACAACCCATTCCGCCGCAGACCATCAGTGGGGGTGGGCATAGGGCAGCGTCAGCTCGTAGGTTTGCGCGATCGCCTCCGCATCCAGCGGCAGGGGCTGCTGGGTGAGGATAGGCCATTTATACTGCGCCTCCCGCTGACCCTGGGCGATCGCCCAACGCTGGGTCGTCTCTGCCCAGCCTGGCTTCATGCGGTGGAGACAGGGGGCATTTAATCGCTGAGAGGCTCGTTTTTGGGCATATTCAACGTTGTTCTCGGCCAGGGCAGTATCTAGGGCCGACAGCAGTTGCTCAATCCAGTCCTGATCGGGAACTTCCGCCGTTTCCCAGTACAGCTCGTAGCGCATCGCATCGGCATTGGCCACTAGGCGGTAGGGGCCGACGGGCTGGTGAAACTGGCGTTGCAGAGCTGCGATCGCCGCTAGCACATGGTTCACATGCAGCTTCTCCCCGGTCAGGTTGCTCATGTCGCGGCCCTTGCGCAAAAAGGCAACCAGGGGCGATCGGTGATAGAACCCCGTCACCTCCACCACATCGTTGATGTGATAGCGGTAGAGGCCGCCGGGGGTAGTCAGCAAAATCTGGTAGCGCTGCCCCTGCTCTAGCTCATGGCTGAGCAAAATCGGTGGGTTGGCGTGGTCGGCACAGTCTTCGGGAATAAATTCGTAGACATTCAGGGTCAGATCGAGCAGGCCAGTGGGCGTGTTGTTTTGGTAGGGCAGGGTGATGCGGGCCTCACTGGCTAAATAGCCCAGATCGCGAATCGGCAGGGGGCCATAGTCAGCGGTGAGCTGCCGGGCCTGTGCCCCCACCGAGCCGCCCGTCCAGCAGCCCAACAGGTCCATGTGGGGCCAGCAGTCTTGGGGTCGCAGTGCTCCAGTGGTGTGAAAGATCTGCTCTAGCTGCCTGGCCCGCTCGGGCTGGGGGCGTTGAGCGGATAGCCCCTCGCCCCCGGTGCCGTCGTGAATTGCTCGGATTAAAGATTCTGCCTGGTGCGTCATCACCGTAGCCAGCCGCTTGAGGGTGCTGGGATTGGGCGTACAGAGAAAGGACACCTGCCGCGCCAGGGCATAGCGGGCGATCGCCCAGTAGCGGCGATCGTAGTCAGCAATCTCAAACACCTTGTAGGGGATGGCGTAAGTGCGCTGAATCAGGGCCGGAATCTGCTGGTAGATGCGCCCCGATAGGCTGCCGTAGGGAATGCCACCGGGAGTGTAGCCCTCAATCGCCGGGCTGACAATCCCCACCACCGCTCCATTCAAAAACGTCGGATGATCTTGCAGAATGCGGTAGAGCCACTGCCGCATCAGCCGCGACCCGCCCCGCTCTACCCCAGCGGTGACGGGAATATATTTCGGCTGCCCGGTGGTGCCGCTGGTCATGGTAAACATCCGCACTGGCTCATTCACCAGAATCTTCTCCTGCCCAGCGATCATCTGCTCCACATAGGGCCGAAAGCCTTCGTAGTCGCGGATCGGCACCGCCCGGCGATAGTCGAGCGGGGTGCGAATCTGATCAAAGCGGTGCTCGCGGCCAAACTGAGTGTCGCTATGGCGGCTGAGCAACTGGTGCAATAGTCGCTGCTGGGCCAGTTCCGGCTCCTGGGTGGCGGCCTCTAGCTGGTTCTTCAGCCTTCGTCCCTGCCAGCGCAGCCCAAGAGTGTACAGACTGGCCATATCACACCGCCTTAGCTGAGAGTGAAATCGTCTGCTGAGCGTACTTCTCCAGCAGATCATCCTGAATCTCTACCCCCAGCCCTGGCCCCTTCAGCGGTTTCGCCAGACCCTGATGGCCAAAATGGATAGGGCGACGGCTGAGATCTTCGCGCAATAGCAGGCTGCCGTAGGAGCCTTCGCAAAAGCTGATCTCGGGCAAATAGGCCGCCAGGTGCCGCCCCGCAGCGGAGAGAATTGCCGTCTCGCCGACCTGGCAGCCCACCTGCATTTGGATGCCAGCGGCCTGAGCCAGATCGGCGATCGCCAACGTTAGCCCCAGCCCTCCACATTTCGACAGCCGCAGATTAAAGCCTCGACAGGCTTTGGCCGCAATCAGCGCCTCGGCATCTGCCAGGGTAATCAGCGACTCATCGGCCATTTGGGGAATGGCGGTGGCCGCCTGCACCGTCGCCAAAGCTTGGGGGTCGCCGCGCGGAATCATTTGCTCGGCGCTGTCGATGTGGAATTCGGCCAGGGCTTCACAGGTGGCGATCGCACCCTCCACCGAGTAAACCCCATTGCCATCCACCCGCAGCGACACCGCTGGCCCCACCGCCGCCCGAATCGCCGCCAGCCGATCCCAATCCGCCTCTCCGGTGATCTTCACCTTGATATGGGGCAGGCCAAACTGCTTAAAGCGCTTGGCGTGCTTCACCGCGCCCTCAATGCTGCTGGCCGTGATCACGCCGCTGTAGGTGACCGGGTGCCGAGGCGGTAAAAGTTCTCCCAGGGAAACCCCGGCAGATTTGAGCAGACAATCGACCAGGGCTAGCTCAAAACCGCAGCGCGCCGCATTCCAAGCCACTACGCTAGTATCGGCTTCAGCGGCATCCTCTGTCGGCAGGGTCAGCGACTCTAGCCAGGCGATCGCATCCTGCCCTGCCCAGGGAACATAGTCAGTAGCTTGCACCGCAGGCCACAGAGTGCGTTCCATGAATTCCAAACAGCTCGCCACCGTCTCTCCGGTGACGTAGGGCCGGGCCACCGCCTCGCCGTAGCCAACCGTGCCGTCCTCAGCCCGCAGCCGCACCACGATGGAATCTGAACTGCTGCGCGATCGCACGCTGTGGGCAAAGGCTTCCACAAAGGGAATATGCAGGGCAAACAGGGTAGCGTCAACGATTCTCATCGGCAGCTCCAGCGATCGCGGGCAGGTCGGCGAAGTAGCGCTTGATAAAAATGTTTTCGCGAAAGGTAATGTCGAGAATCGTCTCTAGATCCTCGGCCTCAATCTCGTAGTAGGCCAGGTATTGCTCCACACTGTCTAACCCCTCCTCGGCGTGGCGAATATCGACCTCAGAATGGTGGTGAAACCAGACCAGGCTCTCCGGCGGCAGGCCGCGATGGGCCGCCAGCGCCTTGCCGATACGGCTGGCCAGGCGAGAGAGCATCCACTCAAAGCAGGTCACCTCCAGCAGCACCGACAGCCCCAGCTCCTGCATGGTGCCAAACAGCAGCGGGTCGGTGCAGAGCTGCCGAATTTGGGCCTGGGCGGCCTCGGCCAGGTTCGTCTGGCGATCGCGATCAAACCCCGCCGCCGTCGCCAGCACGTACAGCAGATCGGGGTGGCAAATGGCCACCTGATCTAGCCCTAGTTCTTCGAGCAGGTTGTGTTTGATCTGGGGCGCGGCCTCGGGTGGGGCCACCGCGTAGAGAAAGGCCAAAATCTGCGGACTCTTCAGGTGAGTCTGACAGAGGTTAAAAATAAAGGCATCGTACTCTTGCCGGGAGGCCTGTCCCTGCTCCAGACGCTGAAACCAGGGGGAGTCCCCAAAGGCCTTCACCTGGTCTGCATATTGGGTTTCAATCAGGGAACGAATCGACAGGGCGATCATAAAAACCTGCTGATATAAAGCGTTAAAACCAAGCTATCGCTGTCAAGGTGCCTTGATCTATTCGAGGTATTGCAGAGACGCTAAGATTTGATTCGCTGTCTCTGGAGCAATTCTGGTGCAGTCTGGGGCGTCTAGGGTCAGACTGGCCACTCGGTAGTAGGCGCGATCGCCCCTAATCCAGTCTGAGAACAGGATCGGCTCTGGGAAGCCCTCTAGCTCGTTGCCGCCGTCGCTCCAAAACAGCTGATAGGTGTAGTCTTCCATATCTTCTAGGGGCTGAGCGAAGGCGGGGAGCAGGGCGATCGCTTGATGCTCAGGCACCGGGCCGCCAAAGCCTCCCATCGCGGCTTCGACCTCAAAGCAGGTCTGATTGCCGGTGTCAGCCTCAACATGACGGTAGACAATCACATACCCGCCAGAGAAAGCGTCGTCTGAAACGACAGGCGTAACATCTAAACTGGTGGCCTCAAAGCCAGGGGGCACCTCCGTCGGCACCGCCACAGGAATGCCCGCATACTGGAGTGATTCAACCTGCTGGGGGGAAAGCCTGGCCTGAGCCGCTCTATCATTCTGGCTCTGAGCCGTCTGGCCCAGGGCGGCAACAAGGACGACTGCAAGGCTGGTGACTGCAAAGCTGGCAATGGAGTAGACCTTCAGTTTTCTCATGGCAGGCGGCAGGCGGGATAAAGACCAAGATCTACTTCAATTTAAGGAAGGCCGATTCCGGAGATTGTCCATTCATTTAATGAAACTGTCTCAGTGGTACGAGGCGCTGATGCGATGAAGATTTTAGGCGGTCTGACTTTGATGCTGGGTGTTCTGCTGGTTCAGGGATGCAATGCGCTTAGTGTGCTTGGATGTGGCGAATTAAAGTCAAGGGCTACCTTTGGCAGCCACAAACTGTTGGCAGATCAGCGTACGATTCTCTTTGCAGCCGAGCAGGAATATTTCTACTCGTGCGAGTATTGTGCCGAATGTACGCAACGCGTCATATCCAAAGGTAGCTGGGCGATTGGCACCTATGATATTGTCTCCAACCAAGTTAATATTTTGCAGCACTTTCAGAACCGCGATCGCACCAGACAGGCCTGGCGGATTGTCTCTTTGGCTGGTTCAAGGGCTTTAGTACAGGGAGACACCTACTATTTTTTTGACATTCCCACCCGTCAATTAACTCCGCTGCCAATCGAAGCGGAATTGGCGCAACTGAGAACGACTGAGCCATACCCACCTAGCGATCCTCAGCTACTAGATGAAGCAGGGACGCTTTTGGTCACGTTAGATGTCGAGGAAAAGCGGACTTTAAACACCTATGAAGTCGAGTCTTGGGTGCGCCATAGCAATGGCGACTACACGCGATTGGGCCGCCACAGTGACATGAGACAACAGGGAGACAATATTTATTGGTGGGATCTTGAGACTCGTCAGCCTACCGTCTATAGTGTGAAAGCGCAAACGCTTCAGACTATCTCAAAGCAGCAGTATCAGACTGCTTTAGCGAACGCCACAATGCCTGAACCGGCAGTTTACATTCAGCCTCAGGCGCACCCTAGCGCTCACTTGCATATTGGCCGTCGGCAGGGGAATGAGTGGAGGTATGAATTGTCTTCCATCACAGCAGAAGATCTAGATTGGTAGCTTAACAGGTGACAATTGTGCTTCCTTGCAGAGGTACATCCACGACCATCGGGGCTGCTTGGTTAGTTACAAGCCTTTACCTTCTACCGCCGCACCCGCTCTCGAATTCGCCCCGCCAGCTGCTTGGCCTCAGGGATTGGCAACAAAAACGCCCCTACAGTAAATACCAGCAGCCCCACGCCGCCAGGAATTACCAGTTGCAGCGCCAGCACCCCAAAGCCCTCGGTGCCCAGCCAGGTTTCTAGCCATTGCAGCGTTCCCCAGGCGGCGGTGCCAGCGATGAAGCTCAAGAGGGTGAGGAGGGCGATCGCACCCCCCCATTCCCGCAGCGGCAGCCCCCGCAGCCGACGGTGCAAGATCACCGTCAGCGCCAGGGTCGAAAACACATTTACCCCCACCGTGGCCAGCACCAGACCCGGTGCCCCCAGCCAGCGAATGAAGAAAAAGTCCAGCACCCCATTCAGCACAATGTTGATCAGACTGATGCGAAAGGGCGTTTGCCCATCGCCCAGGGCGTAAAACACCCGTACCAGCACGTCCCGCGCCAGGTACACAAACATGCCGATGCCGTAGACCATCAGCACCGAGGTCACTAGATTCGAGGCATCTTCATCAAAGGCTCCCCGCTCGTAGATCACCCGTACAATCGGTAGTGCCAGCACCACAAACAGCGCCCCCAGGGGCAGCATGGTCAGCGCGGTGAACAGCAAACTCTGGCGAATGCGGGTCTTCAGCTCCGGCCAGTTTTCGGGAGCCGCTAGCCGGGCAAACATCGGCAAAAACGGCACCAAAATCACGTTGGAGATGATGCCCAAGGGCGTCTGCACCAGCAAATTCGCGTAGCTCAGCGCCGCCGCCGTGCCCGGAATAAACGAGGCAAAGAATAAATCGGTGAACAGGTTAATTTGCAGCATCCCCGACGATAGGGTGGCGGGCACCAGCACCCGCATCACCTCGCGCACCCCAGGGATCGACCAGTCAAACCGCAGGCGCGGTCGCCCCAGCCCCGACTTCCACAACGCTGGAATTTGCGCCAGCCACTGCAACACCGCGCCGCCTAGGGTGCTGGCAGCCAGCACCGCCCCGCCCAGCAGGTAGAACTCTGGATTGGTGATGTCGCCGCCGATCGCCCCGTAGAGCAGCCCCAGCCCCACCAGCACCGCCCCGCTAGAAAAAATCGGGCTGATCGACGGCAGCCAAAACTGGCTGTCGGCATTCAGCGCCCCAAAGCCAATGCCAATCAGCCCCGCCAGCAGCGCCATGGGCGACATAATCCGCAGCTGGAGCACGGCGATATCGCGGGCGATGGTGTCTGTTTGGGAAAGACCGGGGGCGATCGCATCGATGATCCCCCCTGCCAGCAAAAACAGCAGCACCGACACCCCGATCAGGATTAATCCCACCAGGGTGTTGACCGCCTCGATCAGCTTGGCGGTGTCTTTGCGATCCTGCCGCGCCACCACGCTGACGATCGCGCTGTGAAACGGCCCGTTAATGCCCCCCAGCAAGATCAGCAAAAAGCCGGGGATGATGTAGGCAAAGCTGTAGGCATCGGCCACCGGCCCCACCGCAAAGGCCGCCCCAATCGCCTGCTGCCGAAATAGCCCCACAAACTTGCTGATGATGGTAGCTACGGCCACAATGCCCGCAATATTGGCAAGCGATCGGGAAGGTTTTGCGTCTGACACGGGGCCTCGCAGGGGGTGAACAGCGGAGCCACGGTGGGCATCCAGAACCATCCCCCATTTAACTGCATAATTGAACTAGGTCATGGCTTATTAAACGAACCCAAACCATCCTCTGGGGTTAGCGGGCAAAGCGACCTCAGCCAGGGCGATGGGGTTTATCTTTCGGTCAGCTACGATGCCAGAACGGCTTGAGTTTAGAGGTTTTGAAGCTTGCCTACTTTAGCGAATCAGTGCCGTTCGCATGAGTGGTGGCTATTGGGCCTTAGCCATCCAGAAAGATAATGATTATGACTGGATTTGGAGCGGTAGTCATGACAAGTATGATGCTCTGCTGAAATAATCGCCTCTCATCTATGGTGAACTGTTTTCAACAACTGGCTCAGGTACTCGAATATGGCCCTGCGGTTCTAGCTACCGTTACTGCCGTTAAGGGTTCCGTGCCTCGCGAAGTGGGAGCGAAGCTGGTGGTCGATGCTAAGGGCCAAGCCTTCAACACCATCGGCGGCGGCGCGGGGGAAGCCAGAGTACTGCACCAGGCCCAGGAGGTGCTTAAAACTGGAGAAAAGCAGTTTGTCGAGATTGACCTGTCGGGTTCACCGCATCGGCAAACCCAGGGCGTTTGTGGGGGGCACATGCGAGTGTGGCTTGAACGGTGGCAGGGCGATGTCGCGAGGGGCTTAGCTCAGCAGATTTTGCGGCGGCTTCAGGCTGGGCATGTGGTGACGTTGGTAACGCCTCTGGATAACGTGAATGCACCTTATTTAGCGGAAGCTCCTGTTCAAATTGATTCCGCTATGGTCTTTGTCGAGACCCTGCAACCACCGCCCACCCTGCTGATTGTCGGCGCAGGTCATGTGGGCATTCAGCTCGCTAAGGTTGCCCATCTGATTGGTTTTCAGATTGTGGTGCAAGACGAGCGCCCTGAGTGGGCCAATGCTGAGTATTATCCGCAAGCCAGCCAGATTTTAGCCGAAGGAATTGAAGGGGCGATCGCATCGCTTGCCCATTACCAAAACCTCTACGCCGCTCTTGTGACACGGGGATATACCTACGACTTGGCTGCCCTTCAATCGCTACTTAAGCGCTCCATCCCCTGCCGCTATATTGGCATGATCGGCAGCGAAAAACGGGTAAAGCAGGTCTATGGCGCGATCGCACAGGCAGGTATTTCTAAAGAAAAATTAGCCGCTATCTACGGCCCGATCGGTCTAGATATTGGGGCGCTAACGCCTGAAGAAATTGCCGTTAGCATTGGCGCTGAGTTAATTATGGTGCAGCGGGGCGGCACGGGGCGATCGCTCTCTGAACGCCTGCGCCAGGGCATGAGCACTAGCTAATGCTACGAAAATAAGAATAATCAGGTGAATATGGATTTGATACAGTCTTGTGTCAAATCATATCCACCTGATCCATGGCTAGCTGAGCTAGAAAGGCGATTTAAGCTGTGACTTCAGAAATGAAGATCAACATCTCAAACTAGTATCTAGCCCCCAGGCATAGCGCCAGTTCGGCTGCGAGAATCAATTTTGTCAGCCTTGAAGCTCCACTCTCCATTGCTGTCTTGAATAAAGGTATTTCTTACGGAGTTCCAGGCAACTTCGTGGGCACCGTCTTCGCTCATACCATCGCTCGAAGCAGCATTAAAAGCGGCCATGAAAATTTGCTTAGCCTCCTGGGGCAGCGACTGAGTTTCCTGGGGCAAAGAGTCAGTATTTTCGTAAGGCATGAAGTCTTCTCCTTAGTTATGTCGTAGTTCTTGACCAAACCATAAAATATTGGCACCACTGTCGACCTCCCTCTTTCGCCGTAAAATGGATACCTTTCTTCGCATCCCTAAGACAGGGATCTCTATGGTCGTGAGGTGCTTTCATGCTGCTCAATTAACGGTCATACGGCTATTTCGACTCGCCAGCTCTAACTGTGAATAGACTTAATTTGGTCCTTAAAGAGTTCTTTATCTGACTGACCGTCTAAATCCGACTTTATCTGGCGGCGGTCAAACCCTGACAAGGGCAAGATAGGGCTAACAAATTACGTTTAATTTCTATGGCCACACAAAAAAGCTGGATACCGCGAGCCGCGATCGCCCTGGTTGGCTTTGAGCTGGGGCTAGCCCTGGCCTACCTGGCCATGATTTATCTGCGGGGTGAGGCGGTACCACTGCTTGACCTCAACGGCCTGCGATCGCTGCCCTCCTGGCTACAGGCAGCTCACCTGTTTGCCATCGGGGGCCTGTGTTTGGCGCTGCTGCGGTATCGCCAGCGCATGACCCGCCCGGTTTCTTGGTTTTTGCCCAGTGCCCTGGCGGTGCTCTGCCTCTTTGGCGGTATAGACGAACTGACCAAGCTCCATCTGGCTCTCAACCAGTTCGACTGGAAGCTGATTTATCTGGGCATTTTGATCGCTATTCCGGTTCTAGGGTGGCAAGATTTGACCTGGATCTGGCAACACCATCGCGGCCCAGTACTGTGGGTGCTGGCGGGGGTAGGTGTGTTTCTGCTGGGCGGGTTTGGTGCAGAGGCCATGAAGGGCGCGATCGCCTCAGAGCTGGCTATCCATGCCTCATCCCAAAGTATTTTCTTGGGTGAACACCTCCGCATCACCATCGAAGAATTTGGCGAACTCCTGGGAGAGACCTTGATCCTCTATGGCATGGCTTGCCTGACGCAGCAGGCTTTACCTCTTCAGCTGCGGCTCTATCGTTTTTAGACCCATTCTTCAGAGCCGCTTTGCGCTGTATGGCTATATCTCAGTTTTTTTTGGCTAGTACTTGACCAAGCTGATTTTGACAGGGATCAACCGCTCTGGGTGCAGGGTTCAAAGTATACGGCCCACGGCTCGCCCTGAACCTGAAACCTTTAACCGTATACCTCACGGCTCCGTCATCTTTAGCTTGGCAGTCTAATAGACTGCTTGAGGCTCAGCCCGCTGATCATAAAGATTTTGAAACCAAAGCCCCGCTCAGGGAGCGGCTTACTCTAGCCTAAAACCTAACTACGTAGACTACTCGACTATTCCGATGCCAGTAACGCCTGACCAAGCCACTGAAATTCTTCGCCTTAGGGAAGCCAAAGTTGCCCCCAAACAAATTGCCCGTAAATTGAAGCTAAGACCCGCAGAGGTGACGGCGTTTATTCAAGATCATGCCGAGGAAGCAGACTTAGAAAAGGCTCGATCGGGTGATATTCAATCACTGCAGGAATGTCGAGTTAACCGGGGGGCTGCTGAAAGCCTGCTGGGCTTGAACGGTCGCCAGGGTGATGAAGAGCCTAAAGGGATATGTCAAATCATTGTGGCTCGACAAGAGCTTAATCGCTTTTTAGTGGGCAGTTACCTGGTGGATTATTGGTGCCTGGGCGTCAAGAACACGCTGTCGCCTCGCATTATGGGCCGTAGGGAGTATTCACTACTCCTTGAGAGCTGCCAAGAGCGATTTGAGGAACCGTTTGTAACCATTACTTTAGAGCAGGCCCAGTCCATCGTCTATGGTGCAATTGACTACGCTCGCAACCTCGGGTTTGAACCTCGAGACTTCAGTACCAAAGCCCAAACTCACCTCGGCCTGCGTCCCGAAACACTAATTCCTATTGAGTTTAGTCAAGATGGCCAACCGTTTTTCATGAGTGGCCCCTACGACAATGCCGAACAGGTTATCAAAACCCTAGAAGCCAGTGTGGGTGCCGGAAACTTTCACTATATGGCCGCTATCGGCGGTTTTGGTTCTAATAGTTTGATGTTTGACGATCCAGGGTAAAGCTTTTCTGTTGGCCAGAGATTTGCGGCATAATAGCCGAAAAAATGCTGGTTGGTTATGCGATCGCCCCTCACTACCCTGCCCAAGGCTGAACTCCACATCCACATTGAAGGCTCCCTAGAACCCGAAATGATGGTAGCCCTTGCCCAGCGCAACGGCATCAAACTCCCCTACGACTCGGTAGAGGCGGTGCGGGCGGCCTACCAGTTTGAAAACCTACAATCGTTTCTCGATCTCTACTATGCCGGGGCACAAGTCTTGCAGACCGAGCAAGACTTCTACGACCTCACCTGGGCCTATCTGCAAAAATGCGCCGCTCAGCACGTGCGTCACACCGAAATTTTCTTTGACCCGCAGACCCACTGCGATCGCAACATTCCCTTTGAGGTCGTCCACGGCGGCATCACCCAGGCGCTGCACGATGCCAAGACCCAGCTGGGGGTTTCCTCCGCGCTGATTCTCTGCTTCTTGCGCCACCTCAGCGCCGAAGCCGCCATGGCCACCCTAGAACAAGCCCTACCCTACCGCGACAGCATCATCGCCGTGGGGCTCGATTCCTCGGAGATGGGGCACCCGCCCTCTAAATTTCAGGCCGTGTTCGATCGCGCCAAAGCTGAGGGCTTTCTGACCGTGGCCCACGCGGGCGAAGAGGGGCCTCCAGAGTACATTTGGGAAGCAATTCGCCTGCTCAAGGTATCGCGCATTGACCACGGCGTGCGCTGCGTCGAAGACCCGGCTCTGGTGGAGTACCTGGTCGAGCACCAGATTCCCCTCACGGTGTGCCCCCTATCGAATGTCAAGCTCTGCGTGTTTGACAAGATGGCCCAGCACAACCTCAAACACCTGATGGATCTGGGCCTGTGTGTAACGGTGAACTCTGACGACCCCGCCTACTTTGGCGGCTACCTGGCCGAAAATTTTGACGCTGTAGAGTCGGCCCTAGAGCTAACGCCAGCTCAACTGGTGCAATTGGCCCAAAACTCCTTCAAAGCGTCATTTTTGCTCCCAGCAGAGCAGCAGCCCTACCTACAGGAGCTATCGGCATTTGACTAATACCGAATCCATTTAGTGAGAATACGCATAGGTTGTCCTGTGGTGGGGTCTAGCTGGGGTTTGCTCCAGGAGCGAGGTTCGGCAAAGCCCAGACGGTGAAGAATGGCAATGATCAGGTTCATACCTACAGTGGAACCAATCAGAATCACTCGCACGGGCTCGCGGGTTGGCTCCGTAGGGGTGGGGGTACTGGGCGGTAAGTTGTAGATTTCGGTGTTGGGGATAAATTCTGACATGGTGAAATTGGTAATAGGGGGTAACAATCCAGTTTTTGGGCTCAACCTGGATTTGGGTGCAGCAGGAAATAGCGCGAAGGTCACACAAGACCATCGCAAGGTGAGAAACTGAGTTAGCAAATTAGCAAACTCAGTAACGACAGGGTTAGACCCGTCGTCTGGGCTGTAATCCAGAGGCAATACTGGAAGCTTACTTCCGCTTGAGCACCATGTCAAGCAGTAGACTTCCGGAAGTTGAGTTCCGCAATGTCTGATGAGGCACCGAAACAGCAATCATCACCCCTGAAGCAAATGCGCCAACGGGTGGGTTTGACTCAGGCTGAGTTGGCTAGACGCATTGGAGTGTCTGACCGCGCGGTAAGAGCTTGGGAGAAGGGGGAATACCCTCCGACGTTGACCGTTCCGCAAATGCGATCGCTGTGTAAAGAGTTGGCAATAACATTTGATGAACTGCCTGATGAGTTTGGGCCAAGTCAAACTCTTTAATGCTATTTATCCTTTGATTTACTTTGATAATCTTCTTCCATAAGTGTTCGTGGCTTTGCCATATGCATATCCACTGAGTCCCTTTCATCCATGAAAACTAGATCAATACCCCTCCTCCAACTTATAATTAAGGTGCAAAACTAAGGATTTCAAGAAAAATACTAAAAGGAAGCTTGAAACGTGAATCTTGAAAGTGAGATCAGCAACTACGCAGCCAAGGTGTCAACTGACTCTTATTCAATGTCTGTTGGCGAGTTGTTGTCTATGTATAGAGACGATGAATTAGATTTGCATCCTGAGTTCCAAAGATTTTTTCGTTGGAATATTGAGCAAAAGTCAAAATTTATCGAGTCTTTGCTGTTGGGCATTCCTGTCCCACCCATATTTGTTTCTGAACAACCAAACTCTCGATGGGACGTCATTGATGGCTTACAAAGGCTCTCAACCATTTTTGAAGTCATGGGAGAACTGAAAGATGAAACAAATGGAATCAAAGATCAAATAACACTTACTAGAACCAGATATCTTCCAAGCCTAGAAGGAAAACAGTGGGAATCAGAAGATAAGGAAAAGATACTACCTGAGTCGGCAAAAATAAAGATAAAGCGCTCTAGGCTTGATATTAATATAGTAAAAAATACCAGTGACGAAATTGCGAAATACGAAATATTTCAAAGGTTGAATACGGGCGGTTCAATTGCAACTGATCAAGAAGTTCGCAATTGCGTTCTTATAATGAACAATAGGGATTTGTTTGAATGGATACAAGATCTTAGTTCAGAAGAGGATTTTCGCAATTGCATTTTACTCACGGAGCGAGCGGAAGAGGAAGCCTTTGATCTTGAACTTCTTACACGATTTATTGTTTTTTCTACTAGTAGCGAAGAAAGCTTATCTCGAATAGAGGAGCTTGGAGACTTTCTTACGAATGCAATGATTAGAATAGCAGGTGATGCCAATTTTGACTCAAGTGGAATAAAGCTTGTTTTTGAAAAAACTTTTAATTATCTTTCAACGTATTTGGGTCAAAATAGTTTTCGAAAATTCAACCTCTCGAAAAATTGTTATTATGGAGGGACTCTGGCCTCTTTGTTTGAGGTAGTTGCTGTTGGAATAGGTCGTGAGTTACTGGCAGGCAACGATTTGCCAAAAGCAAATATTTTCTTAGAGAAACATCAATTGCTTGGCAATAATGAGCAGCTTCGGCAATTCACTAAGTCAGGCGTTAGATCATCAACTCGAATCCCCAGAACTATTGCCTTTGGAAAAGAGCTGTTTCATCAATGTCTTTAAAGAGTCAAGAGCAGTTAATTGATTTTCTGGCAGAAAAAAGTCAAATCAGAAGACGTGAGTTGTTTACATTTTCTCAGCTTCTAAAGGCAAAAAGGAAACATGAGTTAAATATTATTTGCCGGAGTTCTATCGTCATTGCTTACGCAAACTGGGAAGGCTTTGTGAAAGAGGCGGCAACTGCATATGTTGACTATGTTGCCTGCAAATCATTAGTTTTTAGTAGGCTCTCACCTAATTTTCAAGCAATTGCTTGTCGAGCTATGCTCTTAGATGCATCTCGTGCTAGCAAGCGTATAACTCCACATTTACAAGTTGTTACCCAGTTTGTTTCTAACTCATCAAAGATAGTACAAATCAATCCTCATTCAGCAATAGATACAGAATCAAATCTTAATTCAGAAGTGCTTGAAAATATTTGCATTACGGTTGGCATTGATTATCACAAGCAATGGTCTACTTGGGGTCCGTTTGTCGATGAATTAGTCAAAACCCGATGTGCAATAGCTCATGGAACTTTGTTGACGCCAGATGACAAATATGCGCTAGAGGCAGTAAAGTTTGTTGAAGAAGCCATCACATGGTTTAAGACAGATATTGAGAACTCTGCTCTTGCTACAAACTTTTGTGTGGATAATCAATCATTTTAGGAAAAGAATGGGATCGAATTACTGCGCTCCAAAGTTCTTGAGTGTGGGTGTTAACATCGCTCCTCAGGAAAGATTTCAAAGCTTTGGTTCCCTAGTTTGAGGGGAACTAGGGACATGCCATACTTGCGTTGAGTAACGCATTCAAAAGTGGCGAACGGCCCAAAATTGCAAGACGCTGAGAATGCTGTCTAGACTCAGCACCGACAGCACGCTACCGGCGCTGCCAACGCTCAAAATGCTGCCTGCACTGCCAATGCTCAAGATACTCCCCGCGCTGCCGATGCTGAGAATGCTGCCGGTGCTGCCAATGCTAAGAATGCTGCCCGCGCTGCCCAGACTTAACAAGCTAAAGTAACTACCTCGGCTTAAAATAGCGCGATGCCTCAAGGCAACGGCGCGACCATTGGCAGGGGTAGAGATGGTTTGCTGTCGTTCAAACATGTTGCGGTAGCTTGCTCAAGCTTGGGTGCGGGAAGCGGTTTCTTATAAAACCAGATCAAACAGTTTAAGTGGGTGGGTCAATTCAAACGTAGGATGGGTTAGCGACAGCGTAACCCATGCGGGCGTTAGGTTTCGTGCCTCAACCCCAACCTACATCGACTTATATTTAATTGCGCTTGCCTACTTAGCTGTCCTCAATGCGGCCAGCCTTTACGGTCAAAATCTGCGATGAGGTCATCCATTGGCTACCGAAAGCTCCCAGGTGGGTGGTGGTGATAATGGTTTGAAAGCGGTCTTGAATCGCCTCCAGCAGCTGATTCTGGCGGTTTAGGTCTAGCTCGGCCAGCACGTCGTCGAGCAAGAGCAGGGGCGGTTCACCCACCACCTCGTCGATCAGGTGCAGCTCCGCCAGCTTGAGGGCCAGAACTAAGGTGCGCTGCTGACCTTGCGAACCGTACTGGCGGCTGGGGGTGTCGTTGATGGCAAACTCAATATCGTCGCGGTGGGGGCCAACCAGGCTGGTGCGCTGGTGCTGCTCGGCGATCGCACGCAGTTTAATCTTCTCCAAAAAGCTAGCCTGAATCACCTGGGGGTCATCCTCGGCTATGGGCACGTTGGGCTGGTAGTGAATCTGCAAGTCTTCGCGCTGACCGCTAATTGCCTGGTGCCACTGGTGGGCGATCGGGGCCAACCGCGCGATCGCCCTGGCCCGCCGCCGAATCACCCGAGTCCCCAGGGCCGCCAGTTGGGCATCCCACAGGGCAAACTCGGTAGCATCAATGGATTGCCCAGATTCCCCCTCATCGTCGCCGTAGGACTTCTTGATCAGGGCGTTGCGCTGCTTCAGCACCTGGTTGTACTGACTGAGAATGTGGGCATAGACTGGCTCTAGCTGAATCAGCAATGTATCGAGCCATGTGCGCCGTTCCCCCGGCCCGCCCCGTACCAGGTCGAGATCGAGGCTAGAAAACTGCACCGCGTTGAGGGCACCGAGAAAGTCGAGCTGTCGCCGCAGCTTTTCGCCATTGAGAATAGCCGTACGCCGCCCTGCCTGCCGCAGCACCAGCGAGAGATCGGCCATCCCCAGATCTCGCCGCACCGAGGCGCTGATTTGGGCAGCGGGCTGGTCTTGCTGCACGAGGTCGCGATCGCGGCTGGTCCGGTGCGACTTTAGCGTCGCCAGCAGCTCTACTGCCTCCAGCAGGTTCGACTTGCCCTGGGCATTTTCGCCCACCAAAATCGTCTTAGGAGCGGCAAAGTCGATCTGCTGCTCGCCATAGTTGCGAAAGTGCCTGAGCGATAGATGGGTAAGGTACAAGGGCGCAAGTTGAGGCTTGACTTGGTTTAGGATACAGGACGGCACCGATGCCTCGCTCATCTCCGTGAACTATGGGTTTACCCACCTTTCAAAATCCGGCCCTGCTGCGGCAGGCGCTTACCCACAGCAGCTACGCCAACGAACACCCTGCCGAAGGCCCCGACTACGAGCGGCTGGAGTTTTTGGGCGACAGCATTTTAGAGTTTGTGGTGCGAGATCTGCTGTTTGCCCGCTATTCCCACATAAGCGTAGGGGAAATGTCGAGGCGATGCGATCGCCTAGTGGATGAGCCTTGCCTGGCGAAGTTAGCGGTAGAGATGGGTATTCCAGCTCGCATGCGCTTAGGGGCGGGGGCACAGCACGAGCGCAACAACCCCAGCGTTCAGGCCGATATGTTTGAAGCGGTAATTGGCGCTTACCGCTTAGATGCTGGCATTGCAGCCGCCCACAGCCATGTCGAGACAGTCTTTGGCCCGCTCGTCGATCGCGTCCTAAATCTTCGAGTCATCGATCCCGTAACCGAGCTGCAAGAGTATGTGCAGGCCCACCTGGGTGGTGCTTTGCCCAGCTACGTCGAAAAGGATCGCCTTGGCCCTGACCACGCCAAAATGTTCGTTTTAGAAGTGTGGATCGGTGGCACCAGCTACGGCGTTGGCCAAGGGCGTAGCATCAAAGACGCGCGCAAAAATGCCGCTAGTGAAGCACTGAGGAGGCTAAAGCGATGAAGGCAGCAATTTTAGGTTGTGGGTATGTCGGTAAGGCTGTAGCTCAGCTGTGGAATAGTCAGGGTGTCGAGGTTACGGCCACAACCACCAGCCCCAATCGAGTTGACGACTTACAAAAGATTGCGGCAGCAGTACAGGTCGTAAATGGGTCAGATGCCGAGGGAATGGCGGCTCTGCTGCAAGGCCAAGACACCCTACTCATGTGCGTGGGGGCCGGTCGGCAGGCCAACTACGAAGAAACGTATCTAAATACGGCCAAAACTGTCGTGGAGGCTCTGGCTCAAGCTCCGAACCTGAAGCAAGTTATTTTTACCAGTACTTACTCGGTTTACGGCAATTACGCGGGGATCTGGGTGAGAGAAGATGACCCCGCCAAGCCTGCCACCGACAACGGGCGCACGATGGCAGAGACCGAAAAAACGCTATTGCAAGCTGCTACGCCTGATCGAAACGTCTGCATCTTTCGCCTCGGCGGTATCTACGGCCCAGGGCGGGAACTGGCCAAAATCTACAGCCGCGCCGCCGGACAGACCCGCCCCGGTGCTGGGAACGAAGCTAGCAACTGGGTGCATCTCGATGACATTGTGGGGGCGATCGCCCATGCCCAAACTCACTCACTCAGCGGCATCTACAACCTGGTGCAAGACGAAATCCCCACCGTGCGCGAGCTGATCGATCGCGTCTGCACCGCCAACCATCTCGACCCTGTGCAGTGGGACCCGTCTCAGCCCAGCGCTCGGCCCTACAACGTGCGGGTGTCAAACCAGAAGCTCAAGGCAGCGGGCTATGAGTTTCGCCATCCGCGTTTTGAGGGCATTTAGGGCATCGCTCTAGAACCCGGGTTTCTGTTGGGGTGTGTCAATGAGCTGGCAAGTGCGGCTAAGAAACCCGGGTTCTTAGCGGCCCAAAAACTCAATGCTGGCCAAGTGCAGCTTGCCCTGAGTGGCCTGGTCAAACACTAGCTCCACACTGGTTAGTGCCGCCAGGTCAACACCAGCGAACTGCCCTAGGGGAATACGGAGAGAACTAGGGTAGAGAGGGGCGGTGTGGCCGTGGGTAGGGTCAGGCTCAAACTGCCGCAGGGCAGGTACCATCGAGGGAATTTCGACCCGCGCCGCGCCGCCCTGCTGGTCGTGCAGCACCACCGCAAACACCGGTCGCCCCTGGGCAACGGGCCAGGATGGGTCGGGGACGAGGCGCAGCTCCAGGCTGGCAAAATCGCTGGCGTTGGTGTTCTCCAGAGGCACTTGCAGCTGTTGAGGGATAGCACTCCACTCCAGGGTGAGCAGGTCTGGAAAGTGGGGGTAGGGCCGAGGCGAGCCATCGCAAGCCGTTAGCGCCTGACAAAATTTTGCCTCTAAGCCAGCCGTGAGCGTGACCACAGGAGCTGCCTTGGCGTGAAACACGGTATGGCGCTGAGCCGCAGGCGCTACCAGCGTCGTGAGCACCGATTGTCCGAATATTTCCGCTGAAGCCGCTCGATGAGCCGCTAGCCCTACCTGGGCCAGGGCCAAATCATCCCCTGGAGTGGCCCAAACGGTTTGCAGAAAGGCTGTGGTGTACTGAGCCAAGAAATTTTCCTGGGCCACCCGCGACAGGCGATCGCGCGATCGCTGCGGGTTGCACAGCTGGCCATTGTTGGGCTGACGGTAGTAGTCATCCTCCTCAACGGCAGCGCTGAAATAGTGGTGATTTGCCCCAGGCAGCAGAATGCCCAAGACAGGGCTAGTGCGGAGCTGCTGCCGAGCGGTTTCGACGTAATACAGGCTGCTGAGGTCAAAAATGTCGCGATCGCACCCTCCCGCGATCACCGCTGTCGGCACATCCGGCAGCTGGTAGGCGTCGGGTCGCTGGGCGATCGCATAGCTGCGGGTGGGGCTAACTAGCACCAGGGCTGCGATCGGGCCTAGCCCGCCCGCAATTTTGGCCTGAAGCGATGCAGCCGAGTTTATATGGAGCCGCTGAATGGCGCTTAGCGTCGCTGCCCCACCTCCCATTGAGTGGCCAACCATCGCCAGCCGGGTTAGATCAATTCGCCCCGTCAGGGACAGGCCAAAGCCAGGGTCATCACCGCGATCGGCCTGGGCCAAGCGGTTTAGGTGGGCATCGATAATTTGGCCACTGCGCTGATCAGCCAGTTCGTTGCGATTATCGGCGGTGGCTCCGTAGGTTTCGCTGAAGGCGGCATTCAGGTTGGGAATAATTACGCCGTAGCCCACCTCAGCTAAAGCCTGCGCCAGGTAGGCAAAGCCCAGATCAAAGCGAGGCTCAGGGTCGCAGGGCCACTGACTGGTGGCATCGGGGTTAAAGTGGCACCCGGCGTGGCGACCGTGGAGGATAACTATCCAGGGTACAGGGAAGTTGCCGGGGGGCAGCGCGATCGCCCCCGTCAGCGCCAGCGGCATCGTCTCAAAAGCTGTGTCTACGTCCGTCTGGGTTAGGCTGGCCATACCCAAGTCGTAGGATTTCACCAAGGGAAAATCGGCTAGATCGGGGATGAGCGCAGCACCGAAGGGTGGCGAAATCGCTAGTCCTGACCCCAGCATTCCCCCCAAGCTCAGCAACAGGCCGAAGATTACTCCAGCCAAAAACCTACTCACCCCTCCGACTAAAGAGCAAGGCCCTAAAGGCTTGGTCACTAGGCCTTTAGGGCCTTGCTCTAGCCTAATAGCCGTAGCTCCACCGGGCTCGGTAGCCACGCATATCAATATGAGTAAATACCGAAGAACTGGCCAAACCACCCCGGCTACCCCACCAGCCATTCAAGCGGGCATAGACATCAGAGCACCGTACGCCAGGTACTACAAAATCCACGGCATCCCCCGATATGTGGCGCGACATAGAGGCTCCTCCGACCGCCCTATTAGTGGCCGGATCACGGTACCAGGAGTTAATTTGCAGCGGCTTATCGCCGTACATCTTGCGAATTTCTTCCATGGCGTCGGCCACTTTTAAGATGTTGTAGACCACGCCGGCACTGGCTGGGCGACGATACCTACCCGTGCTGGGGTTGACGTGCAGCGCCTCACCCCAGGTAAAGTTGCCCCGCACCCCGTAGCGGTTTTTAGGCTGAATTGGAAAGTTTGAGAAATAGGTGCCCGAAAACCCAGGAAAGGTTAGCGCCACGCCCCGGTCTGCCGGGTTAGCAGGCTGCCCTGGCCCCTGATCGGTAGGATGATTGCCAATTTCAGTTCCAGCAATCTGAATATCAGGTATGTAGGCATACCAGGCTGTACGGTTCTGAGGGCCTAAAAAGGCTCCCTGTAGGGCCACCCGCACGTGATTATTCTCGGGCTGAGCGTAGGAATTAACCAGGAATGTGGTTCCTTTTTTTACCAGCACTTTCTCGGCGTCGGAGAGCTGGCTCGACTGTACGGGGCGCGCTTTGAAGATGGTGTCGCCGGTAACTTCCAGGGTCTGACGGTTGCCGTCTACCTTAGTGTCTGGGCTGTAGACGTACCACCTGGTGTTGACTTCGGCCCCTACTACGGCGTCGGCTAGGTCAACTTCGTAGTGGTCGCCCGCCGCTGGCTTAAAGGCCAATAGCCTCAGCTGAGTGCCATTTTTAACGAATACCTTTTGAGCCTCGCCCAGCTGGGAGGAAATCTTGGGTTCGGTCTTAAACAGAGTGTCGCTGATGACGCGCAGCCGAACGCCAGTTAGTACATCAATATCGGGGGTATAGACAAACCAGGTGCGGTTGGTTTTATCGCCCAGAGTGGGTTCGAGCAGCTGAATCTGCCAGTGGTTTTTGCCCACGTCGATGTAGTACTGAATGTCGAGGGTGGTGCCGTTGGTAACCAGCACCTTCTCGGCATCGGTTAGCTCGCTGGCCAGCTTGGGCTGCAACTTAAAGTAGGTGGTGCTTTTTACGCGCAGCGTGAGGTTTCTCGCCGGTTCGGGGGCGGGGTCTTCTCCCGAACCGGGTGCTTCGGGATCGGTACCGCCGCCCGTGGGGGGAGGTATAACTTCGTCGGGTGGGGGCACCACTTCATC
>NZ_JADEXE010000533.1 GCF_015207265.1 Nodosilinea sp. LEGE 07298 | reverse complement strand
ACAGCTCTCGTATCAGAGCGTCTTTCTCCCCAGAACTGAGGCCTTCTAACGGCGGCAGGTCTTGCATGGCAAAAGTTTACCACCCTCTCTTATTCGCCGCTACCCGTCAACCTAGTTGAGCAATTACTCTCTCCACAAGCAAATGTCTCGATTATGCTGGCTTCGACTCCGCTCAGCCAGCGGAGGGTCGCGTTCCCTGAGCGGAGTCGAAGGGAACTAGGGAACTATCGAGTGTTTCGTCTAAAGGGATACAAAGGAACAAAGACCACGAGGCATTTCTCTCCACAAGCAAATGTCTCGATTATGCTGGCTTCGACTCCGCTCAGCCAGCAGAGGGTCGCGTTCCCTGAGCGGAGGGTCGCGTTCCCTGAAGCGAGAATCTAACCGTCGAAACGGGCACGATCGCAGTAGATCTAAAGATCTCTACACCCCATGCCTTACACCTACATACTGGAATGTGCCGACGGTAGCTACTATACCGGCAGCACTTGGAACTTAGAAAAACGGCTGTGGGAACATCAAAATAGACTGGGAGCCAACTACACAGCTAAACGATTACCTGTGAAGCTGGTGTATGCAGAGGAGTGCGATCGCATCGATCAAGCTTTCTATCGAGAAAAGCAGATTCAGGGCTGGAGCAGGAAGAAAAAGCAGGCGCTAATTGTAGGTGCTTGGGATCAGCTCGCTGACTTGTCAGCTTGTCAGAACGATAGTCACTTTCGCTTTAATCAGCAGGAGTGACGTTTGGCTTCGACTCCGCTCAGCAACCGGGCTTCGACTCCGCTCAGCCAGCGAGTGTCTCGTTCCCTGAGCGGAGTCGTTCGCGAAGCGTTTCCCGTGGGAAAAGGGAACTACAGAGCGTTTCTCCATATCGAAAGCTTTTTCGGTAACGCTGGCTTCGACTCCGCTCAGCCAGCGCTCAGCCAGCGCTCAGCCTACTCCCCTCGCAGCGCCTGCACCACGTCAATCTGCGTTACCCGCAGGGCGGGCAAGAAGCTCGCCCCCACGCCGACCCCAAAGGCCGCCCCCATCGACAGAGCCGCATCGCGCCAGTTGAAGGCGTAGGGCGCTTCAAAAATGGTCGTGGTCGCGGCCTTGGTCAGCAGGTGTACGGTACCGACCGCTGTGGTGCCGCCAATCAGGCTGAGCAGAGCAGCCTCGGCAATAAACTGGGCCATAATTTCGAGATCGGTGGCCCCGATCGCACGACGCAGACCAATCTCGCGGGTGCGCTCCATAATCGCGGCAATGGTGATGTTGGCGATACCGACGCCGCCAATGACCAGGGCCAGCAGACCCACCGCCTTGAGCACGCGAATGGAGGCCCGCTGGCGCTGCTCTTCTTCGTAGAGGTCTTCGACATTGCCGCCAATGTAGGTTTCGTAGCCAGGAAACATCTGCTGCAGCTGGGCTTCAACGGCGTCGCGGGTAGTGGCAAAGTCGTCGAGGCTTTGCAGGGCAATTTGAATTTGCCCCCCAAAGCGAAAGCGCCCCTGCAGCAGGTCGCCGTAGGGTTCTGGCACCCAGAGACTGCCGGTGGGTTCGCCGTCTTCGCTGCCGTAGAGGTCTTTGTTTTCGATCAGGCCGACGACGGTGAAGCGAGTGCCGTTGATAAAAATGCCCTCGCCCAGGGGCGGAGCCTGCTGAAAGAGCTGCTGAGCCAGCACGGTGTCGATTACGGTGACGGGGCGAAAAGAATCGAAGTCTTCGGGGTCAAAAAAACGGCCCGCCAGCACCTGTCGCCCGGTGGTGCGCTGGTAGTTTTCTGACACGCTAAAGGCGTCAAGGCTATCGGTCACGGTGCCCTGGTACTGCACCTCCGAGCCCCAGAGCTGGCTGACGCGACTAATGCTGAGAATGCCGGGTACCGCCTGCTGAATCTCGGCGATCACAGCCTCATCAAACTCTACTGGGGGGCGATCGCGCCCATAGACAAAGGGCGTGATGTTGGGGTTATCCCTGGATTCTAGGCGCTCTTGCAGCACCCGGTTGGCGATCGTGTCGATGTTGAGGGTGGCGTTGACAGCGGCGACGCCCATGAAAATGCCCAGGGCGGTCAGGCCAGAGCGTACCCAGTTGCCGGTTACATCCCGCAGGGTGGTGAGGGTGAGGTCGAGGGGGGAGAGGGGCATGGGAAGGGGAT
>NZ_JADEXE010000532.1 GCF_015207265.1 Nodosilinea sp. LEGE 07298 | reverse complement strand
GGGGCACGGTTGAGCAGACTGACCACCGTCCAGCCGCCCAGGCCAGCCAGCAGAGCCAGGGCACCACCAATGACCGCCACGGCCCAGGGGTTTTCCCACACCGAGGCGGGTTCGACAGCGGGGACGGGAGCGGTATAGGTCGGCGTCGGGGGCGGAGCACCCACCTGGGTCGGCTGGTACTGCCGTCCGACAGCCACTGTTCTCACCTGGGATGGTGACGGGGGCACGGCAGGCTGCCCCTGTCCAGTGCCCGTAGCGCCGCCCATAGCGCCAAGGGCCTGGGCCATTTCACTGACTGACTGGTAGCGATCGCCCGGTCGGTAGCTAGTAGCCCGTAGCAGTACCTGCCGCAGGCCAGGGCTGATGGTGTTGGGCAAATTCCAGCTCAGGTTGACATCGTCGAAAATGTCTTGAGGTTCTTTGCCGGTCAGCAGCACAATGGCAGTGACCGCCAGGGCGTAGAGATCGCTGCTGGGGTAGGCGCGGCCCGACTGCATCTGCTCGCTGGGAGCGTAGCCCAGCTTGCCTACCGAGGTCGCCTGGCTGTGGGGGCCGGGCGGCTGAATGCGAGTAACCACCTCTTTGACCACGCCAAAGTCAATCAGCACCGGCAGGTTATCGGTCTGGCGCTGCATGACATTGTCGGGGCTGATATCGCGGTGAATAATCCCCTTGCTGTGAATGTGGGCCAGCACCGGCAACATCTGCTGCAAAAACTGTCGCACCTCCGCCTCTGAGAATTTCATGCCCTGCTGCAGGCGCTGGTTGAGCAGTTCACGGTAGGTGACGCCGTCGATGTAGTCCTGGACCAAAAACAGCCGCTGATTTTCCTCAAAAATGGCCTGAAATTTGGGAATCTGCGGATGCTCAATGCTGTAAAGAATGGCAGCTTCGCGCTGAAAGAGCTGCAGCGCTTTATCTGAAAATTGGTCGCCCTGCTGAGGTTCAAGTTCTTTAACGGCGCAGCGTTCGTTAAAGCGGCCCAGGTCTTCAGCCAGATAAGTGCGCCCAAAGCCGCCATAACCCAGCTCTTGCAGCACGCGGTAGCGGTTCTGAAGGGTAGTACCAGGGATCAGGGTTGGGTGCATAGCGTTTGGAACAGTTCAGGGGCTGAAAATTGGGCAGCCAGTCTGCCAGGACGATCGCTACACCAGTTTACAGTAGGATTACCGACCCCCGCCGTGCGCATCCCCTGGGCCGGAATCTACGCCGTCAACGGGTAGGAAGACCCTACTGGAGGAATGCCCAACCCTTTGCCAAAATAAGGCTATGAGGGTTTAGCCTGCGATCGCATCAGCCAACCGTCGCATCAGCGGCATAGGAGGCAGCATCTTCAACTTTGACCGGCGGTAATGCAGACAGCGCACTCAAATTGTAAAAGGCCGTTGGGCCGTGGGGCTAGAAGTAATGGGCAACGACAACACGACTAATCTAAAGACTTCTGAGCTTTCTGAGGCTTCTAAGACCAATTCCAACCATTCTCAAGAATCATCTAAAACATCCGGTCTCCTGGGAGGCTTCATGCCATCCTTAGGGCTACCTGCCCTGCTGAAGCGACCGCTGCTGGTGGGTGGCCTGGGTCTTTCGGCAACCCTGGCCCTGCTGGGCAGCGCCCACTTCAACCCCCTCGATAGCTCCACGCTGCTGAGCGCGATCGCCCTAGGTTCGGGGATCTGGTGGTGGCGGCGGGACGACTCCACCCCAGCGGCTCCCAAACCAATTGCCCCACCCGTCGTCGATCGCCCTCGGGTAGAGGCCGAGCTGGCCGCCCTGGCCAGCCTGATCGATACCCTGGCCCAGGAGAGCGAGTTGGTCAACGGCTCAGCCCTAGCGCTAGATACGCTGCAGACCAGCCTGAAGGGCTATCGCCACGACCACCAGGCCCTGGTCAGTGGGCTAGAGCGCCAGACCCTGCAAATTGCGATCGCAGGCGACCCCCGCACAGGCAAAACTACCCTCCTGACCCTGCTGCGCGACGGGACCGCCGTCGATAGTTCCCTCAGCTTTGCAGAAGTCGCCCTGGCTCCAACCGTCACCCCTGACTGGCTGGGCTACGACGGCGTGCTGCTGCTGACCGACGGCGACCTAACCAATAGCGCCTTTACCCTGCTGCGCGATCGCGTCATTGCCGGGCAGGGCACGGTGCTGGTG
>NZ_JADEXE010000531.1 GCF_015207265.1 Nodosilinea sp. LEGE 07298 | reverse complement strand
GGGGAGTGAGAGGGTAGATGCGTGGGAGGTAAGGTAGTGGATCAATATCTCACCTACCCATCTACCCATCTACCCATCCACCCCTTTCCCATCTACCTTTGCGAGGCGACGACGCTGAGTAACTCATCGACGGTGAGGCTGCGTTTTAAGGCAACGGCGCGATCGCGGACGCTGGCCAATACCGACTGGCTATGGCCGGTATCTAGATGAATGCCCTGGTCGGAGAGCACTTGATGAATCAGGTGGCGACCGGAGTGTTTGCCCACTACCAGACTGCGCTGGCGACCGACTTCGCGGGGGTCGAAGGGTTCGTAGGTGCTGGGGTTTTGCAGCACGCCGTGGGCGTGGATGCCTGACTCGTGGGCAAAGGTGTTGTCGCCGACGATCGCCTTCCAGGGCGGGACGGCGCAGTTGACGGTTTTGGCTACAAAGCGGGATAGCTCTAGCAGGTGCTGGGTTTTAAGGCCAGTTTTGAGACCGTAGAGGTGCTTCAGTGCCATGACCACCTCTTCGAGGGCGGCGTTGCCAGCCCGTTCGCCCAGCCCATTGACGGTGGTATTGACTGACGTGGCTCCGGCCCGCACTCCGGCCAGGGCATTAGCGGTGGCCAGGCCCAGGTCGTTGTGGGTGTGCATTTCCACCGGAATCTCTAGGGATTGCACCAGTTTTTGCACTTTATCGTGGGTGGTAAAGGGGTCGAGAATGCCCACCGTGTCGCAAAAGCGAAAGCGAAAGGCTCCCCATTCTTGGGCGTACTGGGCGGCGTCGATCAAAAAGCTCTCATCAGCACGGGAGCTGTCTTCGCCGCCCACGCTCACCTCCAGCCCGTGGTCACGGGCAAAGGAAATGGCGTCGCGCAGGTGCTCCAGCATGGCCAGCCAGCGACCCTGAAACTTCACCTGTATTTGAATTTCAGACACCGGAATGGAGATGTGTACCCGCTTCAAGCCGCAGTGAATCGAGGCCTGAATATCGGAGAGCACGGCTCGGTTCCAGCCCAGCAGGTGGGCGTTGAGGCCCAGGTCTGCGATCGCGCGAATTGCCCTGGCCTCGTCTCGCCCCATGGCGGGAATGCCCACCTCCAGCTCCTGAACGCCAATGGCATCGAGGAATTTGGCTATGGCCACCTTTTCCTCAAGGCCAAAGGCAACGCCAGCGGCCTGTTCGCCGTCGCGGAGGGTAGTGTCGTTGATAGAGATTGCGGTGGGCATGGTGAATACCGGGGGTTGAGAGAGTGGGAGAACAAAGCTAGGCAGACATTAAGGCTTGGGTAGGTGAACGTGGGGCTGGGGCTGGGTGAGTTCTACATGGGGCGTAGGCACAACCACTAGCAATTGCAGAAATCCCTTGAAGATCAGAGCAATACTCAACAGGAATGCGGTGGTGGAAAGAGCGACTATCACAATAAAAACCTGTGAAGGGTGCGGGGCAACGGAACATGAACAGGAACGGGTAACTTAATGGGTAGGCTGGGTGAAAGTGGAACCCAACATTGGGTTTCAAAAACCCAATGTTGGGATTTGTTGGGTGGTGCTGGCGCTTTACCAACCTACGCGGCTCGCCCTAGGACTCAACGAAGGCCAGGGTGAGACTTTCGTGGGTGAGGAAGTGATCGACGTGGAAAGCGCGATCTTCGGTTTTGAGCAAAATCTCGTCGTAGAGGTAACGGGTGGCGCGATCGCCCAAACTCTCGGCCTGGGCAGAGAGGCGGCGCAGCAGTGCAATCACGGTTTGCTCGGCGGCCAGATCGTTTTCGAGCATTTGGCGGCAGGTGTAGGCTCCATCGGCCTCGGGCGTAAAGCAGCACAGCTCGGCCAGGGTGCCAAAGGTGCCAGCGGGAATGCCGCCGAGACCGTTGAGCCGTTCCGCCAGATCGTGGGCACTGCTCTGAGCGGTGCCGTAGCTGTCTTGAAAGAACTCGTGCACCGAATAAAACTCAGCGCCCTCTACAACAAAGTGCTGCTTTTGGTACTGAAAATAGAGGGCCTGAAAGCTGGCGTAGGCCAGGTTCAGCCCTTCACAGATGGCGGCGCTTACATCGAGTTCAAAGCCAACGGGGTTGGGGCCAACCTCGCCAAAGGCGCGGACAAGGGTTGTGGTCGTGGTCTGAGTTGTGGTCTGGGTCGTGGTCATGGGAGGACTCCGGTAGGGGTGGATGGGTGGATGGGTG
>NZ_JADEXE010000093.1 GCF_015207265.1 Nodosilinea sp. LEGE 07298 | reverse complement strand
CGTGCAGTCGTTCTTCGAAAGGCGACCACTGCTACAGCGCTCATGAACGGGGGTGCTGACCTTCTCTCAGACCCTGCAATCCGCCAATCTAGCTGTCGCGTCACCTCTATGTACTTGACATTTGATACTGGCCCACAGTTTGATGCGATTGTATTTGACCTCAACCCACCTAAAGGGAACATTTCACCTCCCAATGCTCCTCAGGGGCAGCGGGTAGCAGAATTGTTAACTTGGCTCGAAGGCCCTATGGGACCAGGATTGGATATCTTATGGGCTTCTCTCATCCCCCAAGGCCAAACCGAACTCTACCAATTTCTTCTCAAACTCCCCGGTCCGCAGTTCGATGCAGTTGTATTTAATCTCAACCCACCTCCCGGTAACATTTCACCTCCTAATGCTCCTCAGGGGCAGCGGGTAGCCGATTTGTTCGCTTGGCTCAAAAGCTCTATAGGGCCAGGATTAGATATCTTGAGATCTTCTCTTGCTCAAGTCTTAAGCTTCTATCTAATACCTCCAGCATCCTTTACGGATGAAGATTCCTCATTACTTCAAAAGCTTCGTCCAGGGGCTCTTAGTGCAAATCGCTATCGAATCGTCAAGATTTTAGGACAAAGTCTTTATGGAGTAACGTATTATGCCCAAGATACGGTGCGACCTGGAGATCCATACTGCGTCCTCAAACAACTTTCTACCAAGGAACAAAACAGAAATCTAACAAATAGTTCCAGAAAACAATTTCAAACTGTAGCTGAAACATTAGAAAAACTGGGCCATCACCCCCAAATTCCACGGCTATTAGCCTACTACGAACACAATAACACCTTCTTTTTGGTACAAGAACATATAGAAGGGAAAACACTATTTCAAAAGATCAAAAACAATAATAAGTTAGCAGAAGCAGAAGTGATCTCCTTTCTTAGAAGCATCTTGCCTGTAGTTAAATATATTCATGAAAATAAAGTCATGCATAGAGATATTAAACCCCCGAATATAATACATGCTGAAGCAGAAGATCGACTTTACCTCATAAATTTTGGCTCGGTCAAAGAGATTGCGCAAGAATTAGATTCAGAAAGAAAAGATAATAAGACTATATCCTCACACTTTGAATCTAGCATTAAAAAACAGACTTCTCAAGAGTCAATAAAGGATAATTTCTTTGTCGGTACTCCTGGGTTTGCACCGCCAGAGCAGGTGGCATTAAAGCCAGTTTATGCCAGCGATATCTATGCTCTTGGTATGACGTGTATTTATTTGCTAACGGGTAGGGCTCCGATAGAGTTTGACTATGATCCGATTACAGGGGAAATGCTTTGGACAAACTTGATTGATTTTTCTCCAGACTTTCGTCAAGTCATCCAAAAGATGATTAAAGTTAACGTAGCTGAACGCTATAAGTCGATTGATGCCCTTGAAAGAGATCTAAGTGGGGTTAATGCTGCAAGAAGTCGAAAAAGCATCCTGTATGAAGTCTTTGATGAAAAAAGTCGGCAAGATTATCACACTGTTTATCTAAAATCTCCTTTAGAATCTATCTTAATTGGAAGCGAGTTTGAGATTCGTGTTGGGTTGAATCTGGAACCATATGATCAAGCTGAGAGCATTGAAGTTCAAATTCCTAATCACGATGTGTTTGACAAAGAATTAAACCTTCTCCTGTCGTCTCCAGACTTCCAGATTAGCGGGTCTAGTGAGGCTAGTCTTCCTCTTGGCTCTGACTTGCTTTCAACAAGCAGTCGAGAAATCAGATTTCATCTAACTGCTCTACGGGCAGGAAGCTTAAAGCTGTTCTTAGAAGTTTACCTAAACGAAGAATTTAAAGGGAAAATTCAGCGAACCCTGGATGTACAAGATTTTGATGAGAACGGGGAATCTGTAGGCAGGCAACTTCTTCGCTCTCGTCCAGTTTCACATCCAGATCTAATAATTCAGGCGCAAGGCTGCTATGGTGATAATTTTGGTTTTCAACTAAATTATCAATTAACTAACTTCACATCGCTCCATGCCCTAGACGAATTGTCTTCTTTCTTCAAAGTTATCCAAGCTGATCTGACAGAGAGATTTAGACGCGAGCTATCTTTGGCTGTTGAAAAAACTCATGCTGGAGTCAGCCAGTCTAAAGAGCAGTTGGTAGCCCTGTCTTCCCTGGGGCAGACTTTATTCCAACGCTTGTTACCGCAGGATGTTCAAGATGAACTGCGAAGCGTTCGACGCTTCTCTCGGCCTGCTAGTCTTATGATCTTGGCCGACCAAGCTACCTGGCTGCCTTGGGAAATCATGCATGATGGTCAGCATTTTCTGGGCGATCACTTCATTCTAGGGCGGTGGCCTTTAGAAATTAGCGACAAACGGCCCTATGAGTTTGCCATTGGGTCGGTAACATTGGCCCACTACGCCAATGTTGAGCGGACTGAGAAGTGGCTTGATCTTTTGGATCCCTCTGGATCGATGCCACCATCGGTCATGCAGCAGGGAATTTTTGAAGATCTTGGCCTGGCGGAGGTGCTACAGGGGTTGCACCTGGTGCGGCAGGGGGAACGCGGTAACGACTTGGATGAGAGAATCGATGCTCCAGTAGCGATTCAGGAAGCTCACACCGCAGGGGGAGTTGAAGAACAGCTACGACCCGGAAAACTCAACCTACGGCGCAACCGCCCGATTGTGAGTTTAAGTTACCTACAAAATGGTCATAAGGAACTGACCAACATTGAAACTGCCTGGGTGCCTGCATTTTTGAGAGCTGGTTGCAGCGCGTTTATCGGATCACTGTGGTCAGTGCGCCCTGAGGTGGAGGCTGCTTTTATCAGTAACTTTTACAGCAACCTGTGGGCAGGCAATAACCTCGGTTTAGCCTTTTATAAGGCCAAGCAGATGGCTAAGGTGGCTGTACCAGAGTCAGCCGATTGGCTGGCCTATGTGCTCTATGGCGATCCGATGGCGCGACCCTACCGACCTGTGGAGGGGCGAGGCTATGCTGTGGTAGAAGCTGTTGGCCACGATCTCGATCAGCCAGTGGCTACTGGTTCCACCCTGCGATTTCGGGCCAGTTTACGGCGAAAACCGCCTATTTGGTATGAAAATCGGCTGATGGATGTAACCGAAGCCCTAAATTTCGATGCTTTGAAGGTTTACATCGTGGCGTCTGGAATTGAGGTTAAGCCGAGTGATTGTATCCAGATGAGGCGTACCCCCGATGGAGACTATCTAGGCTGGTTTAACCTATCTATTCCGTCTGGGTTGGCCGGGCAGACCAGTTTGGTGCAGGTGCACTTTGAAGATGGGGATGACCCTATCCAGAGCCAGCGGTTGACGTTGAAAGTGGCGGAGGCTTAGCAAGAGAAGTAGATGCAAGGAGTTGTCAGCCCAGTTTCGCTACCGCTTGGCTCTCGGGAGCTAGAGATTGTTGTTCAGCCAGACTCCTTTTCCATCGGGCGTCATCAGTTCAATCGACCTAGCGACGATGTGCTGGAGATGTTTACCGATGGCATTCTCGAGGTGTTCGATTATCTGCGTCGGGCTAGTAAGCACAGCATTGACCTCGCGCCAGAGATCTGCCAAGCCTCTCTCGTGCGTCTGGCAGAAGAGGGCCGCATGGCCTACAAAGAGTTTTTTGGCGAAGACCGGCCCAGCAAGATTTTGGCCTCTCGCCTAACAGAAGGGGTTGCCCCCACCTTTGTTTCAGAATCCACAGCTTTTCCGTGGGAGGTGCTGTTTGGCGGCACCGAAGATGACTACGAAGCCGGGAATGCCGATTGCTTCTGGGGGTTCCGCCATACCCCAGCTCGCATTCTTGATTTCAGCAAAGACGTGATCGACTTTCCGCCAGAGCAGAGTTCTCCGTCTGACATGCTATTTTGTCTGCACCATAAGCTCATGCAGGCACACCAGCACGAGCGCCCTCTGATTGAGCGCATTGTCAGGGGTACTCAGGCAGATCGCTTTACGGTCTTTGGCCCTCGGTGCTCGCTGGCCGTATGCGAAGGCACAGCCCTGAAGGGTGACGACCTGCTTAAGTATTTGTACAACGCTCGTCATAACATGCTGCACTTTGCCTGCCACTGCCAAAAAAGCCCCCGTGGCGATGACATGCTGCTGGTGTCGTTTATCAACGAAGAGGCCACTGAGGCAGAGTCGCCTATTCTGGAACTGGAGACTCGCCGGTTCTCGCTGCGGGATGGTAAGTTTCTCTACCAACCGCTGATCTTTCTCAATGCCTGCCAGTCTGCCGGTGGGCCAGACGACCTCAGGCGCACGTTTAACTTGCCAAAGCATTTTATGCAGCAGGGGGCAGCGGCGGTGATTGCTACGGCTTGCCCAGTGCCAGACTGCTTTGCAGCAGCATTTGCCAAGAAATTTTATGCGTGTTTTTTGCAGGGCGAGGTGGTTGAAGACGATGTTACTGGGCAAAAACTAGTTAGACTGACATCCATCGGAGAGGCGCTAAGACAAACTCGTTGTTATTTTCTAAAAAAGCATAACAATCCACTTGGCTTGGCTTATGGGTTATACAGTCCAGCGCACTATCGTTTAGCTGCGTTGCCCACGCCAATGGCTGCCTAACGTTTATACTGCGTGGCATTTGTTGTTGAGCATTAGGAGATTCAATTATGAATATTGCTCAAGGACTTAGACAGCAGTGGTTACAGAGAATAGCAAGTGAACATCCGGAAATCAATGCAGAGGATAGAGAGGCTATTGTAAATTGGCTCTTAGGAGAATCTCCGGAACGTCTGACTGGCCTGACTGAACCCGACCAGGCTATTGCTCGACAGGCGATCGAATATCGATACCGAATTTTGCAGCAGCGATACTTGAATGTGAACTCCGAACAGGGCTACCAGCGACTTGTCAAGCGATTAAGTAGCTTATTTTTGATTCGAAACAAAATTAAAGCCTGGGTATCTCTTAGTCGCGATCGCCGTCGAACCGTGGTTGATGTGATCCAAGAAGTGATTCAAGAGATGATGCGCAGCGATCGCCACTTGACTGCTCAAATTACATGGATTTCAACATTTACCCACGACTCTAGGTTGCGTAATGTACTCATGCTAGCCAGTATCGAGGAATACTGCTTACGCCCTATCCGTCGTCAACCTCTTATTGTGTACCGCTTTGTCAACTACTTGCGGCGAAGCCAAAAAGGAGGAATGACAGGCATTCCAACAGGTGAGTTGATTCATCTTGTCAGCTTAGACCCCTTTGAAGAGTCAGGGGATGAATTACTTGACTTGAGCCTAGCCTTTTCCATGCTTCGCAATGAGGTGTTAGAGACCGTTGAAACAGGGGAGGTTGCAGACGAAAGTTCTCGAAATCCACGTATGACTTCAGCAGTACAGACCTCTCAAAACGCTGAACTATTTTCAGATAGCAGCAACTCAATCAGGGAAATAATTGAAGCTGAAGAATCTTCAATAGTAAAAAGCGCTTTAAATAAGTTGCAGGAGGAAGTTCCTAAATATGCTGAAATTATCAGCTTAAGACTTGTTGACGAACTAAAATGGAAAGAAGTAAGAGAAGTATTAAAACAGAGAGGAGAAAATCCGCCTCCCAGTGAAAAAATATTAAGAGGTAGACTGAAGAGAGCGAAGTCGAGATTTCAAAAGATTTTTCAGGAGTATGAATCAACTGTTGGAAACCCTCGCTATACTACACCAAATAATATTCCCATTGCATCTCAATCATTTGTTGGTCGAGATGAAGAATTAAAAATCATCAATAAAAGTTTAGAAGACGAAGTGGTCGTTATAGTTCAGGGTACAGGTGGAATTGGAAAGACAGAATTGTGTAAACAATATGCCATTGAGCATCTATTTGGCTACTCAGGAGGTATTTGCTGGGTACTTGCATCAGGCACAGAATCAGGATTGATTGATCAGATTATAAGCTTCTCTAAGAAAAGCTTGGGAGGTGAAAGTGATTCTGCAGACACCAGAGGGAACAGAGAAAGAGTATTTCGTTTTTCTGAATCAACAGGAGTAATGGACACGGAGGTTACCTCTGTTGCTAGAAGTAGAGTCAGATTTCAGGGTACGTACTGGCATGCTGTATGCCCTTATAATGAGGCCATTAAGGCAGGGGAAAATGTATATATAATTGGCCGATCAGGGATAACTTTACAGGTAGTTACGGAGAACTACTGGGAATGGAATATTTGGCCTCCAGGAAGAGTTCTTATTGTACTAGATGATGTTCGTAGCTATGAGCAAATAAAGCCGTATCTCCCCCCTCCTGGATCTCGTTTTCGAGTACTTGCAACTACTCGCCAAGTCTCTGACCTAGGCTTTCTTAAAAGACTTGTAAAATCCACTGTAAAAGAGAAGCAAATTATTAAGCTGTCAGCACTAACCCCAGAAAACTCCTTAGAGCTATTATCTAAAAATTTTGGTGAAAGTATTTTATTGGAACAGGAAATAGCTCTTAAAATCTGTGAATATTTCTGTTTTCATCCACTGGCCTTGACCCTGTTGTCTGCCTACATAAATGATTATTCTGGAATATCTTTAAGGCAAATTTATGACAATCTAGAAAAACTGTCAATTAAACCTGAGATAGGACTAAGAGATTTAGAAAGCAGTGAATCATTAAATAAAATATTTAAAGAACTAAACGATCAGCTTCAAAAAGAAGATGAAATTAGATATAGCTTGGAATTATCTTCTAGCAAAGATATTGTTTTAGAAGGGGAGATATTTGAAGTTCATCTAGAACTATTAATTTTAAGTGACGATACTGATCATGAACCCGTATTTTCTACCTTAAATAAACATGGTCAGGGAAATGATATTAATATACTTCTAAATGCCCCAGGGTTTCAGGTAGAAGGAAACAGTGTCGGGAGTTTGCCACTAGATTCAACCTTCGACCTGACTGATAATATTGGTCGGATTGTTTTTAAGCTTACTGCTCTATATACAGGAGATAAAAGTTTATCCGTTGAACTTTACCGAGATTCTGAATTCATTAGCAAACTCGAAATTGAAATTTATGTAAAACCTCTTAGTGAAGCTATATTCCCGAAAGAATATATTAAAGTTCGTACTCGTCCTATTGCTCAGCCAAGTTTCATCTTTAACGCTAAACCTCTTTGGCATAAAAATCGATTGTCGTGCAGGATTCAGTATGAATTCAAGATTTTGGACAATTCTCTAATCAGACTAGGTGATTTAAATATACTTTCAGAAGAAATACCAGTTAGCTTATTTGATGAAGCGAATCAAATATTCAAAGAAACAATAAAGGATCATGCCAGTCCTTGTGATGAATGGCTAAAGCATATTAGGTATTTTGGTCACGAGCTATTTAAGAAGCTTATCCCTTTTGCCCTTCAAGATACATTTCGTTTAATTCTATCGTCACGACAGAACATCTTTGCGTTGTTTTTGACTGAACAAGAAACTGCCATTCCATGGGAGTTCTTGAGCGACGGAAAGCATCTTCTGAGCGAGTGCTTGATCATTGGAAGGTGGTTCCAAGATATGAGTAATTCTTGCTGGGGAGAAATACCTATTGGTTCAGCTAGTATTTCTTATTTTGAAAGTGTTAAAAAACATGAAGACTGGGCAAAGATGCTGAATTCTATGGGTTCGCCTAGTCCAAAGCTATTGCCCAGCGGAATGTTAGATATTTTGTCGGTTTCTGACTCTATTCAAGGCCTGCATATTCTCCGAGAAGATAAATTTGATGAAAAATATCAACTATCTGAAGCGCCAATTTTAATCTCAGCTAAAGATAACATCAATAAGTCCGTTGAACAGCAGATTCAAAATTCAAAATTAAATATTTATCGGAATCATCCATTGGTTACTCTGAGCTATACCCGTGGAGATAAGCCAAATTCAACAGATATAGAGTATTCTTGGGCACCTACTTTCGTCCGCGCAGGAGCCAGCGCCTTTGTTGGCCCCCTTTGGTCGGTAGACCCCGCCGTAGACGCCGCCTTTATCAGCACCTTTTACACTCGCCTCTGGATGGGCGATGCCCTCGGCCAAGCCTTCCACACCGCACGTCAGATGGCCCGCATCGCTGTTCCAGAATCGTGCGACTGGCTAGCCTACGTCCTCTACGGTGACCCCATGGCTCGCCCATATCGACCCATCGAAGGCAAAGGCTACGCCGTTGTAGAGCCCATCGGGCAAGACATCAAAGATTCCCTACCGCCAAACCAATCCCTGCGGTTTCGCCTCACCCTCCGCCGCGACCCACCCGTCTGGCACGAAGACCGCCTCATCGAAGTTGCCGAAGACCTGGCCTTTGACAATTTGCAAGTACACATTGTGGCCTTTGGTCTAGAGGTGAACCCCACCACCGTAGACATGAGCCATACCCCCAACGGCAACTATCTCGGCTGGTTTACCCTCAGTGCCCCACCAAACATGGCCGGAGAAACCGTGCCCGTGCAAGTTCACTTCGCCGATGGTGCGGAGCCTATCCACAGTGTCACCTTTGCACTCCAAATTGCAGCGGGGGAGGGCGAATAACCATGGGAGGCATTAGCACATCTATTCAACCTCAGTCTCTGTCTGCTTTTTTGCCCATTTTCGTCAGCGATAAAGAGGCTTACACCATTCGCTGGCAGACCTTTGAGAAAACTGCCACCGACGACGAACTGTTAAAGTTCACTGATCAGGTGCTCAACGTCTTTTGGAAGCTTGAAAAAATTGTCAAGCGGAACAACAGCCTAGATATTGACCCAGACCTGTGCCAGGCTTCTCTGGTGGAATTGGCTAAATGGGGGCGCATTGCCTACCGCAAGTTTTTTCAAACCAGTCAGGCTAGGGAACTCCTGACCAGCAACTTTCAAATGATGACCAAAATGGGGGTTGAGTTGCCCGCCCCCACCTTTGTCTCTAAGAAAGTGCTGTTCCCCTGGGAAGTGCTCTACGCGGGGGATACTTACCACGACGGTGACCCAGAGCAATTTTGGGGGCTACGCTACACCCCAGCTCGCATTCTCACCCCAGAGCGCGACATCTCTCAGCATGTGATGGAGCAGGCGTTTCCCTCGGACATGCTGTTTTGCCTGCACCATCGCCTGCGCCAGGCCCATACTATCGAGTGGCCCGCTATTCAACGGCTGATTATGGTGGCCAACAAAGGCCACTGTAGCCTGCTCAGCCCGATTAAACGATTGCTAGCCGTTCAAGACGGTGAAACCCTCCTGGCCTACCTAGACCAGGCCAGCCACAACATGGTGCACTTTGCTTGCCACTGTAAACCCGACGGCACCGATGCCGATACCCTGCTCATCTCCCTGCTAAAAGACGATGTCAGCTATGACGATGCCACCCCAGACGATACCCAAGTCATAGAACTGGGCAGCATTACCTTCTTAGCCGCCAACGAGGGAAAGTTTCAGCGGCGTCCGCTGGTATTTCTCAATGCTTGCCAATCGGCAGGCGGGGCCGATCAGCTTCGCAAAACCTTGAACCTGCCCCAGGAGTTTATCCGGCGCGAAGCAGGGGCAGTGATCGCTACAGCCTGCCCGGTGCCTGACGTATTCGCGGCGGCCTTTGCCCGACAGTTCTACAGCCACTTTCTATCGGGGCAGATGACTATTGGCCAGGCGCTGCAGGCTAGCCGCTGGCACTTTTTAGAAAAGCACCACAATCCTTTAGGGTTAGCCTATGGGCTGTATAGCCCGGCCCAATATCGCCTAGCCCAACCCCCGATGATGGTAGGTGCTGCCTAATGACTGACCTTCCGCAAGGTACTATCGGTACCCTTTTGGCGCAGCTCAAAGACCTGCGCCAGCAGATTGAAACAGCAAAAACTGAGATTGCGCCGTTAGAAGATGACCTGGCCCAGGTCTATCTCGAATTTCAAGCCGCCGTCGGGGGGCTACGGCGGCAGACCGCTCGATTTCAGTCTGAGATTGATACCCTGCGGGAGCAGATTGACAGCTTTGGCCAAGACCTAGAAGACGATGCCTCCTTTGGAGACGATGCCTTTCCAGCCTTTGACCTAAGCAGTGACCTGAATGGAGAGGCAGACCCAGAAGCAGTGGAAAAAGATGTGCTGCTAGAGCATCTTTTTCAGGTGCTAGACCCCATGACCAACGAAGACGATAGCGAGCTAGTCGCCACCCTTCAAGGTCTGTGCCAAGATCCGCTGGTGAGCCTGGCCGACGTGCTGCAAACCCTTCCCTGGGGGGCGGTATGGACACAGCGAGGGCGACAAGAAGCCCTCGCCGACCAGCATCGACGGCTTACCGGTTGGGCCAAGGCCTTGGTGCAGCAACTAGAGGTGCTGCAAAAACGGATTGAGGGTCTCCAGCACGATCCGCGCCAGGGTTTGTTGCAGCAGTTCACCAAGGGGCCAGAGGTATGGCAGGCCTTTTTGGCTCAGTACGCCGAACAGCAGCGCGATCAAAATGCTGAGCTACGGGCTGAGTTGGAGAATCTTCGCCAAGAGTGGACACGAATGACCGAAGGTTCGGAGAGTAAACGCTTAAGATCAACCTAGCACTGACATCGGGAGCAGGAAGCTATGACCCAAACCAGAGATACAATCATTCTGCCTAGGGCTTTTCCAGACCACACTCAGCTCCCTGACTCCGATGGCAGTTTTGTGAAAAATTTTCAGGAGCATTCCCAGAGCATTTTCCTGACCGATTCCATTGGCCTGGTGCTGCAACGGCTCCATCCCGATGGGCGCTACGTGATCGGTCAAGACTGTGGCATCTACTGGCGAGAAACCGACCCGCCGGAAAAGGGGGCAGAAGCCCCCGACTGGTTCTACGTGCCCAACGTGCCCGCCGACTTAGATGGGCAAAATCGCCGCTCCTACGTGCTGTGGCGCGAGTACATTGCGCCACAGGTGGTGCTAGAACTGGCCAGTGGCAATGGGGCCGAGGAGCGCGATCGCACCCCCCTCTCTCAAACCCAGCCCGGCACCAAACCCGGCAAATTTTGGGTCTACGAGCAAATTATCCGGGCTCCTTACTACGGCATCTACGGCATTAGCGATCGCAGCTTAGAGGTATACGAGCTTCTCCACGGCTCCTATCAGCCCATTCCCCCCAACGAGCGGGGGCACTATCCCATTCCTGAGTTGGGGGTAGAACTGGGCCTGTGGGAAGGTCGCTATCAGAACCAAAGCCAGGTGTGGCTGCGGTGGTGGGACGACCAGGGGAATCTGCTGCTGATCGGCGACGAGCGTGCCCAACGGGCAGAGCAAAGCCAGCGGGAAGCAATTCCTCGACTGTTGGAGATGGGGCTGACCCCAGAGCAGGTGGCTGAAGCCCTGGGCCTACCTCTAGAAGATATTCAGAATCAGGGAGAAGGTTGATGGGGCGATCGCAGAGCCATGACTGACCTACAAGACCGCTCCGATCTCCCCATTGCCTTGGGGGGCGAAGACCTACCGATTCCGGTGGCCAACGCCCAACCTCGTCACGAACGGGCGACGGCGGTAGTTTACCCGGCCTGGGCTACCCATGCCAGTCAGCGCCACGTGCGCGATTTAGCTATAGCGTCTCGCCAGAGCGATATCTGGCTGGCGACTGGGGGTGGAGTGCTGCACTGGTGGCCCGACCTAGAGCGCTTTACCCGCTACGGCAGCGAGCACGGCCTGCCCGGCAATGCGGCGATGGCCATTGCGGTGGATGGCAAGAAGCGAGTCTGGGTCGGTTGTGGCGATCGCCTGGGGTTGTATTACCTGGAGCAGGGGCTATGGCAGCATTATGCCCCCCTGGGAGAACTCACCATCTGTCGCCTGACAACGGATAGTTCCGGGCGACTGTGGGTATCCACCACCGACGGCACCTTTGGCATTGACCAGCCCGATGCAGCACCAGTGGTGACTCTGCCGACCCCTGGGGATCCCCCTCGGGCGATCGCCGCTGTGAATGACACCGACCTCTGGCTTTGTAATGCCCAAGGCATCCATAGACGGAATGGCGAGGGTTGGGTGCGCCAGAGCGAGTACGTTCGACCTGAAATTCTCAAGCTGGCCCGGCAGGGACAGTATCTCTGGGTAGCAACCTTCTACGGTTTAGAGCGGGTGGATCTTGATACTGGCGAGGTGTACCGATCAGAGCAGTGGCCTGCGGGAGAAGTCACTGCCCTTGCCCCTGCCGCCAACGGCCTATGGATGGCCTGCCGAGGACAGGTGGGCCTGGCCACCGAAAACGACTGGCGACCCCTAAAGAAACTCTCGGTGGAGGCTCCCATTGTGGCCCTAGGCGCTGGCAGCGAGGACGAGGTGTGGATTGGCAGTCACAGCGGCCTCTGGCGGGGAGATTTTAGCGATATTCAGTTTCAATCTAGCCAGTCTCCCCCCGATGACATTGGCCTGCCGGTGGGTAGCAAACCTCCCGCCACCTTTAGCAATATGGTGCAGGCCTTAGCCATTCCCCAGCAGAATCGCCCAGAGCTTTGGATGGGTACTGCCCAGGGGCTCTTTCGCTGGAACTTGGTGACCGATGTGTGGCGACGCCAGGGGCAGTTGGGTCAAGATATTCGTGCTGTGGTGACCGATGGCCAAGGAGAGACCTGGATCGCCAGTTGGACAGAAGGATTAAGCTGCTTGACGGCTGAGGGAGTTGTAGACAGCGCCCCTAAACTGCCCGACCTCGATTTAGTATTGGCCATGGCCCCTAATCCCGGTGGCGGCTATTGGGTGGTGGGCATGAACGGCTTATACCAGCATCAGGGGCAGGAATGGAAGCTGGTATTGCCCGCCCAGGCATTGAAAACGGGCTGGATTCAGGCGATCGCCCAGGCGGAGTCCGACCATGTGTGGGTGGGTACCTCTGCTGGGCTATTTCGCTACTTGCCCAGCAGAAACGACTTGCAACCCGTGCCAGGGGATATTAGCAGCGCCGATATTCGCACGCTGCTGGCTCTGCCCAAGCGTCCCCTGCTGGTAGGGACTCAGCGAGGGCTCTACTGGGGTAAAGCCAAGCGATGGCAACAGGTGGAAGACTTGGCTCGCCGAGCCATTACTGCCCTAGGTTGGGATCCGCAGACTAAGAGATTGTGGGTCGGAACGGATTTAGGCTTGTACCGACTGAAGCCAACTCAGCAAACCTGGGAAGTGGTGGACGAGTTTACGGTGCAGACCAGTGGCCTGGCCGGAAACCACATTTTGGCTCTCACCCTTAGCCCTAACTCAAACGGAGGCAGTAACCTGTGGATCGGTACCCCCTGCGGATTGAACTGTTTTAGCTATTAAAGGAATCTAGGGTTTACCTTTGATTCAAACCGGAGCGGTTAAACTTTTGCATAACTACGGTGGAGCAGCCTGTGGACGAGGTAGACATTCTGGGTATAGACCTGGGCACAACCAACTCAGCCATCGCCATTTGGGACGCCGAGGCTGAGCAGGTGCGGTTGCTGCCTAACGAAGAAGGCGATCGCGTGATCCCCTCAGCGGTGCTGTTTGATCCAGAGGCGCAAGAACCCACGGTTGGCAAGGCCGCTCTAAAGCAAATATTGGCCCATCCTGAGCGGGTAGTCTATTCTGTCAAGCGCTTTATTGGCCGCACCTTTAGTGATGAGTTGGTCAGCCAAGACCAGCGGCTAATGACCTACGGCATTCAGGAGGCTCAGCAGCGAAAGGTGGCTGTGCAGGTTGGCAAACTGCTTCTTACCCCGCCTCAGGTCTCGGCCTATGTGCTTAAGCACCTTAAAGCCAACGCCGAAGACACGTTAGGGCGAACGATCACCAAAGCAGTGATCACGGTCCCTGCCTATTTCAACGAGTCTCAGCGGCAGGCTACCAAAGAAGCCGCTGAACTCGCCGGGCTGCACGTTCCCCGTATTATCAATGAGCCTACCGCTGCGGCCCTAGCTTTTGGCATTAAGAAAGAACCTCAAATCATTGCCGTCTACGACCTGGGGGGCGGTACCTTTGACATCTCAATTTTAGAAATTAAGCCCGGCGGCCTATTTCGCGTTAAGGCAACGGATGGAGATACCCACCTAGGCGGCGATGACTTTGATGGGGTGGTAACCCACTGGCTAAAACAAGCCTTTGAGGCTCAGCATGGCGTGTCGCTGCAACTCGACCAAGACCGCAATCTTCGCGCCCGCCTGCAGGACTCAGCCCGATCGCTCAAAATCGCCCTAACGAAGGCTGAGCAACACACCGTTGAGTTGCCCAACCTCTGTACCGTTAAGGGTCAGGTTCTTGGATTGAAGACCACCATCACCCGCACACAGTTTGAGCAGTTGCTGCTGCCCTTGATTGAGCGATCGCTGGCCATTTGCGACTCGGTGCTGGCCAAGGCCCGACTCAAACCCGAGGACATTCACCAGGTACTGATGATCGGAGGGCAGACTCGCACTCCTGCTGTCAAAGCGGCTCTGAAAACCCGCTTTGGCTGGACTATCAATGACTCGGTTAACCCTGACGAAGCGGTCGCTCGCGGTGCGGCAGTACTAGCTGCAAGGCTGCAAGGCTACCTTCGCGATGAGGTCACCCTCTGGGATGTTACACCGCTTTCTCTAGGCATTGAGTTAGCCAATGGCAAGATGGATGTGATTATCCAGGGTAATCAGCAGATTCCCATTACCAAGTGGCGCAAAGGCCCACAAGCGTTTACGACCCAGCGAAATGGACAGGAACGCATCCGCTTTCGGGTGTACCAGGGGGAACGGCCAGTGGCGATCGACAACACCCACATTGGCGACGTGGTGCTCAACCTGGCGACCTCTCGTCCTGCTGGGGAACCTAGGATCCACTGTATGTTTAAGGTAGACCACGACGGCATTCTCCATGTGAAAGCAGAGGACGCCAGTACTGATGGTGAACCGGTGGAAGCCACCTTTGACCATGTGTATCGCTTGACGCAGGAGGAGGTAGCGGAAAAACTACGGGAAGCTGAAATTTACCAGGAGGCGGATCAGGCCACTGCTCGTCTGTTTTTGCTGGAAGAAGAGTTGCAGCGACTACGGCAGGTAGCGGATGATGAAGGGAGAATGCAGGATGCCCTATCGACATTTGAAACTGCGATCAATGAGCAAAATCTTGATCAGGCTGAGGCTCTGCTCTTAGAAATCAAGACAAATTTCTTGAAAGTTGCTTCGTCTATATCTCAAATAAATTAAGCTTTTCAAGCATTTTTGATTTACTTATAGGGAGACAAAACAGTGAATATTGACAAAGAAGCTACTATTGAAGTCATCACCTTAGAAGACGAAAATTCATCCCGCTCTGGACGCCAAGAACTAGTCAGCAATCCAATGTCCGTGAGCAATCTTCGGCAACAGTTTAAAGAGTTCATGAGTAATCTCCAGTCCATTATCGAAGAAGATGTGGAAGCTAATGGAGCATTCCATTTAAGCGAAGTTCAATTTAGTGCAGAGATTACAACTAATGGAGATTTTAAACTAATGGGAACAGGAATTGGAGTTGAAGGTAAGAGTGCTGTAACTTTTACATTAAATCGAAGACAATAAATCGGGTAAAGCTTACAAAAGATCTGGCATTCCTCTAAATGATAAAACTTTCGACTTAAGCGCCGTTCTACAGCAGATCAGCTAAACGCTTATAGAAAACGTAAGTATTGTGAAAGCCTCTACGCCGGTTCCGGTTGTTGTTTCGGAAGATAGCCACCTCAATACCAACTTGTTCGCAAATCTCACAGGCGCAAGCCTTCCAAGGCTTATCGGTCAAGGTTTCCAGATATTTCTGCCGTCGCTTGGCGCGTAGCTTTTCTAGCTTCTCAGGTTTATCTTCATCCTCCGACAGATCAAGTGCCTCGTTGTAAGTTGCTGCTGCCTCCAGAGTAGCCTCAATACCTAAACGGCCAGCATCATACTCTCTGAGAGCAGCCAAAGCATCTTGCTCCAATCGCTCCAACGTCTCACAGTCATAATGACCGGCATCCAGCACTTTCTTGGCTCGATTGCCAGTCACAGGCGGCACCCGAATTGCCATATAGTGCTTGCCTGTCAGCGTGTGATAGTTCTTATCTGACGACAGCCATGCCTGGCGTAATGGCCCGGCAGAGTCAAAGCTGGTAATGCCTAGATGTTGAAACAGCGGTACAGCTTCAACCCGTGCCACCCCAAACAAGTGAATACGCACATGGGGGTCTACATGGGGGTGAATAGCCTTTAGCACCGGAATGATTTCTCGATTTTGAGCGCGGGCTAAACCGCCGATCGCGATAAAGTCATACCCCATCTGGATTAAGGCCTTAACCGAGTCGGCATAGGTTTCTGGACTCCAACCCTGGGCTACACCGATGGGTTTGAAGTTGTATTGTTGGGCTTTGTGGCGAACCAAAAAATCTTCGGCGTTCTTAAGTGTTAGGTTATATCGCTTCTCTCGAATTCCTGGTACTGCAAATGGCCCAAAGATTAGATGGTCAATACTGACACCATAGTTAAAGCCTAGCCGTTCATAATAGTCGAGAATCTCATCGGTTTCATAGGGCGGCTCATCTTCTTTGACATAGCCAAAGGCTCCACAATCTCCCATGATGTCGCCAGAGAAACGCACAAAATTATGTACTCCAACTTTCTCAAAGCGCTCTCGTTTTGTCTGGCTGCTGTCAATAACGATCTTAGAAATTAGAATGCCGTTGTAGTTGGGCTGAGGATACATCTCATGGGCATAGACATCATCTTTATAGGGATCCCGATCCTCTGGGACTTTCTCAGTCAGAAAGTTATATTTTGGATAAACTCTATCATCCCATTCAGGGATAAAGTATTGAGTTCCTAAATGCTGATTAGGTGCAGGAGGAACATCTGGGATTGTCAGAAGATCATCTTTTTTGACGGTTGTCTTTTTAGAGATGCTTTTTCTCTTTCGAGGTGTAGAGGGCACCTGCTGAAAGACTTCAGCCATAGCCAGCTGAATGGTTTGATTCTCGGCAGTTTGTTGATCAATCAAGGTCTGGAACGTTTGCGGTGTTTCGTAGACCTCCTTAAGCAAGGTCGGTTGAGAGGCAACTACTTCAGCAAACTGTTTGAATAAAAACCCCTTTAGCCCAACCATCCCGTAGCGGTACCGTTTCGCCTCCGGGTTTGATAACGGCATGACATAAGTCTTAGCTGCCATACCCTGAATGCCATCAGCTTGCCCTCGTGAAGCCAGGAAAACAAAAGTCTGATCAACCCGAGATGCCAGGGGTAAGGTTACTGCCCTGAGGTAGTTATCGCCTAGCAGAAAAAAGATGAGATCATAAGCGGGGATGAGGGATGCGATCGCATCATGAACACCCAAATGAATCGCCCAAGTATCGACCTCACGGGATTTCATGCCGTTAAAGGTGACTTCGTAGGGCACAATCACTTGCCTCTCAGAAATCACCCCATAGCCTGCTGATAAAATGCTCACATCCAGAGCTTTATGTCCGAGGGCATCACGGAGTTTCTGGACACCTTCCATCAACCGCAGGTGCTGCATTCCGGTGTACATTTCACTGGCAGGGCAAGCGTAATCTCCTAGTTCAACTTCCCGATCTATGAGCCGAGCCTCATCCTTGAAATCTTCTATCGTGAGTTGCTTCTCAGGCTTAAACCGCTTTTCCCCAGTGCAGGATGTAATGACTAGAACACGGGGGTAGGGCATTCAATCTCCTGGGCATGTAGTCGTCGGCCTATCAACGTTGCCAAATCAGGGCGTCCGGTGTCAATTAAGGCTTTATCCCGAATCCGGCACGAATCGCAGCGTCCACAGGGTTCCTTGCCCCCTTCGTAGCACGACCAGGTTTCTTGGATGGGAACACCCAAGCTTAGGGCACGATGGACGATCGCGACCTTAGAATCCATCACCAACGGAGCGATCAGCCTAGGGGCCTTACCTTCTAGGCCAGCCTTGGATGACAGATGAACCAACTGCTGGAATGTCTCTAAATATTCAGGCCGACAGTCGGGGTACCCCGAATAATCGACGGCGTTAATGCCCAGGTAGATCGCCTCAGCTTGTTTGGCCTCTGCTAAAGAGCGCGCGATCGCAATAAATACCGTATTCCGCCCAGGCACGTAGGTCGAGGGAATTACCTCAGACTGAACACCGTCCTGGGGCAGGGTCTCATTCATATCTGTCAGAGAAGAACCACCCCATTGAGCCAGGTTCACCTCCATCACGTAGTGATCTTGAATGCCCATGTGGGCCGCAATGTTGCGCGCAGCTTCTAATTCTCGATCATGGCGCTGGCCATAGCGAAAGGAAATGGCGACCGGGGTATAGCCGTCTGCGATCGCCTGGGCTGCTGCCGTAGCAGAATCGAGGCCACCTGAAAGAAGGACAATGGCTTTGGGTTGGGGCATAGCTATTGGACTCCCAAGAATTTATGAGTTTGAAGGCTAACGCGCCACTGGGGATGTTTCAAGACGTAGGCAAACACTTTGTCGCGACTGCTAGGCGTTTCCCACTCGGGTTGCAGCAATTTGGCAACGGTGGATGAGACCTGAGTGGATTGCTGCTCGGCCCACTCCAAATCAGCCTCATCTCCGATGACAACCTTGAGTTCGCTGGCATGGGCATAAATGCTGGCATGGGGAGGCTTAAATCGCTTGGGCGAAAACGTCACCCAGTCAAAGGTGCCGCTAAAGGGATGAGCACCGGATGTCTCAAGGTGGGTCTGAAGACCGGCCGCTTTAAGTTGCTCAGTTAGGCTAGAAAGCTCGTGCATCAAGGGCTCTCCTCCCGTGATCACGACAATTTCAGGATTAGCAGATCGAGCCTCCGCAACCAATCCCTCAAGGGTTCTTAGAGAATGGCGCTTGGGGTTCCACGATTGCTTAGTGTCGCACCATGGGCAACCCACGTCGCACCCGGCTAACCGAATGAAGAAGGCATTTGTACCTGCCCACACCCCTTCCCCTTGAATGGAGTGGAACGTTTCAACCACAGGCAGTTCTAACGGTAATGCTGAAAATTCAGCCGTCTGGGAGGTCGTAGTCGGGGAGATCATTTTCATTTATAGCGTGAACAGCACCAGACTCGGTATAGTTTTGCCACCAATCATCTATCTCATCGGGCACAGGGAGGAGCTGGTGGGATAAGGCATCTCGAATGACCAAGATTTTCCCTGCTTCAGTCCACTCGTGATCAACGCCATGGGGGCGCGATACCGGAAGGGGGAAGGCGGGATCTTGATCCATCAGTGCAGCGGCAATATCACGGATGTCAAACTGACACCTAAGATTACCTTCATCCCTACTGGTGGAGAATTGAAAGGTCATTGGAGAAGAAGCATCACCATTTTTATAAACCCGGTATACGGATTGCCCTGCGACTTTGCAGAAGACCTCAGGGCTCACATACTCTTCAGTGACAACGACCGGCATAGGATACCTCCTTTGAGCGTTCAATCATCTTCATACTCAACCCAGGAATTCGGCGTTTCCGAGACTGCCACTTTTAGCTGAATACCGTCGGGGAGAGACTTCTTCGTCTTGTCATAGATGTACTGGGCAATCATCTCAGCAGTGGTTTCATAGCCTTCAGGCAGCACATCATTCAGTACACAATGATCTAGCCCACCCTTGAGCATGTCTTTCTTCGCCCAGCGCAGGGTACGAAAGTCGGCCACCATAACCGGATGGGGGCAAAACTCCGACGCTCTCAGTTGAGAGGTGGTGGCCTCAACGCGCACCCGATAGGTATGCCCATGCATGCGCCCGCAGGGGCCATCATAGTCTTTGATGTAGTGGGCGGCATCAAAGGAGAATTCTGTTTTGACGCTCCACTTGGGCATGCGTATTGCCTTGGTTAACCTGTAGTACAATTATCCTATCTTGAAGGAAGGCTTCAGCAATGCCCTCACGATAGAACTTGCTCATTCTAAGACAAATCCAGATATAGCGTCGTGGGAAGATGAATTTGGATTTCTTAACGCTAAACTAAGCGCTGGCGCATCAAGAGAGGGCTGAAAACAGGTGAATCCTACTTGTGTTATCTCCTTCGCTCCATTGCTTCTGGGGAGCCGCAAAACGAAGGAGCTTAATCCCACGCGAGATAGGGATTCTTCACTTCGCAAACGCTAGATTTTTGGAAAGGCTAACCCTTATTCTTAGCGTAAAACTGTACTAGTGCAGCTCTCTATTTAGAATCCATCGATCGCTGGGGCTTAGACTTGCCCGTACGCGACAGGTTAAACGACTGCGAAAACGCCTTTTTGCGGGCGCTGGTCACATTGCCGCTCTGGTAGTCAGCCTCTAAATCTTCCAGAATGGACTGCTCTTCTAGCAGCGCCTCACTGGGTGCCATCGCGGCCATCTCCATCCGAGCATTGGCTAGGGACATACCAGCGGCAGCGTAGTCGCCCCGGTCAGAGTACATGACCGCTTCGCGACGGGCGCGAGCCGCCATCAGCAAAGCTACCTGCTCTTGCACCGCTGGGTTGGCGGGGAAGTCGCTAAACTGCGCAGGGCTCACCAGGGGCAGCTCCAGCCCAGCCCGCAGCACCTGCCGACCGGGCTGTTCTGCATCATCCCAGGCCAGCCGAACCTGCAACAGTTCGCTGCTCTGACTTAGGGCGGGCACCTGCAATCGCACTACTACCTGAATGGCCGAACCCACCATCAGGTTGGGCAGTTTGTAGCGCCGGGTGTCGGTCATATCAAAGTCATTCAGCACGTCCATGACCGTGACGCCGTTGCCGGGTTTGACGCCTAAACTGACCCGCTGGCCCAGGGTAGCGGCTAGACCCGACAGCTCGGTTTCAAAGATCGTCGGCAATTGCTCGGCAGACTCGATGTGGAAAAAGTTGCCGTCGCCGCTGCGGGCCATCGCTGCCAGCAAATCCTCGCTGTAGTCGTCGCCAATGCCCAGGGTAGTAGTGCTGACGCCGCGCTGGGCCAATCCGTGGACATCGCTAGCGATCGCATCCGGCCTCGTCTCCCCCACATTCGCCAATCCATCGGAGAGCACAATTACCCGGTTGAGCTGGGCGGGGTTGAGGTACTGGCTCACCTGCACGCCACCTTCGACCCAGCCCGCGTGGAGCGCAGTCGAGCCCCGCGAGTGGACATGGCTGAGCTTTTCGAGCAGGGTATTTTTGTCGGTGGCCAGGGTGCTGGGCACCAGGGTTTCGATGCGGTCGTCAAAGAGGACGATGCTGATGCGATCGCAGGGCAGCAAATTCTCCACGGCAAAGCGGGCGGCTTCGCGGGCGTAGTGCATTTTTTGCCCCTGCATGGAGCCAGAGCGATCGATCGCCAGGCTGAGGTTGAGCGGCACGCGATCGGCCTTGAGGGTGACGGCTGGGGGCGTAATTCGCACCAGCACATCGAGGGTCATTGGCTGCTGGGTGACGATCGCCCCGTGGAGCGGGATGAGTTCGACAGTGGGCAGGGC
>NZ_JADEXE010000092.1 GCF_015207265.1 Nodosilinea sp. LEGE 07298 | reverse complement strand
TTCGTCCTCTCCCAGAGGTCCCAAAAAACCTGCTAAAAAGGAGCCGTTTAATCCGAAGCATCCCCATGTTGCCACCGCTCGGCTCCTCAAGCAAAAGGAGAACAAACGTTCACCTTAACAGGGGTACACTCAGAGTCCCAACGATGCCACCCAGAGACCCAACGCTGGCACTCGCAGACCCATGTATGGCACTCAGAGACCCAACGTTGACCTCCAAAGTCCCGACGTTGACACCCAGAGCCCCAACGCTGGCACACGCACCACGCACACACGACCCACAGAATCCCAATGCTGGCACTCCCACACCCACGCACAATGCTTAAAGCCTCATCGCAGCTATGGTTCTGCCGCATTGCCATAAAACTGCGCAATCCATATCTCACTTTTTTGCGATTCGTCGCTGAGCCGGGGCCAACCTGCTACAGTCATCTTCGAGAACTGCTGACCCTGGTCTGGTGCAAGGGTGGGCAGACCGTGACTGTTAGTCGTCCTAAGCGCGATCGCCCCTACCGATGACAGACGCCTTCAACTTCAGCCAGCACTGGTATCCAGTGACCCCCGTCGCTGACCTCAGGCCCAGCTATCCCACCGCCGTCACGGTCGTGGGCGTGCCGATCGTGATCTGGCAGCCACGGCATTCTGGCACCTATCAGGCCTTTGTCGATCAGTGCCCCCATCGGTTGGCCCCCCTGAGTGAAGGCCGCATAGACGAACAGAGTGGCCACCTGATGTGTAGCTATCACGGCTGGCAGTTTGATGCTCAGGGCGTGTGCCAGTCGGTGCCCCAGGCCGAGGCGGGCTTTCACCCCGACCAGCAGCCCCAGCTCTGTGCGACGGTGCTCCCCACCCAGATCGCGAACGATTTGCTGTGGGTCTGGCCCGATGCCGAGAGTGCCGAGCTAGCGCAGCAAACCCCGCTGCCGCTGTCTCCTCAAATCGATGCCGGTAAGGGCTTTGTGTGGGACTCCTACGTGCGCGACCTGGAATACGACTGGCAAACGCTGGTCGAAAACGTGGTTGACCCCACCCACGTGCCCTTTGCCCACCACGGCATTCAGGGCAAGCGCTCCCAGGCTGCGCCGCTGCCGCTGCAAATTCTCACCTCGACCCCAGAGCGCATCGAAGCAGAATCTACAGGCCGGTTCAATAGCCACATTACCTTTGAGCCCCCCTGCCGGGTGGAATATGTCATTAACTTTGGCGATCAGGGCAATCAGGTGGGGTTGGTGACCTACTGCGTGCCAACGGTCCCTGGCAAGTGCCGAATTGTGGCCCAGTTTCCCCGCAATTTTGCCTTGACCCTGCACCGGCTTATGCCCCGCTGGTGGACCCACGTTAAAACCCGCAATGCCGTGCTGGATGGCGATATGGTGTTGCTGCACCAGCAGGCGCAGCGGTTACAGCAGCAGCTGCAAACCCAGGACTGGAAGACGGCCTACAAACTGCCCGCCACCGCCGATCGCATGGTGATTGAATTTCGCAAATGGTGCGATCGCTATCTGCCCGACCGTCCCTTTTGGCAGCCCCAGACCCTAGACCTGGCCCCATCCCCAGACCATCGCCAAATGCTAGATCGCTACCATCAGCATACGCAGCACTGCCACAGCTGCCGCAGTGCCCTCAAGACTGTTCAGCGCCTGCAGTGGGGTCTGCTGATCTACTTTGTCGCGAGCCTGGCCCTGGTGGCGATACTGCCCGATGCCTGGCGGCTTTGGCCCGGTGTGCCTCTGGTGGGTTTGGGCCTGCTGGGGCTGGGGGTCGCCGCCTGGCTGCGCTTTGGGCTAGAGCCCAAGTTTTGGTTTGTTGACTACATCCACGCCGAACGCCCCTAGGGCATGACATCAATTTTGGCTACAGCCCCCACACCCCACCCTGGTACCCAAGCTCCGCCTCGGTAAGGGGTAGCGAATCCGCTGAGGCGCGCAATCATTCGGCACAGCAAACGGCTCTGCCCAGGGTGGGATTTATGTCATGAACCGACATCACCCCCGGCAAAGTTTCTTACTATCAAAGAGCAAGACCTTTAAATTAAAAACCTCGATCTAAGCTGCGCTGTAGAGCGTATTTTAGCAATCGCCCAACGCGCCATCGGGGTTGGTTTTGATGCGTCAGGCGATCGCATAAGCACCTTGCGATCGCGCAGCGTCCCCTCTGGGGAATCGCCCCTTTTGCAGTACTGTTTATACCTTAATAATCATGCCTACTTTAAACCCTCAACAAGAAAAAACGCTGACCGCTTTTATCACCGCCCTGGGTCGACAAGACAGCGCCCTGCCCGAGGGGCTACAAAAGCAGCTCCATGCTATTGGTCAGAGCTTAGAAACTCGAATTTTGGAACTGCCTGCGATCGCGGCCAGTCTGCCGAGTCTAAATCAGGCCTACCAAACGGCTATGTCTGACGCCCAGGCCGACGCACCGGCTGCCACCTTTGTCTCTAACACCAATCAATCCGACAGCGACAAACAGTTCGATCGCGCCGTTGACATTCTCACCGCTGACGACCCGGTTCAGGCCGCGAAGCGCACTCGCACTCCGCTGGGACAAATTGCCTCCAATCCGCTGAAGCGGCTCTTTGGCCGAGATTAAGGCGACTGCTAGAAAACAGTTGCCCCAATGGTGGGCAGTGCCCACCCTACAGCCGCCCCACAGTTGCCCCTCCCCAGCGATAGACTCAACCTATTGATGGGTAATTACCATGGCTCACCTACGCGATCGCCGCCCCCAAAACGTAGCGGGCGATATCTACGTCGATAGCTCCTGTATTGACTGCGATACCTGCCGCTGGATGGCCCCGGATATCTTTTCTCGCGACGACGAGCAGTCGGCGGTCTTTCACCAGCCCGAAACCGAGGCCGAACGGCTGGCTGCGCTGCAAGCGGTGCTGGCCTGCCCTACGGCCTCCATTGGCACCGTCACGCCGCCCAAAGATATGAAGGCGGCCCAGGTCAGCTTCCCCATCCCCATTACCGAAAATGTCTACCACTGCGGCTACCACTCCGAAAAGTCCTACGGGGCGGCCAGCTATTTGATTCAGCGGCCCGAGGGAAACGTGCTGGTCGACTCGCCCCGCTTTGCCGCCCCCCTGGTCAAGCAACTCGAAGCCCTGGGCGGCGTACGCTACCTCTACCTCACCCACCAGGATGATGTGGCCGATCATCAGCAGTTTCATGAGCGGTTTGGGTGCCAGCGTATTCTCCACGCCGACGACATCAACCGTGGCACCGCAGCCGTCGAAATTCAGCTCCAGGGCACCGACCCGGTGGACCTAGCGCCCGACCTCACCATTATTCCGGTGCCGGGCCACACCAAAGGGCATACGGTTCTGCTGTATGACAACCGGGTGCTGTTTACCGGCGACCACCTGGCCTGGTCGGCGCGGCTGCATCAGCTTCACGCCTTTCGCACCGTCTGCTGGTACTCGTGGCCTGAGCAGATTAAGTCGATGGAAAAGCTGGCCGCTTATGACTTTGAGTGGGTGCTGCCCGGCCACGGTCGCCGCCACCACGCCGACAAAGCCACCATGCACCAGCACATGCAGAAATGCCTCGCCTGGATGAAGGCGCAGTAGAACGGGGGCTGAACTCAGGTATAAGTCAACAATTCAACGCCTCTGGTAGGGGCAAACGGTCGTTTGCCCTTCCCCGAATTCATGCCTCAATCCAGCAACGCCGAGCTGGGGATAGGGAATGAGCGTTGGCACCCCTGTGCCGGTCTTTGACCATCGCATCCACTACACATCGAACACGTAGCGCACCGCTCCAGAGTCTGGATCGTTGGTGATATCGGCATAGCCGCAGTGCAGCGCCTCCTGAATTAGGGCGTCTACCCGCTCTGTGCTCAGTCCGGTATGCAGGGCTACCTGCGCCTTTGAGAGCCTGCCCCCATTGGCGTGGGCCGCCCTCAAAAGCTGCTGCATTGAGTCATTTTGGGGCTGTGCAACGCTTTGGGCCGCGACCAAATTTCGATCTATCGGCACTGGCATCACCAAACCATCTTCGCCCCACTCCGCTAAATACTGCCGCCGCAGGTGATCGTTGCGGGTTTTGACCATACCGGGCACCAGCACCAGATCGATGAGTTGGCCAAGGCCAAACAAACCAAAGGTACACAGGTTCAGTTGCCCCCCGCTGTGCAAGAAGACATCTTCATTGATATTGACGATGTTGAAGCCGAGATTCAAAAGCCCGCAGCGCAGCATACCTCGCCTAAAACAGCGATTGACGGCTCTTTTATAACTGTAGCCAGGCCGGTTGAGACATTTTCTAGCTGAACGTTCAAACGTTTGAACGTTTTGGGGATTTGTGAGTGTCCTAACCAGCATGACTACGGCTGTAACAGCGGCCTTGACGATTGCTGGGGGAGTAGCGGCGGCCAACACCTTCGCCGACGAAGACATCGAGTTGGGCAGCAACGCTGGTATTGAACGTCAGCTGCCCTCGGCCCCTCTGGCCAAAAGCATTCACGCTCAGCCAACCCAGCCGCTTTAAGGTAATCGACCAGAGGATGACAGCGCTAGCTCTTCCTTGAGCAAATTGCTGTAGATGCGGGGCAGCCGGGCGGTCATGCTATTGGACTCGATACCATAGCCGAGGCTAGTCCAGGTACCAGAAAGGCGGCGTAGAACCTCGTCAAGGCGACCATCGCGCAGGGCGGTAGGAATGTCGAGATCCCAGGCCGAGGTATCTTTGAGCCAGTTGTAGACCACGACATCCTGCGACTCGGGGTCAAAGCTATAGTCTCCCCAAGCGCTAAACCAGGCAGAGGCTTTAGGGTGGTACCGGAGGGCTTTTTCCTGCCAGGTATCGGTTAAAAACTGGTAGCGCCCGGCTGCGGTGGTACAGTACCCCCGGTTGGGGCCAGCCACAATCTCAATGCAGATGTTGGGGTGGCGGTTGAGCTGCTGGACCATGTCGCCACCGTAGAGCACGTTGTAGGGCTGGTTGGTGTTAGATTCGGCGGCAGAAATGGTGCGCATGAGGGCACGAATGTAGGGGTCTCCTCCAGCCATCGCCAGTGGTTCAGGATGGCTAACCCATACGGTCTCTTGGATTTGTCGCAGCGCCGGGCGAGGCAGCGATCGCACCCCCAGTACCCCGATCGCCAACAGCAGCAAAAGAGCAACAGTTGCCCGCCGCCGTTTCACCTGCTGAATACGGCGCTGTCGAGCAAGGTGACGAGATGAACTAGAAGGCAGTGAGGTCACAGGCAACGGGACAATCAGGAACAGGAGACCAGCGGCGGCGAACCCTAGCCAGATGGCAATTGCCTTACCCATTCCCCAGGCAAGGCTGCCATCGCTATAGTAATCTATCGGCTCAAAAACCTGGGTTGGGGTGCGGCCCTACTTGATTGATGAGCGATATTGATTAGCGATCTACCGAGCCCATAATGATGTCGATGCTGCCTAGAATGGCCATGATATCGGCTACCTTGACCCCTTTTAGGATGTGGGGCAAAATTTGCAGGTTGTTAAAGTCGGCCGCGCGAATCTTAAACCGCCAGGGAAAGACGTTGTCGTCTCCCATGATGAAGACGCCCAACTCGCCTTTGCCGCTCTCTAAGCGCACATAGTGCTCACCTGCCGGAATTTTGAACGTAGGGGCAATTTTTTTGCCGATGAACTGGTAGTCAAAGCTGTTCCACTCCGACTTGGGGCCTTCGGCCATGCGCTTGGCCTCCAGGTTTTCGAAGGGGCCGCCGGGCAGACCCTTGCAGGCCTGACGAATGATTTTTACCGACTCGCGCATTTCGCGCACCCGTACCTGGTAGCGGGCCATACAGTCGCCCCCGGTTTCGTACTGCACATCCCAGTCGAAGTCGTCGTAGCACTCGTAGTGGTCGACCTTGCGTAGATCCCACTTGACGCCGGAGCCGCGCAGCATGGGACCAGACAGCCCCCAGGAGATCGCCTCGTCGCGAGAAATGGTGCCAATCCCCTCAATGCGGCGGCGGAAGATGGGATTGTTGGTAATTAGCTTCTCGTACTCGTCGACCTTGGGCAAAAAGTAATCGCAGAAGTCGAGGCACTTGTCGATCCAACCGTAGGTGAGGTCGGCAGCGACGCCGCCAATGCGGAAATAGTTGTTGTTGATCAGGCGCATGCCCGTGGCGGCTTCCCACAGGTCGTAGATCATCTCGCGCTCGCGAAAGATGTAGAAGAAGGGAGTTTGGGCACCCACGTCGGCTAAGAAGGGACCAAGCCACAGCAGGTGGTTGGCAATCCGGTTCAGCTCCAGCATGATGACGCGAATGTAGCTGGCCCGCTTGGGTACTTCGATGTCGGCCAGTTTTTCGGGGGCGTTAACCGTGATCGCTTCGTTGAACATGCCCGCCGCGTAGTCCCAGCGGCTAACGTAGGGCACAAACATAACGTTGGTACGGCTTTCGGCGATTTTTTCCATACCCCGGTGCAAATAGCCAATCACCGGCTCGCAGTCAAGTACGTCTTCGCCATCGAGGGTGACAATGAGTCGCAGAACCCCGTGCATGGAGGGGTGGTGCGGTCCCATGTTGAGCACCATGGGTTCTGTCTTGGTTTCAATGATTGACATAGGGGCTACTCAAACGCCAGCGGCTAGTTGTGCTGTATCTTTGAGTATCTTAAAGGGTATCGCCTGAGTTTGCGATCCTAAGTAGAGATTGAGATTACTGATGGCAGAGCCAGAGTTTCATCATGTGCCGGTACTGCCTGAGGCGGTGATCGAGGGCCTCAATATTCAGCCCGGTCAGCGGTACTTAGATGCCACGGCTGGCGGCGGCGGTCACAGTCGGCTGATTTTAGAGGCCGATCCTACGGTGAGCCTGGTGGCGATTGATCAAGATGATATGGCGATCGCAGCCACCCAGGCTAACCTGGCCGAGTTTGGTGACCGCGTTACCTACTGGCACGGTAACTTTGCTGAATTCAAACCCTCGGGTGCGCCCTTCAGCGGTATTTTGGCCGATTTGGGGGTGAGTTCGGTGCAGCTCGACGTGGGCGATCGCGGCTTTAGCTTTCGCCAGAGTGCCCCTCTCGACATGCGTATGGACCCGCGCCAAGATCTCACCGCCGCCGACATCGTCAACCACTGGGATGAAACCGAGCTGGCCAACTTGATCTACACCTACGGCGAAGAACGGTTGTCGCGCCGGATTGCCCGCAAAATTGTTGACCAGCGCCCCTGGCAAACCACCACCGACCTGGCCGAGGCGATTTCATATTGTGTACCGCGCAGCTACCGCTATGGCCGCATTCACCCCGCTACCCGCACATTTCAAGCCCTGCGGATTGCGGTCAATCGCGAGCTGGAGGTGTTAGAAACTCTGCTTAAGCTCGCCCCAACCTGGCTTACCCCCGGCGGACGATTGGTCCTCATCAGCTTCCACAGTCTGGAAGATCGCCTGGTTAAGCATACGCTCAAAGACTCTCCCGACTTCAAAGTCATCACCAAAAAGCCGGTGATCGCAACTGACGCTGAAATTAGCCAAAACCCTCGGGCGCGATCGGCCAAGCTGCGGGTGGCTGAGCGCATTGTGGCGCTGTAGCACACAGCTCAAATTCGCGATCGTTATGTTTATTAATGAAGGAATGGCCGCAAACGTATTTGGGGTAACAATTTCGAAACTTAAGGTAAAGATTAAAATTAATTCGCAAGAAATAGACTTGCTTCACAGTTGCTTCATCTAAGATTGAGGTGCAGGAAAGGTTTCCTGTCCCATTAAATCCTTTCTTAGAAACCACTATGAATACTCAAAATGACGGTAACTACCGCTTTTCTGTGCTGCCTGGCACCAGGGATCATCGCGGCTTTTTTGTTCAAGAAACAACCTACGAACTGGTTGGCGTCAGCGATGCTGGCTGGGCTCGCATCTGCCTAGACAGTGCAGCCTGCTACTACGTAGACCCCGCAAATATCGAGACCGCTTGATAGTTTGCTGGTCTAAGCCATAGCCTCTGGTCTGAATCTAGATAGGGTATTTCCCAGGTGGCATCTGGTCTCCGTCTTGAGTTTGGCCTGGCCTATGAAGAATCGTTACTACACTCAATAGTTCTTACAACAAAGTCGTGAAACCGATGAACGCTGCAACTCGAACTTTCTCTGTCTACATCTCTGATTTGGTCGTTGAGCTCCGTGATAATGGCAGCCATTACTCAGGCGAGGGGCGTCTGGTGTGCAGCCAGCGCAACTACGACAGCCTGTTTAGGTTCGCTAAAAACATGGCCCTAAATCGCGCTATTCCACTGCGAGACTACACGCGATCGGCCGCTCAATATCAGTACTAAGTCAGGTGTAAACGAGAGGTTGCAGAAACTCGGTATCGTCTGCCCTCGTCCCCTAGGACGAGCCCTCCTCAAACACAAAGCCCTCCAATATGGGGGGCTTTTGTTTGGGAGTAAAATATTGGCTTCAGCTATCACTAGAGAGCTGTATGGTAAGTGAGTTGGCCAATTCAAATGTAGGATGGGTTAGCGATAGCGTAACCCATGCGGGCGTTGGGTTTCGTGCCTCAACCCAACTTACATCGACTTATATTTAATTACGCTTGCCTACTTAACAATGCTGTAGACATGCAAAATTTCAACTCTCCTAGCCGTCTATGACTTGTAGCGGATTTGGCTACGCGGCCGATGCTCTACAGTGAGAGGTGGTCGCAGCGAGGTTTGGCCGTGGCTACAGCCGTTACTGGCGTCTGCTTTCCCTGAGCCGCTAAAACCTTAGGGGGCGTTTGAAAAGTGGGTCGCTGTAGCTTTAGTCACCGGTCGATCCCCCCTGGCCCCCTAAAAAAGGAGGGTAAAGGTATCCCTTTTTTAGGGGGATTTAGGGGGATCTCCACTTTCGCTACAAGAAGTAGGACTTTTCAAACGTCCTCTTAGCTACCAAACCATTCTGTACGATTGGCAATTACCCGCGTGACGACATTTTTGGAAGCTGTTACTATCGGCAACGCTAGCCCAACTGAAGCCTTGGAGATTTTCGACAGCCTTGATACCGTCGATGTCAGCGAGCTGATTGGCGCGTGGCGAGGAGAAAGCTTTCCCACTGGGCACCCCCTAGACCATGCACTTGAGGCTTACCACTGGTACGGCAAGCGGTTCGAGAATGCCGAGCAGGTTCATCCCCTAGTTTTCAAGACAATCGGTGGCGGCACAACCAACGTTAATCCGCTCTGGGCGCTGCCAATCGTTCAGTGGCTAGATCGCCTGCCAATGCCAAAATCAAAGGCTGGGGGACGCATTTTTCAACTAGGTGTTGGTCTAGTCTCTACCAAACGGTCCTGCGCGCGGCTGCGCTTGACCCACTATCGGGGCAAAGTATCTGCAACCATGATCTATGACACCCTGCCTATTAACGATATTTTTCGCAAGATAAATGACAATACAGTGCTTGGCCTGATGGATCTAAAGGGGGTAAACCAACCGTTCTTTTTTGTATTGCACCGCGATCGCTCAGAGCTTGGAGGGCAAAAGTAAAAACTGCAAGAATTTCTTCTATAAACTCACAGCTATTGTTCAAAAAGTTGGCGTTAATACTATCGAGCTATCTGCGTGTGGTTTTTTAGATATGTACCTAGAGAACTAAAGCACTCGTGGCCGTTTTTACCGTTCATAGCTAGGGGCTGTCATCAATCAGCCGCCGATAGCCCAAGAATTAGAGGTTACAGCCCTTAGCTTATTTTATGGGGCGTGGCAATGCTGATATCATCAGGACTTTAGCCGGAATTGATGACATGCTCTAGGGCAATTCTGCAAATATCAAAATTTTCAACCTGTTTTGGGTAGAGGTGGAAGCCCAAAATCACGAATAATACGCTTACAAATGAGAGTAATAAACACTACAATCGCTTACTGAAGATCGAGTGAGTTCCTGTGGTTATGTCGTATGATTCTGCGCTGGTGGGCCAGAGGGGAAGGCCAAAAGAAATTTTGGTCGTGGATGATACTCCCAATAATCTGCGACTGCTGCTGAGAGCCCTGTCTTCGCAGGGATACCTGGTGTGCTGTGCCAAAAGTGCTGCCCTGGCGCTGGCTCGGGTGCAAAGAGCGCTGCCCGATATGGTCTTGTTGGATATTCGTATGCCCCAGATGGATGGGTACGAACTGTGTCAATGGCTGAAGGCCAACACTAGAACGCGCGAAATTCCAGTGATTTTTCTCAGTGTTTTAGATGGCGCTGAGGATAAGGTGAAGGCCTTTGGGCTGGGGGGCGTCGACTACATTGCTAAACCCTTTCAAATTGACGAGGTGCTAGCGCGAGTCGGGTATCACTTGCAGGCTCAACAGCTGCAGCTGCAGCTGTTGAGTGAAAACCGTCGCCTGCACCAGGAAAATGAGGACCAGCAGCAGTCGTTGGCTCAGCTTGGGCAGTCTTACCAACTGCTGAGTCAGGTATTCAACTCCCTGTCTGACGGCATTGCCGCCTTTAGGGCAATTCGCAACCAGCGAGGAGAAATTGAAAATTTTCAGTGGCTGTTGGGCAACGCTGCTTTGTCTAATTGGGTGGGGCGATCGTCGGCTGAGCTGGCCGGGGCTACCCTCTCCGAGATTTTGAGCAATTGCCCCCGTGACGATGTACTGAATTTGTTCATTCAGGTGGTAGAGCAGCACGAGTCACTTCAGTACGAGCTGCTCTGTGAACCCAACGGCGAGATTCCCCTGTGGTTTGAGCTGATGGCCAGTCGTTTGGGCGATGGCCTAGTGGCTCACCTCAAAGACATTACCCAGTACAAGCAGGTGGTGACCCAGCTGCAGGCTACTATCGCCGAGCTAAAGGTGTTAACCGCCCAGGATGGGTTGACCCATCTGGCTAACCGACGCGCCTTTGACGAATATTTGCAGGCAGAATGGCTACGATTGGCCCGCATGCAGGAGCCAATCTCGCTAATTATGGGCGATATAGACCGATTTAAGCGGTTCAATGACCTGTGCGGCCATGCCGTTGGGGATGAATGCCTGCGGCGGGTGGCTGAGGCGATCGCCGCGGTTGTCAAGCGCCCCGCTGATATGGTTGCCCGCTATGGCGGCGAAGAATTTGCTATTTTGCTGCCCCATACCGATATCCAGGGAGCCAACCAGGTGGCCGAGCAGGTACTGGCTGCTATGGCCAACCTGCGGCTTGAGGTACCGCGATCGGATTGTGAGCGGGTTAGCCTGAGTCTGGGGGTTGCTAGCCAGGTTCCCAATTTGGCGAGAACGGTGGATGCTCTGCTGGTCGAGGCTGATACGGCTATGTACCAGGCCAAGGAACTGGGCGGCAATCGGGTTTGTTTGGCTACTCCAAAAGATGTTTCAACAGGTGCCCCCCGAGCAGATGCCAAAGCAGATCGAGTTTCTGAATCAGCTGATGATGAAGCCTAGCGGGCGTTGCTGAACTGAAGCATGAATGTAGGTAGGGTGTAGGCGCAGGCCAGCCAAAGGCTTTATGGCCGTTTGTCTCTATTCGTCTCTATGAAAGACACTGAGTGTTTACGTTACGCCTGTGGCCAGCAATCCCAAACAGCGTTTCCTGATGGGCCGTGCCTTGGGATGTATAAATGCAGAACCACGCTCTGGAGTTATGATCTTTGGGTTGACCCAGAGCCAATCTGTTGAGGTTTATCCATCGAGCATGGGCATGATGGCAGAGGGTCAGGCTTGAAGGGGGAGTGAGCGGATCTATGTCGCCAAATTCTGTGCTGGCGAAGCGATCTGCAAACGCCTTGAGGCTGAGTTACAGCGGTATAAGACATTGCGGCCTGAGGCGTTGACTGGCCTGCCTCAGCTGGGGGAGCATTTTCTACCTATCGCACCGTCTGCCAACTTGCGGTGTGCTGCCTGATTCAACTGTGTCTATTCCTCCTGGCTATGGCGACCATTCTCTGTGTTGACGACAACCCCCTGACACCACAGTTTGTCCGGGCTCAGCTAGTGGAGGAGGGGCTAGACTACCAGGTTGCCCTGGCCGCTAACGTTTCGGAGGCGATCGCCCAAATCCAGGCGATCGGCGGCACTGACCCAGATCTACCCTTGGTGATTGCCGCTCAGGCTTTGATCACCCCCGCCTGGATCGAGGCGCTCTATAGCCAGTTTCCTCGGGCGCTGCTGCTGGTGGTGGATGTGGAGGATATGGGGGCGATCGCAGCCCTGGTGCCTGCGGGGCAAATCTATCGCTGTATGACCAAGCCGTGGCATGAATTTGACCTACGGCTGACGGTTGCCGAGGCGCTGCGGCGCTACCGCTACGAGCAAGAGCTAGCGCAACTGCGCACTGAGCTAGCGGCGGCTAACCAGCACATTACCCACCTGAGCGATCTCAACCGACAACTGGCCACCCCTGATCCCATCGACCATCCCGAAACGGCTATGGCGCTGCGGGCTAGTGAAGCCCAGCGGCAGGCGATTCTCTTAGCAGTGCCCGACGTGATGACGGTATTGACAGAGCAGGGGCAGTACGTCGATTTTTCGTACAACCAGTTCGACGGCGAGTTGATTTCTGTTGAGGCATCCCAGATTATCGGCTCCTACCTGAGCGATATTTTTCCGGCGGCGCTGGCTCAGCAGTGGCGGGCCGCTATTCAGCGCACCCTAGACACCGGAACCCCGCAGCGGTTTGAGCAGCAGCTGCGGTTTGGCGATCGCATTCAGTACGAGGAGGTGCGTATTGTGCCTTACCAGGACAACTGGGTGCTGGCTATGGTGCGCAACGTCAGCGATCGCAAAATGGCTGAGCTGGCCCAGCAGCAGAGCGAAATATACTTTCGACAGCTGGCCGAAACCCTGCCGGGAGTGGTGTATCGCTACCTGCGCCGCGCCGATGGCACCGACGCCTTCACCTATATGAGCCCAGGGTGCGAAGCTCTCTACGGCATCACCGCCGAGGCGGCTATGGCCAATTCTGGCCGCTTGTGGGAGTTGACTTACCCCGAGGATATGCCTCTGCTGATGGCCTGCGCTGAAGCCTCAATTCAACATCCCGATCGGGGTTTTCAAGCTGAGTTTCGCATTCTTACCCCCAGTGGCGAGGTGAAGTGGTTGCAGGCCGAGGCCCTATACCTCTGGCAGCTAGAGAATGGCGACTCGGAGTGGAATGGCTATGTGCGCGATATCAGCGATCGCAAACAGGCTGAGCTAGACCTGCGCCGCAACCGCGATCTACGAGAGGCTGTTTTCAACGAATCTACCGATGCTCTGTTTGTCGTCGATCCTCAAACTGAGTTGATTGTCGACTGCAACGATCAAGCGGTGGCGCTGTTTGAGGCCGAGACTAAGGCCAGGCTAATTGGCCGAGTTGGCAACACGCTACAGTGTCGGCCTTTTACCGAGGCAGAACTGGCTGAAGCTCGCCAAACTATGGTTCAGCATGGGTTTTGGGAAGCTGAGGTGGAGTACGTCAGCCTCAAGGGCCAGCGGTTTTGGGGTAATTTGGCTGGCAAGCCGATTACCGTTGCCGACACGGCCCTGTTGCTGGTGCGGGTGACCGACATTACGGCGCGTAAAGAGGTCGAACTAGCGTTGGCCCAGGCCGAAGACCGCTACCGCCAGGCTACCCAGGCCGCCAAAGCTGGCGTTTGGGAAATTAATTTAAGCACCAACAGCGGCTATATCGACCCCAGCAAAAAAGCCCTGGCTGGCTATAGCAATGCCGAAATCAGCAATGACATCAGCCAGTGGGACCAGTTTGTTTACCCCGAGGATCGCGATCGCGTAGACGCCACTATTCAAGCCTATCTCAGTGGTAAAACCCCTGACTTTGTAGTTGAGTATCGTATTTTGCACAAAGATGGCTCCCTGCGCTGGATGTTGGGACGGGGGCAGCTGCGCCGCGATGACCAGGGCCAGCCTACTGTCTTCTTTGGCACCACCACCGACATTACCGACCTAAAACAGGCCGAACTGGCCTTGCAGCAGCTCAACGGCGAACTCGAACAGCGGGTGCAGCGGCGCACCCAGGACATTCAAAAGCTGGCGGCCATTGTCGAAAACAGCACCGACCTGATTGGTATGACCAGCCTCAGCGGTGAGTTGCTCTACCTGAATCAGGCTGGGCGACAGCTGTTAAGCCTGCCTCCTGAGGCTGGCATTAGCCAACCCTGGACCGCTTTTCTCGGCCCAGCGGCGGTATCCCAGTTTGAGCGAGAGACCCTACCCATTGTGGTCAGTCAAGGCTATTGGCGCGGCGAGTCGACCTTGCTCGATAGCCAAACTGGGGAGGAGATTATGACCGAGCAGACGCTGTTTTTGGTGCACGACCCCGCAACCCACGCTCCCCTCTGCATCGCCATGATTGGTCGAGATATGCGCGATCGGGCGCGGCTGGATGCCAGCCGTCAACAGGCCGAACAGTCGCTGCAAGAATCGCGCAACATGTTGCAAATGGTGCTAAATACCATTCCCCAGCGGGTGTTTTGGAAGGATCGCGACTCTCGCTTTTTGGGCTGTAACCCGTCCTTTGCCAATGATTATCAGCTTACCCCTGAGCAAATTATTGGCAAAACCGATGCCGAACTGCCCTGGGCTGCCTATGCCGAGGCCTACCGGGCTGATGATGTCAAAATTATGGTTAGCCAAGTACCAGAGCTGGGCTACGAAGAACTTACGACCCACCTGTCCGGCGAGGATATCTGGATTCGGACCAGCAAAGTACCTTTGACCAACACTGATGGAGTGGTAGTAGGGGTGCTCGGGTGCTACGAAGACATCAGCGAGCAGCGAGCAGCACTTCGTAAACGCAAGCAGGCCGAAGAAGCGCTCAAAACCATCAATCAGGAGCTAGAGCAGCGGGTGCAAGACCGTACTGTGGCCTTGCAGCAGGCGATGGAGACGGCCCAGCTGGCCAGCCAGGCCAAAAGCACGTTTCTGGCCAACATGAGCCACGAGCTGCGTACGCCGCTCAACGCCATCTTAGGGTTTTCTCAGCTGATGGCCCGCGACTTTGCCCTCGGCAGCAGCACCCGTCAATCGCTAGAGATTATTAACCGCAGCGGTGAGCACCTGCTCGATTTGATCAACGACATTTTGGAAATGGCCAAAATTGAGGCCGGGCAGATCAGCCTTAACCCATTTTGTTTTGATCTAGACACCCTACTGAGCAGCCTGGAAGACATGTTCCACCTGCGGGCCAGGGGCAAAGGGCTGGAGTTGACAGTCGATCGCCATCCAGCCATTCCCCGCTACCTGTACAGCGATGAACCCAAACTGCGCCAGGTGTTGATCAACCTGATTGGCAACGCGATCAAATTTACCTCCCAGGGGCAAGTCTGTTTACGGGTGACCCCAGTACAGGCCATCTGCGATCGCCCGGCTGTCGGTAGCACCCTATCGATTACCTTTGCCGTTAGCGACACCGGCATTGGCATCGCTGCCGAAAACCTCGATCGCCTGCTAGAGCCTTTTGTGCAGATGGACCAGGGTACTGGCGTGTATGAGGGCACCGGGCTGGGGCTATCGATTAGCCGTCAGTTTATACAGCTGATGGGGGGTGCCCTAACGGTCGAAAGCCAGCTTGGCCTGGGGTCTACCTTTGCATTTACCATCCAGGTGCAGGTAGCCAACGCGGTAGATGTCTCTAGATCGGTGGCGCTGCCTACTCAGATTGCCGAGCTTGCCCCTGGGCAACCCAGCTACCGCATTTTGGTAGCTGACGACAACGACGTCCATCGGCAGCTTTTGACCCAGCTGCTGGGTTCAATCGGTTTTGAGGTCTGTGAAGCCAGGAATGGTCAGGAGGCGATCGCCCTATGGGAGCGCTGGCAACCCCAGCTGATTTGGCTCGATATGCGCATGCCCGGTATGAGCGGCCACGAGGTAGCCCTTTATATTCGCCAGCAGGAACAGGTTGCGAACCTACCCCCTACTAAACTTATTGCCCTCACTGCCAACGCTTTTGAAGAAGACCGTGCCCAGGCGATCGCTCACGGCTGCAATGATTTTGTGCGCAAACCCTTTCAGCTCAACTACGTGTTGGCTAAGCTGGCCGAGCACCTGGGGGTACAGTATGCCCATAGCCTAGAACCTGCGGCAGTGCCCGCCGAACCGAGGGCCGATGCTGAGGCGATCGCCGCCCTGCGCACGCTGCCCCCCGGCCTCTTCACTCAGATCTCCGAAGCTACCCTCAGTCTCGACAACGAGCGCCTTACCCAGCTGGCTACCCAACTCCCCTCCGACCACAGCCCCCTAGCCGATCTGCTCGATTTGCACTGCCACAACTTTGCCTTCGACATCATCCACGCTTTGCTCCAGCAAGCCGCCAATGCCTGATGCTTCAAACGATTTTCCAAAAGTCGCCTTATCTGTCAGTCGACTGATCTGTCAGCCATTCTTATACTTTCCATATAACTATTTTGTATAATGCATAGATATGCGTAAACTCCCCATTTTAAAAAAATTCTACTATAGTTAACTTTGTTCATGAATGCATGACTTTTACTCCCTCTGTCTGCCAGGGCGACATTTTGGTCGTGGATGATTTGGCAGATAATATTCGTATTTTGTCAGATACTCTCGCTAGCCAGGGCCATCGAGTTAGGGCAACAAGAAATGGAACGATGGCCTTAATTGGGGCTAGAGCTGCTCCACCCGATGTCATCTTGCTCGATATTCGCATGCCGATAATGGATGGGTTTGAGGTGTGTCGACAGCTCAAGGCTGATGCATCGACTCAGCATATTCCCATTATTTTTCTTAGTGCTCTAGACGAAGCGATCGACAAAACTCGGGCTTTTGAAGCGGGAGGCGTTGATTACATTACCAAACCCTTTCTGCCTGTTGAAGTGCAGGCGCGGGTGCAGCATCATCTCACGATTCAACAGTTGCAGAAGCAGGCTATTGCCCAGCAAGAATGTCTAGAACAGTTGATTAGACAGGCATCATATCAGCCTAATTTTTCTGAGCCCTCACTGAGTACGGCTACCCAGTCTGTTCACAGCATACTGGCCTACGTCGATCGCCTGGGCCAAGCTGCCCACCTTACCCCAGAGCGTGCCCGTTACCTGCAAGACCTGCGGCAACAAGGGGAAGCCATGCTGCATATTTTTGCTGCCCTGGGCGAGTAATCGTTTGGCCCACGCGCCACCCCACGCATCATCTGCAATCTTCTGGCTGAGCCTTTAAAGTGATCAGATGCTGATCTCATCTGGGGCTAGTGCTATGAACCCGTTAGACCCGAAGCCTACCGCGATCGTGACTGGAGGCGCACAGGGCATTGGTTTGGGCATTACTACACACCTGCTGCACAACGGGTGGCGGGTTGCCATTGCCGATATCAATGAAGCGTCAGGGGCGGCGGCCCAGGCGGCCCTGGCCCAGTTTGAAGACTCTTTTTTCTTTGTCCCCTGTGATGTGGCCAACGAGGGCGATGTGGAGCATTTTGTCCGGGTTGTTATCGAGCGATTTGGTGCTCTCCATGGCCTCGTCAACAACGCTGGCATTGCTAACCCGCATAGCGGCCCCGTTGAAGACTTAGCCCTGGCCGACTGGAACCAGTGGATCGGCACGAACCTGACCGGCTGCTTTCTGCTGGCGAAACACGCCGTCCCCCATCTGCGGCAGACCCAGGGCGCAATCGTCAATATTGCCTCTACCCGCGCCTTTCAGTCAGAACCCCACTCCGAGGCCTACGCCGCTTCTAAGGGGGGCATTGTTGCCCTAACCCATGCGCTAGCGATTAGCCTGGGGCCAGAGGTGCGCGCCAACTGTATCAGCCCCGGCTGGATTGATGTGTCTGCCTGGCAGCACCCCCCGCAAGACGCTAATCTCCGCCCGATTGATCAGGCCCAGCACCCCGTCGGGCGGGTCGGTCAACCCCAAGATGTGGCCGAGATGACTCAGTTCTTGCTGTCTAAGGCCGCAGGCTTTATTACTGGGCAAACCATTGTGATCGACGGTGGCATGATCCGAAAAATGATTTACGAAGAATAAGCTGGCAGCACACCGCATCTTAATCCTAAATCCTAGTTGTCTACCCTCGATTGGTTAAGGGCAAACGACCGTTTGCCCCTACGGCATACCTGTTTTGATCGGAGTTTCTCACAGCGGATTTTGCATTAGGCCACAAAAAAGCGGGACCGTAGATCCCGCTTGATGCTGTGTTGGTGAGGGTTGAGGGAACGAGGTCGTTGAGCAGGTAAAGCCTAGACGTCGTAAGCGCGGCATTCAGGCGCGTCGGGGTTGGCCGCACAGTAGAGATCAAAGGTTGAGGGTGCGGCTGTTTGCTGGCCTAGTTGGGCATCGCGCAGTTCTTCGACAGTTTCCCAGGCGATCGCAACTTCGACGCTGCCAGCTCCGTACATGGTCGTTAGTCGGCGGGCGTGCTCGAAGGCGGCCTGCAACCGAGTTTCCAAAGAAGCCTGGCGGGTTCTGGCGGTAGAACAATTGGAATTAAACGTAACTGTGGTGGGGCTCATGGGTGCTATGTCTCCTTAAGCTGTGCTTGTGCTGTAACTGATTTAACTCTAATTGATAAACTAAGTGAATAGCAACAGGATTTATATATAAGTTTTCTCTATGTTTTATTAGGTTTGCTTAACCCTGTAGGTCCGCAGGGCCAAGGCGGTTAGCCGAGGCAAGGCTTAATTAACTGTCCTCCATTGATCGTGGGCAAACGCCTGAGACCTGCTGCGATCGCAGCAGGCCTCAAGCACAGAGAAATAGTCAGAGAACACCTCAGCCAGGGCTAAAAAAGCCCTAATCGATCTGTAAGGGGGCGGTCAGGTCGGAGGGTGGCTGGCTATAGGCTGGAGGTATACCCGAAGAGGGCAGATTGTAGGCCACGATCGCGACCGCCAGACTCAGTACAGTACCGGCGGCAAAAGCCCAGCCGTGGGAGGGCTCAAGGGTAAACAGCAGACGGCGATCGCAGCTATAGACGTGAACGGCCCAGCCGTCTTGGTGGGTGTGGTGGAGTTTGTGCATGGGGGTTAGGAGTGTGGAGCTGGAGGGGGTTAATACTGATGGCCAGACTGACGGTGATTAATCGCGGGAATGCCGTTGGGAGCTAGCAGGTCGCCGCCTTCAACCGTGGCGTAGATCAAGGTGTGGTCGCCGACCGGTAAGGCTTCGACGACAACGCACTCGACATAGGCCAGCGCGTCGGACAGAATAGCGCAGTGGTTGGCGGCGAGCGTAAAGGGAAGGTGGTCGAAGGCGGCAGTTGTGCTCTGGCGAGTAGAGAAATGGCGGCGCACGGCTCGTCCTTCTTTGAGAATGTTGAGCCCAAAGCTGCTGCCCGGCGGAATTTGGCCCAGGTCGTCGGCCTCGTTGGGCAGGGCAATAATCAGGCCAGGGGGGCTAAAGCTAGCCTGGCTTACCCAGGCCGTCAGCAGGCCCGAGTGGATGCCGTTCTGCTGGCGGGTCAGGACGCAGAGAGAGCCAATAATCCGGCCCAGGGCTTGGCCGGTGCGATCGCTCTGGGCCTCTGCGATCGCGGGTCGAGCGGCCTGCTGCTTCTGGCGCTTGCGCAGGCTGCGGGCAAACTGAGCGGTCGCCCTAGCGCAGGCCTCTAGGGCCGTAGGATCGGGGCTAAAGCGCACCCGCAGAGGCTCAAAGCCAAAGGGATAGTTGGCATCCTTGAGCTTGCGCTCCAGCTCATCGATCGCTTCGCCGCTCCAGCCGTAGGAACCAAATACGCCCACCAGCTTAGTTTTAGGCACATTGGCCAAAATCAAGCCCAGGGCGGTTTGAATTTGCACCGGGGCATGGCCGCCTAGGGTAGGAGAGCCGATGATGAAGCCGTCACACTGGCTGAGGATGTCAATCAGCGCATGGGGGTCGGTCTGCTCGCAGTTGATCGCCTCGACGGCAATCTGGGCGGCATTGAGGGATTGGGCGATCGCATTGGCCATCTGAGCCGTACTGCCGTAGGCCGAGGCGTAGAGCAGCGCCACCCGCAGCGGCTGCTGGGCCTGCTGCTGGCACCACTGGCGATAGTCTTGCCTAAGCCGACTGAGGCTGTAGCGCACTAGGGGGCCGTGGCCGGGGGCCAGAGTTTTGATGGGCCAGGGCTCAATTAGATCTAGGGCCGTTTCCACCTGTTTGGCCTGGGGGCTATGCAGACAGTCGAAATAGTAGCGGCGATCGTCCTCTAGCTGTCGCCACTGCTCGTCCCAGAGGGCATCGTCGCAGCGGTGGGTGCCAAACAGCTTGTCGCTAAAGAGAATTTGGCTGGCCGGGTCGTAGGTGCAGAGCCCGTCAGGCCAGCGGGGCGTGGGCACCCCTACAAAATCCAGGAGATGGCCCTGGCCCAGATCCAGGGTGTCCCCCGAGCGTACCGGGGAAAGGCGGTCAACGCGATCGCCCAGGGCCAGCTTGAGGGTATTGGCCGCTGCCCTCGAACAGACAATCTGGGCCTGGGGGGCCAGATCCAGCAGCCGGGTTAGAGTCGTTAGGCGGTTGGCGTTGACGTGGCTGGTGACGATGTAATCAATCTGCGCCAGATTCACCTGGCGCTGTAGCTCCGTCAAAAAGAGGTCGGTAAACGATTCGCCAGGGGGGTCGATTAGAGCCACTTTATCGGCCTGAATCAAGTAGGCATTGGCCGTGGTGCCCCGCTGGCGGCTATATTCCACCTCAAACTTAAGGCGGTCCCAGGTGCGCGATCGCAGCACCTGAGACTGAGGCCCAATGGTGGCAACCTGCACATCGCGAGGTCGAAACGTGGTCGGCAGAGAGGGGGCGGAAGTAGTTAAAGTCATAGGAAAAGCTTAGGTAGGGGTTGTTGAGCCAATGGGAGATATTGAATGGGCCAGGCTAGGGGCCGATCAGTAGGGGAATGATCAGTCGAGCGGCGGCTTAACGGTGTCCCGTTCAGCGATATCGGCGATGTCGTGGGCAAAGCGAATGCGGTGGCGACGCGACACCTCCTGTTCTGGGTCAATGCCGTCGAAGGTGGGCGGAATCCAAGCCCGTACCACCAGCAGCCCCCCCAGTACCACTAAGAACGAGCAGCTGGCGAGCACTTGGGTCCAGGGAGTATCGAGCACACCGCGCACAATAATTTCCCGCAGCACCGACACGATCGACACTTCGACCGCCACCCCAATTGAGACCCGATGCTCTTGCAAATAGATGATCAGCAGCCGAAACAGCTCCACCAAAATCAGCAAAAACAGAATGTCGGAGGTTACCTCGGGAAAATTGAGCGGCGGCAGCAGCGAAAGAAACATCCCCCGTAGCTGCATCACCATGAAGCTGAACAGCCCAATGCAGAGCGAAATCACGATCAGGTCTTGAACCAACTCAAGTATGCGAACGACGTAGTTGCCATTGAGCCAGGTGGCCCAGCGGGAGGAAGCGGGGAGGTTTTGCATAGGAATTACCTAGTGAGTAGTAGTTAGGGAGAGCGAGGGAGCGGGGGAGTAGGGG
>NZ_JADEXE010000530.1 GCF_015207265.1 Nodosilinea sp. LEGE 07298 | reverse complement strand
ATCTCAGAGAGCACTATAGCGGTTGAAGCGGCGGCGTGATCGGTAAACGTGAGCAGATGCGCTAGAGATCGGGGAGTTCAATCCAGGCGCGGGGGCCAAAGTGGCGGCAGCTCTGGGCGGCAACCTGAGCAGCCAGGGCCAGGGCCTCGACAAAGGGAGACTGCAGGCGGTGGTGGCAAAAGGCTCCGTGGAAAATGTCTCCGGCTCCCAGGGTGTCTTGAACGGTGACCTGGGGCACAGGCAGGGTGCCCGCCGCGTTGCGGTGGCGGTAGTGGATGGGACGGGGGCCGTGGGTAACGGCGACTTCGGGAATACCCAGGGCGCTGAGGGCCATCGAAGTATCGGCCTGGTCGGGTAGGCGAAATTTGGCGGCGGCGATCGCGCTGGTGGCCAGGGGCAGCACGGCCTCAAAGCCCGGCTTCCAGCTGCCAGCGTCGATAACGATGGGAATGCTCTGGGTCTGGGCCTGGTGGGCGATCGCATTACTCGCCGCCATCTGATGGCCATCGATGAGAACGATGTCGGTCTGCGTGAGTAACGCTACCAAAGAGCTGGGCGGTTCGGCCTGGCGACCCACGGCATTGCGGGAAACAACGGCGCGATCGCCCGTAGCGGCGGTCACTAGAATAGTCGACAGGGGCGGTGGGGCTTGCAGATCGGGCGTGAGATCGACTACTTCAATGTTGTAGATAGCTAGCTCTGTGCGAATCAGCTCGGCCAGGGGGTGCTGGCCCAGTGAGCCAACCAGGGTAGCGCGGTTGCCCAAGGCAGCAAAGGCGATCGCGGCGTTGGTGGCTGGCCCCCCGGTTACCAGCAAGCTATCGGCGGCGACGATCTTTTCGTCGCTGCTGGGGACATGGCTAACCCGGTAAATGCAGTCAAGGGTAATGAGCCCCACAAAAAGTCCAGCGGCCACGGCGATATTTCTCTCGGCAGATTCTAATTGTCAGGGTAGAGCGGTAGTCTCAACAGCATAGATCTAGCCCTGGGTGTAAGGTGAGTAATGCAATGGTTATGGGCACAGTCTTTGCGGAGGCATTAGCCCGTTCTGCGGGGCGATCGCCCCCTCTGCTGCCTTTTTGACGGTTTTTCTTTCTATGGCCCCGCCAGCATGGCTGATACTCTGCCCCTTGCCTACATTCCTATGTTCCTGCACTGTCTAATTGGTCTGGTGGCGGCCCAAGTGGCCCATCGCAAGGGCTACGACCTGGGCCTGTGGATGGTGTGGGGCATGGTGGGCGGCACCGTGGCTTTGGTGGATGCGCTGCGACGGCCTCCACAGCTGCCGCTGTCATGATCACATCTCTAACCCAGTGGTTCAAAAAACTGCTGCCCAACTTAGACCATCGGGTGTGGATTTTGGCGGCGGGGCGGCTGCTGTCGCAGGTGGGGATTGGCTTTACCCTCTTCTACGCGCCGATCTTTTTCACCACTCAGGTGGGGCTATCGGCCACCCAGGTGGGCCTGGGCATTGGCCTGGGCTCGGTAGCGGGTATTGGCGGTCGATTTTTGGGCGGGTCGCTGGTCGACTCGCCCACGGCGGGGCGACGACCGACGCTGCTGGCCTCGGCCCTGGTGTCGGCAGTGGCCGATGGCGTTTTGATCCTGGCCAACAGTTTCCCGATCTTTTTGCTGGGCAACCTGCTGATGGGGTTTGGGGTCGGCCTGTACTGGCCCGCTGCCGAGTCGGTGGCCGCCGACATTACCAGCCCCCAGCAGCGCAACGAAGCCTACGCCCTGGTGCGGTTGGCCGACAACATTGGCCTGGGGGTCGGGGTAATCGCTGGGGGAGCGCTGATTTCGCTGACCGGGGCCTACCGGGCGCTGTTTGCCATCGACGGCGTCACGTTTTTGCTGTTCTTTGGCATCATCTACGTCGCCATTGCCGAGACGCGTCCAGCAGATAACCCGGCGCGATCGCTGCTACAGGGCTGGGGCCACGCCCTCAGGGATACCAACTTGATGGTGTATGCCCTGGTGAACGTCTTGTTCACGGGCTATCTAGCCCAGATTCAAAGCACGCTGCCCCTGTACTTGAACCGTTTCGCGGGTGGGGAACAGACTATTGGCGAGGGCACGCTGAGCCTGCTGTTTACCGGGCACGTGGTGCTGGCCGCGATCGCGCAGCTGCCGGTAGCCCGCTGGCTCAACCGCTACCGCCCGGCCCAGGGGCTAATGGTGTCGGCGCTGCTATGGGGGCTGGGCTTTGGGCTGGTGTGGCG
>NZ_JADEXE010000529.1 GCF_015207265.1 Nodosilinea sp. LEGE 07298 | reverse complement strand
GGACAGTACATGGGGGAGGCTCTGGGCCAGGGGCGCTTCACGGTGCTGGCTCCCACGATTGGCCCAAGTGGCAAAGCCTATGCCAATATGCAGCGGGTACCGCCGGTGTGGGTGGAGCGGTTGGATTCGATCGGGCTGTATCCGGTGAGTTGTCGCCGGGAGCAGAGCCCTTCCCGTCAGTCTCGACCCCACATTCAAGCTCAGCCAGCCCAACCAGGAGTCTTGCGGCTGGAGGATCTAGCCGCAGCGAAGGCCCAGGCAGTGTTGCATGGGGATAGTCCGTTGGAATCGCGATCGCACTCGCTAACCTACGCCCTGCGTGAGTTCTATGGCTGGGAGAACTGGGCTGCCCAAAATCGGGTGCTGATTAGCGGCAATGCCGAGGATTTGGTGCGAGCGGCGGGGGCTGCTTTGGGAATTGACGCTGAGCGGGTGAAGCGAATTATGGACAGCATTGCTGATCCCGGCAGTTGCACCCCGGCGGCGGTTTTTGCTGGGGGCGAGACCAGCGCTTGGAAGCGCGTGTGGAAGCTAGACCGGCAGGTATATGAAGAGCTGTGTCCTGGTGGTATCAGTCGGTCTATCCAAGATACTGTCAGGAGGAACCATCACGTTCTGGCTGTGGGCAAGCCTCAAAAAAAGCAAAACGCAGTCATCCAGACTTCAGTAGCCCATAAGTCTGAAATTTCAGCAGATCAGATTCAAACGTTTGTGCGCCAGGCCCGAGAAATTCTGGCTCATGCCCATCAGACAGGAGAATTGAATGTGACTGGTCAGGGCTCAGCGGGAGATCTCAAAATTTGGGTACAGAGGCAAATTTATCGCATAACTGCCGAGGGTCAAGAACTAGTTGTAGAGGCCCGTAGCCGGGGCGCTATTTTGCAGGCACAGGGTGATATAACCAGTTTGGAAAACCTGACTGTGGTTGATCTGAAACGGTTTCAGGCTGAGACGTTGCGGCTTCAGCAACGCCATCGCCATTATGCAACGGCTCCAGTGATTTCTCGCCAAGGTCAGGAGCGCTGAGTCTGCATTACTGATTGGTTAAGCAAGCTATGAACGTCTGCCGTAGGTTGACCTGGATCTTTGAAGATTAGGTCGTTTGGGCCAGGTTATCTAAAAGCTTTTTATCCGAGGGGTAGCCTGGGCAGGCCAGAGATTAGGTAAGGTCATGCAGCGCGTTAGGATGAGAGCAACGTCTGCGGGGAAAAGGCTATGACCCAGGCTAAGGTAAAGCTCGCTTCCTTTGAAGAGTATCTTGCCTACAGTGATGAGACGCAGCTAGAGGGGCGTTTTGAATTAGTGCGTGGGGAGTTAGTCGAATTGCCACCCGAGTCAGAACCGAATAATTGGCTGGCTAACTACCTGCAATTTCTGCTGGTCGCGGCCAACGTCGCTCCCCTGCGGTTAATCAAAATCCATGCGTTAGAACTGCAAGTGCCGGTCTTGCAACCGAGCGATGCGGCCAACCGCTACCCCGACCTGGTGGTGCTCCGCCCCGAGCATCTGGAACTGACTCAGAGGCGGTTAACGATCACCCGCGATATGCCGCCGCCTCGCTTGGTGGTTGAGATTGTCAGCCCTGGCAAAACCAATCGAGACCGCGATTATGTCTCCAAACGGGCTCAGTACGCAGCCCTTGGAGTGCCGGAGTACTGGCTAGTTGACCCCGCAGCACAAACCGTCATGGTGCTGTCGCTAGCCGGTGAGACCTATCAAGAGGTTGGAGTATTTGGGTTGCAGAGGGCCATTGCCTCAGTCGAGTTTCCAGATCTAACTCTAAAAGCAAGCCAGATTTTTGAGGCTGACCAATAGCTTCGGCCAATTCCCTATCGTTCAAAGCCTCTATTTTGTCTGTTGGAACGGCTGTCACGCATTGTGTGAGACAGGTTTGCCTGTTGACTGGCCGTAGCAACTAAATTGTCCAAATTGGTCGGTAGCGGCACATCAGCAGGCTGAGAGCGGCCACTACTGATACCCGTAACATCTCCAGGGTTTTCCTTCGCCCTAGATCGCTCCACCCGCTTAATCAGCCGATCCAGGTCTTCCGACGCATACAGCCGCAACTCCCGCTTCACCCGGCTCACCGCCACATAAAAGCTCTCCCGCCCCACATAGCGATCCAGCGCCCCAATCAACCGCTCTGCTGACTTACCCTGGGCTGCATAGGTAGTGCTGACCAGCGCGTAGTCCAGATGCGCCAGCTCCGAACTCTCGAAGGATCCCACC
>NZ_JADEXE010000091.1 GCF_015207265.1 Nodosilinea sp. LEGE 07298 | reverse complement strand
GCGCCCCCTGCCGCCCCATGACCCTGCCATCTCTGGTCTATGCCCTCTTTTTGTTCAGCGTCGTCGGCGTCTTTTGGACGCTAGAGTCGCTCCAGGCGCGCCTGTGGCTGCTGGTGGTGGCCAGCCTGATCTTCTACGCCTCGCTGCAGGTGCAGTACCTGCTGCTGATGGTGGCGCTGCTGATCGCGACGTTTCTGGTTGGGAATGCGATCGCGGCCCCCCTCGACTGGCGCATTCCCAACCCCCGCTGGCAGCTGGCCGAACGGGGCTGGAACCAGCGCCGCACCCGGCTGCTGTGGCTGGGTATTGGCCTTAACGTATCGCTGCTGGTGGGCTTTAAGTATGGCGAGGCGCTGCTGCGCTGGCTAGGTGTGGAGGTGGGCACCGCCCCCAGCGACACTCTAACCCGCATTATCATGCCTCTAGGGCTGAGCTTTTTTGTTTTTGAGTGCATTGCGTACCTGGTAGATGTGTACCGGGGCTCGCCAGCAGCGCTCAATTTTTCTGACTTTGCTGCCTATAAGCTCTACTTTCCCAAGCTGATCTCTGGCCCTATTACCCGTTTTCACCCCTTTATCGACCAGGTCGAGCAGCAAAAGCCGCCGGGCCTCAATACTGCCGTCGAGGGGCTATGGCTGATTGCCTACGGAGCGATGAAAAAGCTGCTGATTGCCGACCACATCGCTATTTTGGTCAATCTCAGCTTTGACAACCTGGAGCGGGCAGGCAGCGCCGACATCTGGCTGGCCACCTTTGCCTACGGCCTACAGCTCTACCTTGACTTCAGCGCCTATGTGAATATTGCCCGAGGCAGCGCCCTGCTGATGGGTATTACCCTGCCGCACAATTTTGATGCCCCCTACTTCACCACCAGCCTGGCCGACTTTTGGCGGCGCTGGCACATGACCTTGGGCGACTGGCTGCGTAACTATCTGTACTTTCCCCTGGGTGGGTCGCGGCGGGGGCTGGTGCGCACATGCCTCAACCTGCTGACGGTGATGGTGATTGCGGGCATCTGGCACGGCAACAACTGGGGCTTTTTAATCTGGGGTGCCATTCACGGGGCCGGGCTAGTGGTGCATCGCCTCACCCAGTCGTGGAGCAAAGCGGCACCCCAAATCAAGGCCTTTTGGGGCACGCTGCCGGGCACCGTGCTGGGCTGGCTGCTCACCCAGGCGGTGGTGTTTGCCAGCTGGTTGTTCTTTCGGCTGCCCGAACCCGATCGCTATACCCTGGCCCTACAGCGAGCCTGGGGCACACCCTCAGATGCTCAGTTTAGCCAGCTGGTCTATTTAGAATCGTTGGGCTTTACCTTCAGCCAGCTGCTGCTGCTGCTGTGGGGAATAGTGGGGCTAATGGGCCTGTCGTACCTGATGCGGCGCGGCTTTAAGCTAGAGCTGAGCTGGCCGATGAAGCTGCTGCTAGTGCCGCTGTTTAGCCTGCTGGCCTGGCTGCTGGCCCCCGCAGAGACACTGCCGTATATTTATTTTGATTTCTAGAGCGATGGATTATGGAGCCTAGTCCAGTGAGGCCCCTACCTGAGGTTGAGCGGAGTCGAAACCGATCCACCAGCGCTTATGCATGTGCCCACTGAACAGCCCATCTTAAAGACATTACGGCTAATGCTGCGACCGTTTACGCTGTCAGATGTGGAAGCGGTGGTGGTGCTGGCAGGCGATCGCACCGTAGCCGAAAATACCCTCTCGATTCCTCACCCCTATACTGAGGCCGATGCTGAGGGCTGGATCAACCAGCAGCAGGCTGACTGGGCCGCGAGCAATGCCCTAAACTTTGCTATTACCCACCCCGACAACACGCTCTGTGGGTCGGTAGGGTTGAGCTTGTACCCGAACTACAACATGGCAGAGCTGGGCTACTGGATTGGGCGACCCTTTTGGGGCAGAGGCTACGCGACTGAGGCTGCCGCTGTATTGGTCAACTTTGGCTTTATAAACCTGGGGCTGAACCGCATCAATGCGGTGCACTTTGGCGACAACCCCGCCTCGGGCCGGGTGATGGAAAAGCTGGGCATGGTGAAGGAAGGCTATCGGCGGCGGCAAACGCCCAAGTGGGGTGTGTATCGCGATGTAGCCCTCTACGGCCTACTGCGCGAAGACTGGGAAAAAGGTAGGGATGTTAACGGGTGACGAAAATACAGCGATCAGGGCAGCGATTAGGTGGTGGTGTAGTGCGTACCGCAGACGCCAGAACCTCTATGCCAAGACGACCGCTGGATTATAGCGAAGTTTGGCTGTCCAGCGCCTGATCAACTGGGTGTGCTCTCATGAGGGGTTGGGTGAAAAGACCACCCCGGCCATAGCGATGGGCTTCACGACTCGCCCCATCGCTATGGCTGAACTGCTCAATTCCAGAGGCTTTGAAGCTCTCCTACTTTAACGAACCAGTGCTATCTAAAGGCCAGTTCTGAGTTAAGGTGGTATGAAAAAATGCCCCCAAACTTCATTTTCAGAAGGTTTTGGAGGCTATCTTTTATGAGGCTTTAGCAGAGAAATGCTGTAGCTATATTGAAAACACATTCTCCTAAGTATCTGATCTACCAAAGCCTATTTTGACGATCAGTTTTCTAATTCAGCTACCTATCATTATCAAATATATTAAAGACATCTAGAATATTGAAGATACCTCCCAAAGGCCCGAGAATGGGTGTTAAGGCTCGACTAATGTTGTCAATGCCGACTAAGTAACCTTTTTTGGGAACTAAAATTACATCCCCATCCTGAATCTGATAACTGTCTACTAAGCTGGAAAGATCGACTCTTTGATCTTCAACTTGTCCATTTTCTGAAAGCCGCACGAGCCGAACCTCTCCAAGCGCAGCATCAGAGTTAGGTCCCCCTGCGGCAGCAATTGCGCCTGAGACCGAACTGTTAGGCTGTACTTGCACCTCTCCTGGCTGAACTACACCATCACCAATTACACGGACTCGAACATTATCTGGAGCAATGCTTGAGCTTGCCACTAAAGCAGGATCAATCTCTGCATCTGCCAGTGCTCTTGGTACAAAAATAGCATCGCCGTCTCTAAGTACTATGTTGTTACCCTGCCCGGCATTGGAGATAGCTTCCCACAAATTAACAGAAATATCTTGTACTTCACCACTCGGTAACGGTCGTCTGACAATAACCGATCTGATGTCTGCCGTGCGCCGTATTCCTCCGGCAGCTACTAAGGCCGAAGATAAGGTCGGCGTCGTTGTAGCTTGCGTAATTCTGGCGTCAACATTAAGTTGCGTTTGTACCGTTGTTAGACTACTTAGCTGTACAGGACCAGGACGATAAACTTCGCCTGCTACGTCTACCACCACTGGCCGCAAGGCCGTAAGGCTAACGTTAACAACAGGATTAACTAAGTAAGCATTGAGTCCTTGAGTAATTTCGTTGGACAAACTGTCCACGGTTTGTCCGGCAGCTTGAATAGACCCTAAAAATGGAAATGGCATGGTGCCATCGGGTAGAACCACTCGGGCACCCGTAAATTCTTCATATCCAAATACCACCACTGCGACTTGATCGCCAGCCCCCAAAATGTAATTTCCGGGTGTTTGCGTGGTTGCTGAAAACTCAGTCAATGGGGTGTTAAAGTCAGTGCTCTGCTGAGCCTTGGCTAACCCTAAACCCCAAAGACAGTTATGAGCTAATGCGGCTGAGAGCGAAAGGAGCGCAATAGAACGTTTATCTAGTTTCATAGTCTTAGCAAATAAGTCTAACGAACCGTGGTTTGCATTTCTAGGAGTGGCATTTTACCGTATTCGCCGGCTCTAATGCGGGACACATAGTCGCCATGTTCATTGTTGATGTCTACTCCATTAGCAACCACGCCTAAAACGTTGGCTTGAGAGCGCTCCAAGAATGATTTAGCCGCTAAAGCATTGGCAGAGTCTACTTTCCTCGGCCTTAGAACTAGCAAAACACCATCTGAAATACGACCCATCACAGCTGCATCTGCTGCTCCTAATAAGGGAGGGGTATCAATTAGGATGTAATCGTACTGGCGTTTTAGCTGTTGGAGCAAATCTGCCATCCGCTCAGAATCTAAAATAGCTAGGGGATTGGGAGGAAGAGCTCCTGCTGTCATCAGAGTAAGGTTCTCAAAGATTTGATAGGTTACATCCTGCTGAGTCTCTTCTCTAATCAGCACCTGGCTTAGTCCAGCTCGGTTAACCACATCCCAAATGTGATGCTGAGAAGGCGATCGCAAATCGGCATCGATAAGCAAAACTTTCTTACCAGAGTGAGCCAGGGTCGCTGCCAGATTGGCTGACACCTCAGATTTACCTTCTTCCGCAACTGAGCTGGTGATAGTGATGATGCGATGGGACGTATCTGAGCTAGTAAACTTTAGATTGGCCTGCAGCATTTGAAAGGCAGCAGAGACCATAGGTTGGTCGCGATCTAAAGCAGGAATATAAGCAGAGATACCTGTGCCCAGCCTACCCGCTAGATGGGCTGTTGAACTATCGCTACCTGCTCTAGACCTAAATTTAGGCACTAAACCTAGCAAGGTATAGCCAAGAAGCATCTCTCCGTCTTTAGCTGTCTTAACTGATTTATCGACCAAATCTAGGAAGAATGCGCAGGCAATACCTAACAAACTACCAATAAACGTTCCGGCTACTAAAGCGGGAATAAGTAAGCTACCAGCCTCCTCGGCAGGTTCTGCCCTTTCCAGAATCTCGGCGCTACCAACGGTTTGGTTTTCGGCTAGCTGCGTCTGTTGAAAGGCAGCCAAGAGGTTTTCGTAGTTCAGCTGTGCCGCCTGCAATCGCTGAGTCAGCTCTAGCTGGCGTTTTTCAAGGGCAGGAAAAGCTTGTATTCTCTCAGCATAGCGATTTCGAGATTCGACTAGGCTCTGAAGCTGACTAGCTAGGCTAGAGCGATTAACTTCCGCAGTAGCCAACTCTGTTGTGAGCTGCTGCCCTAGGGGACTCATTTGTAGATTGCCCAGACCAGACAAAGAAGATGTGCCTACAATGTCTTCAACGCGATCGCTTAAGAGGCTTTGTAGAGACTCAACTCGGCGCTCCAAATTGATAACTGTAGGATGCGTCTCTCTATACAGGCTACGCTGGCTAGCTAGCTCAGCTTGGGCTAACTGCAAGTCTGATAATGCTTGTTGGACAGCCGTGGATTGACTTAAAGTTTCGATTTGCTTGGCTTGATTTAGGGGAATTGCTAGTTGCTGTTGTAATTCGTTTGCCTGGGTATTAGCACTGGCAAGAGTAGAAGATACATCGCGAATTTGAGTATCTAACTGAGCGATCTCAGTGACTGCAACAATGGCCTCATCCTCGAGCACAACAATACCGTTAGCATCCTTGAACTGTTGCAGTGCTGCTGCCGCGCGATCAAGATCAGCTTCGGCAATGGGAAGTTGCCGTTCGATAAATTCACGGGCTGTAGCCGCCTTTAAACGATTGCTGAGAACATCTCTTGCCAAGTATGCATCCATTACTGCATTGACAACGGTAGCAGCCTCTTCTGGATCATCTGATTGGTATGAAATTTCTAAGATGTCTGCCTGCTCTGCCGACCCCACTTTAATGTTGTCACTCAATGCCGCTGGCTTTAAAGGTAACCCGTCGTCGTCTGTCAGATCTAGATTATCAATGACAGACTCCATGACCGCAGTTGACAGCACAACAGAGCTTTGATTCTGGAGGTTATTTATTGAAAGAGGTAGTTCTCGAAGATCTCTCCCAACCCCAGTTAAGGTCGGTGTCAGGTCAGGCCTGATTAAAATACTGCCCTCCGCGCCGTAAGACGGTTCTCGCGTCAGGGCAACAAGTGCCGAACCTGCTATACAAGTTCCTAGCACAAGAGTTGCTGGAAGCCAACGCCGCTTGAGCACCAGCCAGTAGCGTTGTAGGTCAATCTCTTCGACGTAGTCTTGGTAGGTCTTGTTAGTCATAGACGAATAGGAATGAAATACGCCTGAATAAGTCTGTCTATTCACTGGGACATTGCATTGAAGGAACATAAGTAAATTGCCTTCAGTTGACCCGGTCATTGCCAAAACCCTTTAAGGTCGTTGGCTTTTGGCAACTCATCATCAGCAAATACCCACGTGTCTCCTAACAGTGAACGGCAGTAGAGCTAAATAGTGAGTCAAAGACTCGTACAACTACCTAACCTATCTAACATTTAGATATAGATGCGTAACCCTCCACGCCAGCATATCCTATTGAAGCGGGAGTAGGGAAAGGCCATAAAGCTGACTAGTACTGTCTTAACAATGATGACGATTGTGTAATGGGACTACAGTGCGACCACATCGCAACCTTCCTTCTTCCTTAGCTACTGAAGTAACCGAACTAAGCCATATAAGGGCTTTAAAGGCATCAAGACTGGCCATTACGCTTTTACTTAGCTACAAACCGCGCAGCGTTCAAGTCCAACATCTACTCTGCTCGATTGTTTTAAGTTGATGAGGCTATCCGCAAGGATACCCAGATCATGCGCAGGTTACCACTGAGGTGAAGCATTCATGAAGGCTAAATAAATCTACGAACCCAAAAGACAAGCTTGTGCTGCTAAACACTGCGTATTAAGGAAAAAATAAACCTCTGCTTCACAGAAAGAGTGCTGTGAGGCAGAGGTTTAAGCGGCATAGCTGCGATTAATAGGCATCCTGAAGTTCATAAAAATCAGGAGAGACATAGTCTTTGCGTAAGGGCCAACCGACCCAATCTTCAGGCATGAGTAGCCGTTTAAGATTTGGGTGCCCTTCGTAGACAATGCCGTACATATCGTAACTTTCACGCTCCTGCCAATCGGCTGCTTTCCAAATCCAATAGACAGAAGGCACTCGCGGGTTGTCGCGGGGCAAGAACACTTTTACCCTGACTTCTTCTGGCCTGTCGGCGTTGTCGTCTAGCTTGATGAGGTGATAAAAACTCACTAGGGCTTTGCCAGGACCATCATCATAGGCCCCCTGACACTGAAGATAGTTGAAACCGTAGGCATAAAGTGCTGTACAAATTGGAATAAGAAACTGTGGAGCTACGTTTATCACCTCTATACCTAGGTGATCTCTGGGGGCTAGTTCATGGTCAAATCCATTCTCTGTTAACCAGCTTGAAATAGCGCCAGCCTCAACCAGAGGAGCACCGTTTTCTGAATCGGGCGTAGATGTCTGCCCGGGGGAGGATGCTTGGGATTCTGATTCAGCCATTAAATTTCCTCATCTTCAGGAGCAAACTCAGCGATCGCCTCAGCCATAGGCATACCCATTGCCTCCATCAGCTCTTTCGGTGGCACTGTATGAGCACCAGTCTGTAAATACTGACCCGTTAAAATTGGAGGTACGGTTTTAAGATCGTGGCTACGCTCATAGAAACGATGGGTCTGTAGGGTGTAGGCCCTATCCTGCATTGACTCCGTAGCTACCTTCTTGCGTAGCTTGATAATAGCGTCAATGATAGCTTCAGGCCGGGGAGGACAGCCGGGAATATAAACATCCACAGGAATTAGCTTGTCGACACCGCGCACAGCAGTAGTAGAGTCGCTACTGAACATACCGCCCGTAATGGTGCAAGCACCCATCGCAATCACGTACTTTGGATCGGGCATTTGCTCGTAGAGCCTTACCAGAGCCGGAGCCATCTTCATAGTGACAGTACCAGCCGTGATAATTAAGTCTGCCTGCCTAGGACTAGCCCTAGGCAACAGACCAAAACGGTCAAAGTCAAATCGAGAACCAATTAGAGCGGCAAATTCAATAAAACAGCAGGCTGTGCCGTACAACAAGGGAAACAAGCTAGACAGCCTGCACCAATTGTACAAGTCATCTACTGTCGTCAAAATGACGTTTTCCGACAGCCCATGGGTAACAGCTGGAGGGGCTGAAGGGTTAATCAAGGTCTCTCCGGGGGGCAGGGAGACCTTATCGCTAGCTGCAGCGGGGTTTAAGACCATTCCAGGGCTCCTTTACGCCAGGCGTACACTAGACCAACAACTAAAATAGCAATGAAAATGAGTGCCTCTATGAAGGCTAACAGGCCTAGCTGATTGAAAGCCACTGCCCAAGGGTACAGGAACACAGTCTCTACATCGAAAATAACGAAGACTAAGGCAAACATGTAGTAGCGAATGTTGAATTGAATCCAGGCCCCACCAATGGGCTCCATGCCAGACTCATAGGTAGTTCGGCGGGCTGGGCCACGACTAACAGGGCGCAGGAGTTTTGATGCTGTCAGGGCTGCCACAGGCACAAGGCAAGACACCAACAGGAAGACCAGAAAGTATTCGTAGCCGGATAAAACGAACACAAGCTCACCACTTCAAAAGGCTAGTACAAAGGCGTATGGTCTGAGCTTGAACTCAGCAGTCCACAGGCTTTAGGTGTTACCTTATGCCACTTTAGCGGAAAATCCTATTGAAAGGGAAGGATTAGCACGCAGTCAAAAAATATCGCAGCAAGGGTGAAGACGGCAAAATGAGAGTGGTGGCTCAATCATGTCATAATTGTTTACAACGAACGTTCTGCTGCCTGTGGGCTAGCGGATACATAGATGAAGGGGGGCGTCGATCGCCCCATCTGTATCTTGTTGGATTTGAAGGTGCTTAAGTCTTATGAATACTGAATCTGAGCCTACAGCTAATTCACCGGAATCAGTAGGGGTGCCTGAGGGATCAGGCATTCCCGAAGGCGATAGTTCTGGTGAGGCAGTTGTGCTTTCTCCTCAAGACATGGATCGTTATGAGTGTCGGGCCTGCGGCTATTCTTACGAGCCGACTAAGGGAGATAGTCAAGCCAAGATTCCTGTAGGTGTTGCCTTTGAAGATCTGCCTTTGAACTGGCGTTGTCCGGTATGCAGCGCCTCGAAGAAGCAGTTCAGTAACATTGGTCCAGCCGGTTCACCGTCTGGTTTTAAGGAAAATTTGAACTATGGGTTGGGGGTCAATCGTTTGACGCCTGGGCAGAAAAACATTCTGATTTTTAGCGCTCTAGCCGTGGGCTTCTTATTTTTCATTAGTCTTTACGGCTTGAAGTAGTGTGATTAGCGCTCTAGCTAGGTTGATGCAAGAGCGTTAACGGAGCACAAGTAGCCGTCGGTGTATCCAAACCGACGTATTGTGGTTTGAGTGTTGTTTAGCAAGTACGGATTTGAGTTACTTATGCACGCTGCGTTTGACTGGTTAAAGCGAGGACTGGTAATGCTGGTGGCTGTAGCCTTAGCGACCGGCTGTTCTGGTTATTTTTTGGCGGACGCAGATGTGCATCCCTGGCAAGCGATCCAGGTGCCGGTTGAGTCTACCCTATCTGATGTAGCGTTTACCCAAGACCCTAGCCATGGGTGGATTGTCGGTAGTCGTAATACGCTGCTGGAAAGTCAGGATGGTGGTGATACCTGGCAGGTACGAGAGCTAGCACTAGGAGATCAGCCCTACACGTTTACATCTATTGACTTTGCCGGTAATGAAGGCTGGGTTACGGGTATTCCATCCGTGCTTTTGCATACGGGTGACGGCGGCAAGACTTGGGAAAATGTGCCATTGAGCAAAGAACTGCCAGGGTCACCCTTTTTGATTACAGCAGTTGGGGCCAACTCGGCTGAAATGGCTACTGATATTGGTGCCATCTATCGTACTGAGGATGGTGGACGCACCTGGAAAGCACTGGTTCAAGGCGCGGTTGGGGTTGTGCGTAACATGGTGCGCTCTGAAGATGGGCGTTATGTAGCGGTGTCTTCGCGGGGTAACTTTTATTCGACTTGGGCCAAGGGGCAAGACCAGTGGATTCCCCACAACCGTCAGAATTCTAGACGCTTACAGAATATGGGCTTTGATAAGGACGGTAAGCTCTGGGTGATCGCCCGAGGTGGTCAGGTACGATTCTCTAACTCTCGGGCCTCAGATGATTTCACCGAGGCAATTAGCCCTGAGTTTGGCACGAGCTGGGGGCTACTTGATATGGCCTTTCGCACCGCTGATGAGGTTTGGGTGACGGGGGGCGGTGGTAATTTACTGTGCAGCTTTGACGGTGGTGAAACCTGGTATAAGGACAAGTCTGTGGGAGATGTGCCGTCGAACTTCTATAGAGTGAAGTTTGTTGGCCCTGAAGCAGGCTTTATTTTGGGTCAGCAGGGCACTATCCTCAGGTATCGCCCTGAGACCGCTTAGGGAAAATTTGGAGATCTTTAGCTGAAATAGCTTGTTAGGGTTTCCGGGGTTCTCTATGATTAAGTTAGATTCTTCGTGTTCAGAGAGGAGACGTTGATATGGCAGGTTCTACAGGGGAACGCCCCTTTGGCGATATCGTGACCAGTATTCGCTACTGGATTATTCACAGCATTACTATTCCCATGCTGTTTATTGCGGGCTGGCTCTTTGTCAGCACTGGCTTGGCCTACGATGCTTTTGGCACCCCACGACCCAACGACTATTATCCCGATAACCAGATGCAGCTGCCGATTGTGAGCGATCGCTTTGAGGCGAAAGATCAGATCGACATGTTCTCGAATCGATAACGCTTTAGTTATTCCAACGTTTGATTGAACCTATGCAAACCAATTCTCCCAACGAGCCCATTACCTACCCGATCTTCACCGTACGCTGGCTGGCCGTTCATACTCTAGGTGTACCCAGCGTATTTTTCCTGGGGGCGATCGCGGCAATGCAGTTTATCCAACGATAAGAGAAACCCATGGACCGTTCTCCAAATCCCAATAAGCAACCTGTAGAGCTAAACCGTACCTCCCTATTTTTGGGCCTGCTGATGGTTTTTGTGCTGGGGCTGCTGTTTTCTAGCTACTTCTTTAACTAAGCTAGTTTTTGCTGAAGCAGCGTTAGCTATGTGCTTAGGCTGTGTTGAATTGTTTACCTGATGAGTAGGAGGTCGAGGTTATGCTTCAGAGTGGAAAAATCCCGTTATGGATCGTGGCAACTGTTGCTGGCACGGGTGTGCTGGTAGTGGTGGGTCTGTTTTTCTATGGCTCCTACGCTGGTGTAGGCTCGGCCATGTAGCCTTTATCAAAAGGTTGATACAGATGGAGCGAACAGGATACAACCTGTTCGCTCCATTTTTTTAGGACTGACCAATACCTTTGAGGTAGCTCATAACTAGGTTGTCGACCCCGGTAATGGCCGTACCGACGACAACAGTATAGGCACCAAGGTCAAGTGCCTGGCGGGCCTGGGCTGGGGAAGCAATGCCCCCTTCGCAGATAACCGGGACAGGGCATTGGGCAACCATGGTTTTAAGCAGATTAAATCCTGGCGGAGTTTGATCCTGAGTGTCTTCGGTATAGCCGTAAAGGGTCGTGCCGACGCAGTCTGCTCCTGCCTCTACGGCCCGCAGGGCGTGATCAAGGCTGTCGACATCGGCCATAACGGCTTTACCCAGGTGATCATGAATACGCTGAATGAGCTGAGCTAAAGTTTCGCCGCCGGGGCGGAGGCGCTGGGTCGCATCGACGGCAATGATATCGCTACCGGCCTGGGCTACGGCCTCAGCGTGGTGAAATTGTGGGGTAATGTAGACCGCTGAAGGGGGGATAACCTGCTTCCACAGGCCGATGATGGGGCAGTCGCAGCGCGATCGCACGGCCTGAATATGAGCGGGGCTGTCAATGCGAACCCCAACGGCTCCGCGCTTAAGGGCGGCCGCGGCCATTGCGGCAATGACCGATGCATCGTGCAGCGGCGAGTCAACCGGGGCCTGGCACGAGACCACCAAGCCACCCTGCAACGTTTCCAGAATAGTCTTCAATGGAAAGAGTGCTCCTATAGTAGTGCTGATCTAAGCGTTGAACTAGGTTGTCTAATTTTATGGCCGTACGGATCTCGAAAGCCCTTTTGGTTGCGGCTATTGGCCTGCTCGCTCTGGTCATTGTGATCAACAATCTGACCGACTATAACGCCAACTTTAGATATATCCAGCACGTGCTGAGTATGGATACCGTGTTTGTCGATAGCCAATTGACCTGGCGCGCTATTGTTTCGCCAGGTCTACAAAAGACCATCTACGGCACGATTATGGCCACGGAGTTTGCCATTGCTGTGCTTTGTTTGGTGGGGGCCGTAAAGCTGGCTCAGGCCTTTGGTAGCAGCGGCATAGACTTCGACCAGGCGAAGACTACAGCCATCTACGGGCTAACCCTGGCTTTTTTGTTTTGGTTTGTGGGCTTTATGGTGGTGGCTGGGGAATGGTTTACGATGTGGCAGTCTGTTGACTGGAACGGACAGCAGCCCGCCTTTCGCTTTATCGGCTGTGTCGGTTTTGTGCTGCTCTACCTCAGCCTGAGCGATCGCGACGTAACCCCCTAAAACCCCAGGGATGCCAGAACAACAAGTTTGTCCAAATGACCTAGACTCGCGCTAGGGTAACCTGTTCGGCCTGGTCCTGGTATTTACCACGGCGGGTTTCGTAGCTGACCTGACAGGGTTCACCCTCAAAAAAGATTAGCTGCACTACTCCCTCACTGGCGTAAATGCGGCAATCAGCGCTGGAAGAATTCGAAAATTCTAGGGTGAGGTGCCCGCGCCAACCAGCCTCGGCGGGGGTGAGATTAGCAATGATGCCGCAGCGGGCATAGGTTGACTTGCCGATGCAAATTACGCTGATGTTATTGGGGACAGAAATTTTTTCAAGGGCCACCCCTAACCCGTAGGAATGGGCAGGCAAGATAAAGTAGCTACCGCTGGCGTCGGTTTTTAGCTCGGTAGGCTCTAGGTTGGCAGGGCTGAAGTTTTTGGGATCAACCACTGTGCCAGGAATGTGGCGAAAAATTCTAAACTCAGCGGGGGAAAGGCGAATATCGTAGCCGTAGGACGATAGCCCGTAGCTAATTACCGGCTGCCCTAAGCTTTTGTCGGCTGGCTCTAGCTGTCGCACCAGTGAGGGCTGAAAGGGAGCGATCATGCCCTCCTCGGCCATCTTGGCAATCCAGGCATCGTTTTTAATCATGGCAGTGGATTCTTGGAGATTAGGGCAAAATATTACGACGAAATTCTGTCACCTGGTCGGCTACGTTGAGCAGCGGCGCTGGCATATCGGGGCCGGTCAGAATGACATCAACCTGAGGCGGACGCTGCTGCAGAAAATCCACCACGTCTTGGGTAGGGATGAGGCCATAGTTGACGGCCAAGCTGAGTTCGTCTAGCACAACAAGGCCGTAGCGCCCCCTGGCGATCGCGGCCTTAGTCTGTACCCACAAATCTCTGATTGCCTCCTGCTCACTGGGGCTGACCTCTGGACCGTGAATGCAGCGGGGCATATCGGCGCGAACCCAGTCCAGGTTTTGGCCAAACTGCATGGGCTGAGTCGGCCCCTGGTGAATACCACCCTTGAGAAACTGCACAATCAATACGGCCTTACCCTGGTCGGCAATCCGCAGCGCCTGCACCATAACGTTGGTGAAAAAATTGCGGTGTACAGCGGTGAAGACCTGCACGGTGCCCTCTACCGTTTGTAGCAGTGGATGGCGAACAATAGAGGCGGGAGCTGGGCTGGGGGAAAGAGGCTTGAGCTGAGAAACCATGGGCGATTACAGCAGAGGCAACGAAAGGTGGTGCTCATCAGCTACGCCAAACATAAAGCAGCTTGGAGCACGCTGTCAGTCTGGGGTAGCCACGATGGCTGGGCTAAATATAGCGTGATTTCCCCAGGATAAATCGATAAATTACTCTACATGTATTCAAAAGTGCAGGCGTACTATGACAGGTCGGGTAGGTTTTTGCCAGCGTCTGACTAATCTAGACGGAAGCCGAAAAACCAGGCCAACGGGAATAAGGTGCTGTATTCTAGGAAGGGCAATTTAGGCACCACTTAAGGCACCTTATATGGTTTGGCAACGTCCAGACGGGCGACAACCGCATCAGTTGCGTCCGGTCAGCTTTGAGCGGCAATTTACGACCTTTTCGGCGGGGTCGGTGCTAACTCGGTGCGGCAATACACAGGTGCTTTGTACCGTTTCTGTAGAAGAAGGTGTGCCCCGTTTCTTGCAGGGATCGGGTAGGGGTTGGCTAACGGCAGAGTATCGCATGCTGCCTGGGGCTACCCCCCAGCGGCAGCCTCGCGAGGTTATGAAACTGTCGGGCCGCACCCAAGAAATTCAGCGCCTAATTGGGCGTAGCCTGCGATCGACCCTAGATTTTGAGCTATTGGGTGAGCGCACGCTGCTAGTAGATGCTGACGTGATTCAGGCCGATGCAGGCACTCGCACGGCCTCGATTACGGGTAGCTATGTGGCTCTCATGGACGCGGTGCAGAGCTTAGTAAACCAGGGGATGCTGGCGCGATCGCCTCTGGTGCACAGCGTTGCCGCCGTGTCGGTAGGTCTGATTGAAGACAGTGTCTTTCTTGATTTGCAATATGACGAAGATGTAGCTGCTGCCGTAGACTTCAACGTGGTGCTTAACGAAAGCCTCAATATTATTGAAGTGCAGGGCACCGCCGAGGAAGGCAGCTTTAGCCGTCAGCAAATGAACCAAATTTTAGAAGTAGGAGAATTGGGTGTGAAACAGCTGCTAGCGGCTCAGCAGGCGGCATTCTTGTAGACCTCTAGTCGAAGCCAATCACCCGACTCACGCTGTCCTGATTGACTCACAAACGTTCTGATGTAGGTTGGCATTGAGCGCAACAAAACCCAGCACCAGCAAGGGTTTTGGTGGGTTACGCTAACGCTACCCATCCTAGGGCAGGACAAGGTTTTCAAGAGTCCTGCCAGGCAACCAGCACGCTGCCTAAGGCTTACAAGTGCTCAATCGCTGAAGGTGCTAAAATGTTTGTCCCCGAAATAGGATTGAGAGCTCTTTGGCTGTCGCCTTAGGCCAACGCAATAGTTGATCTACGCTAATCGTCAGGACGAGTTTTCCGATTTTCTAAAACCTTAGCGGGTACACCCACAGCTACGGAGTAGGGGGGAATATCTTTAGTGACTACGGCTCCGGCACCAATAGCGCTGCCATAGCCAATCGTGACGCCGTCTAAAATTTTAGCTCCACTACCAATCCAACATTTATCTTCGATGGTAATGCCCTTTTCACTAGCACCAACATGGTGGTGCTGATTAGCGTATATGCCAGCCATAGATGCAATTAGGCAGTCACGACCAATCTTGACGTGACCTGGCCCAGACAAGCAGGAGTAAGGGCCAATATAAGTATCATCGCCAATATCAACGGTGCAGTTATCGCCTAACCGAATGCTAACACCGCGATCGAGGGAGACATTGTTACCTAGCTTGAGCAGGCTATTCTCAAAATTGCAATTTAGAATCGAATTTCTCAGGATTCTGACATTGTCACCGATGACAATCTTATCGACACCTAAAATCTCAACCCAAGCCTGAATATAAGGATTTTTACCCCAGCCCTTAGCTAAAAGAGGATAGGCAAATTTTCTTAGCGCTGTCCCTAGGGGACGAGGGATAGGCTCAAGTAGCAAGAACGCTAATCTTCCTAAGGAAGTGTTTGGGGAGCGTTTTGGAAATATCTCTGTCGCTTGTTGTAAAGGCCTTTCAATCTTTGATTTCGCTTGAACGCTCATTTCAGCAACTCCTAAAGTTCAATAAATTCTGGACAAACTCAATAGCAAACGCTACTGTCTTACAAAAATTGGCCTTCAAAAGTAACTTGGGACAAGTCGGACGATAAGAGCTGCATGGGTAAAACCTTAGCCAATCAAAGTTCCTTTTCGGATTTCAAATGCACTAACTGTCCTGCTAGTAGATAGCCTGTGGATCTAGGCTAAATATGACTTGAGCTAAGCCAGCAGTAATTCTGTTGCAAGTCTGCTACCTATGTCTAATACCCATAGCATGAACATCTAGATGCGGCTACTGCTCCTGGGAGGAACCGGAAGCATTTGCTTACCGTTAACAACAAAAACCTGTGCAGTAGCTATAGACCCTTGATCTAGAGTGTCAGCAACTTAGCGCCAAGTACTAAACAGGTGATAGCAGAAAAATGACCGGTACAACTCGGCTTAGCTTATCCCATCGCTGGGTAATGCTTAGTTTGAGGGCTCGATCTGCTGAGAGCCTCTGTATGTCATCAATTCTTGCGGCCACTCGGGCGCTTGCGAAGCTGAGTTAGGGGGGAGTCAAGCCGCCTGCAAATCTAACTGTTGTAATAGGCAGCCATACTCGGCTTAAACGAGCCAGCCGAAGCCCTTTCAGCGGCAGCTGATAAATGTTGGCGTAGAAGTATGATTTATTGGAACTTGAAACGAACATACATCAACTTCATACACGCTTTATACTAAGCGCTAAGACCTTATATAAGGGCCTAGCCTAAGTTGCTCTTAGTGTACTGCCAAACTTTTGTGGCGACAACAAGAATTGATCTTGGGAGCAGGTAAAAGCGTGGTCAGTTGGCAGGAATGGCTGTATGCCACAGGTGATTTCCTTAAGAGCAATAGTCCGGACACTTTTCTAGACAAGCGCTGAAACCCCGGATTTCTCGTTAGCTAGGCCACCGTGGAAGAGCCCTGAAGCCTGCGTTTTACAGTTGGACACCAAAAACTGTCCGGAGTGTTGTTAAGAAAGATTGTTGAAATGTGACGTTATTGGGGCGATCGCGGCTACCCCCCGGTGAAGTCAAAAGACTCTGCTTGATTCACAATCCTGTGACGTTAGCTCTGACAGAGTTGCCCCAGTGAGGTCGATCTGGGCTGGGGTGACCAAACTGGCTCAACCGACCCTAGGCCTCGCTTGAGGTCAGTGCCGCAGAGGCTGGCCTACAGAAGGTCGATTTCGCCCGGTTGAGGCTAAGGGTAGGTCTAAAGCCGTTGTTGTACGGCGAGGGACTAGAGATTCTGTGCTTAAGCCTTTGTGAAGACATCGGAGAAATACCTAAAAAGAGATGAACTTCGTGGGTTAACCCTGATGTTCACCGTTTGCCTATGCCACCATCGAAACTATCGCAGGGAACGCAAACGCGATCGCAGTCGCTATCTACCTTCGCCCTTGCACCTATCTAAAATCCGTTGCTAAGGGGTTGACTAGAACCATTTGGCTCCATAGGGGTTGAGCCATGAATTTCAGGGCTCGCTCTAGGGCTCACCCTTAGTCATTCACTTAAGCCGCTTCGGTTAGCGCTGGGGGAAGCCTCTTGGGCATTGTCTGTACATTTGCTGGCCAATGACACAGACGATGTTCAAAACAGCGGTCCCTGCTGTGCTGAACTCAGAACCACAAAAATCCTGGTTTCACCCGGTTTCACCAACCGGAGAACAATCGTCTTTTAATCCAAAGGCATCAAAAGTCACCGTTCGGTAGAGGTTTCTACTGGCGGCGGCTTTTTGATGCCCAGACTACCGTAAACAACTATCGAAAACTGTAGGTTGATATGACCGTAGCTAAAAACCATACTAAGCAATCTGCACCTCGGCAGCACCAAGCCGTCTCTGCCCAAACGACAGCTCAGCCTTACTCTATAGATAAGCTAGATATTTCCGTTGATAGCCCACCTTTAAATCGCGTGACCAATAACATTAAACCTTTGCTAGAGAGGGTCTACCCTCCAGAAACCGCTGAGCGGCTGACTACTGAGATTTTTGCCCTAATCAAAGATACGCTGTGCCCCTCTGGCCGAGAAGACCTTAAAAAGTGGAACCACAATAACGTTCTGCTGATTACCTACGGTGACACCATCGGCGACGGCGATTCCCATGGGGATCGCTCCGCGAAGCGCCCTCCTTTGTCGGTACTGGCCGAGTTTCTCGAAACGCACTTGTACGACACGATCACAGGCGTTCACATTCTGCCTTTCTTTCCCTACAGCTCTGACGATGGCTTTGCCATTATCGACTACCTCAAGGTCAACCCCGAGCTGGGCAGCTGGATTGATATTAAGCGCATTGCCACTAACTTCAACCTGATGGCTGACTTGGTTATTAACCACATATCCAGTCAGCACGAGTGGTTTGAGCAGTTTAAGCAAAACGAGCTGCCCGGCCGCAACTACTTTATTACCGCCGACCCTAGCGAAGATCTGTCCCAGGTGGTGCGGCCCCGCAGTTCACCGCTGCTTACCCCAGTCGAGACTATCGAAGGCGAAAAGCATGTCTGGACGACCTTCAGCGCCGATCAGGTCGACGTTAACTTTGAGAACCCCGACGTGCTAATCGAGTACGTCAAAATCATCCTGGCCTATGTAGAAGCTGGAGCGCGCTACATTCGCCTCGACGCCGTGGGCTTTTTGTGGAAAAAACACGGCACCAACTGCATGCACCTGCCCGAAACCCACGCTATGGTACGCCTGTTTCGCGAAATTTTGCAGCTAATTGACCCCGGCATTTCGCTGATTACCGAAACCAACGTGCCCAACCGCGAGAACCTGAGCTACTTTGGCAATCGCAACGAAGCCCACATGATTTACAACTTCAGTCTGCCGCCGCTGCTGCTGAATGCGCTCATGCAGGGCCGCTCAGACCACCTCAAAACCTGGATGATGAGTATGCCTCCAGCCCCAATTGGCTGCGCCTACTTTAACTTCACGGCTTCCCACGACGGCATTGGCATGCGCCCCGCCGAAGGACTGCTTACTGGCGATGAGTACGAGCAGCTAATCACGGCCATGCGTAACTTTGGCGGCAAGATCAGCATGCGCAGCCGCCCCGATGGCACTGAGTCGCCCTACGAGATCAACATCTCGCTGTTCGATGCCCTCAAGGGCACGGTGAAAGGTGAAGACCAGTGGCAGGTGGAGCGCTTTCTCTGTTCCCAAACGATCATGATGGCGCTGGAGGGAATTCCGGCCTTTTATATCCACAGCTTGCTCGCCACCCACAACTACACCGAAGGGGTAGAAGAAACGGGCCACAACCGCACCATAAACCGCTACAAGTGGGATTTAAAGGCGCTAGAAACGGCACTGGCTGATCCCACCACTCCCCATGCTAAGGTGCTAAACGAACTGAAGCGGCTGATCAAAATTCGGCGTCAGCAAACGGCGTTTCACCCCAATGCTACCCAGTACACGCTGCACCCGATGAATACAGCGCTGTTTGCCTTCTGGCGACAGAGCTTGACCCGCGACCAAAGCATTTTTTCGGTGCACAACCTGAGCGATGAGCCGCAAGAACTGCGCTTGAGCGATCTCAACTTGGTCAGCACCGACGATTGGTATGACCTGATCAGCAGTGATAAATTCCCTGATCTAGATATGGCCTATATTCTCAAGCCTTATCAGTCGGTGTGGATTACCAATAAGCCTAACTCTGCCCAGGACGACAGCATGCCTACGTTGCTATAAATTCAGTGCTATAAATTCAAGCGAAAACGGCCTCAGCTAGCTGAGGCCGTTTTCGCTTGAATTGAATTACTCTAGGAAATTGCGATCGTCATCGAGACAAGCATCCCAACTGGCGGAGAGGGCGTCGGCGACCATCGCTTCTAGTGCAGCGGTGTTGACCGATCGCGTAATGTGATCGTGCATAGGGTCAGACAGCGGCATGAGGCGCAACCGCCGGTTGTCTTGCACCAGGTCAAAATGATTGCCATCGGCATCGGTTTGACCAATCTCTAGGTAATCAAAGCTGTAAACGTTGATATAAAGTGTATGATTAGCCACGAGCGTAGCCTGCTGACTGTCGGCGAACACTTCCATGACTAAGCCCTGACCTTCAGAGAGCGAAATGCTGTCTTGAAAGTGGCGGTACCGCACTTGTCCCAGATCTTGTAGTAGCCTGAGCATGTCGGTTTTGTTGACAACGACCCCGCTATCGATTAAACAGGGAGCAGGGATGCTCAAATTGCTGGCACGCTCGCGATTCATGGGTCTTTAACCACGCTACGTTGGCGGTTGGAGCAAAGCCTGTGGCGATCGCTCCTGTGGGCTATATCCACGATACTCGATATCGCTGGGAATGATCTGCCCTGCGATCGCTCAGCTTTGTGGAAAACCTTGAGCTGATTCTGCCAAAAGCCCAGGGGCTAAGCATTCCGCCAGAATGCGGCAGTCTCTTTAATCGTGCCGAAATGTTTTCTGACAGCGCAGAGGTGGATCCGTGACTCCATTGCCCCCAGCGCAGCCTGGCGAAATTTCCCCCAGACCCGGCTGGTTTGCTCGCCTCGGTGGATCCATTTTATTCTATACCCAGCTACCCCTGCCCCCAGGCTGGCAGCCGCGCTTTGAGGGGATTGCTCCGCTGGCTCCGGTGGTCGGACTGGCTCTGGGTCTGGGTTTAGTTGTTGTAGATATTGTCCTAAGTCAGCTGGGTATGCCGCCGCTAACCCGCAGTGCCCTAGTGATTGGACTGGGGGTGTGGCTGACTGGCGGCCTGCATCTGGATGGAGCGATGGATACGGCTGATGGTCTAGCGGTGATGGAGCCTGAGCGACGGCTAGCGGTGATGGCTGACAGCAGAGCGGGAGCCTTTGGGGTGATGGCGGCGATCGCCATTCTTGGTCTTAAAACTCTGGCATTGGCTGAGCTAGCCACCGGGCGCGGTTGGGTACTGGTAGCGGCGATGGTATGGGGTCGCTGGGGACAAGTGGTGGCGATCGCTCGCTACCCCTACCTGCGGGCCGAGGGTAAAGGGGCGCTACATAGAAAACACCTGCGATCGCCCCAGGACTGGCTCCTGGGGCTGGGTTTGGCATTTGCCTTCCATGGTCTTTGGGCCTGGGCTAGGCCTGACCACCTGTTGATCAACGGCCTTACTCTAATGGGCGGCCTGGGGCTGGCGATCGCCACGGGGGCCTACTTCAACCGCCGTCTGGGGGGCCACACTGGCGATACCTACGGGGCCACAGTGGAGTGGACTGAAACCCTGCTGCTGAGTCTGGCCACCCTGGCCTCAACCGGGGCTTAGGCCGATTCTGTCAGCGTTATCTGACCAGATACCTTAAGGCTTGTGCAAATTTGCGAGATTTCTTAGAAATCTAGTGTATTTGTGGAGTAAGCCTAGTCATTGCCTCTAATCTTGGCTGCCCCCACCCTATGAAGTTTGATCGTGACCTGTTTATCAGCTACGCCCACATCGACAATGAATCCTTGACGGACGGCCAAGATGGCTGGGTTTCTATGTTTCATCGAGGGTTAGAGATTCGCCTGGCCCAGCTGCGGGGTGAGAAACCAAGAATTTGGCGCGATCAAAAGCTCCAGGGCAACGATGACTTTAGCGACACTATTTTGGAGCAGTTCCCCAATCTGGCGCTGCTGGTGTCAATTTTGTCGCCCCGCTACGTCAAATCAACCTGGTGCCTGCGAGAGTTAGAAAATTTTGCTCAATCCGCTGAAGCCAAGGGCGGCCTCAAAATCGGCGATAAAGCCCGTATCTTCAAAGTAATCAAAACCTATCTGCCCCGAGACAAACACCCCCAGGCCCTCGATCGCCTGCTGGGCTACGAGTTTTTTGACATCGATGACGCTGGTCGTCCCCGCGAGTTTAGCCGTCTCTACGGCGCTGATTCAGAGCACAAGTTTTGGGCCAAACTCGAAGATTTGGCCTACGACATACAAAAAACCCTAGATCTGCTCGAAGCACTGCCCGAAACCGATGGCCCCGCCGTAGTTCCGGGGCCGCTGGCTGCCCAACCC
>NZ_JADEXE010000528.1 GCF_015207265.1 Nodosilinea sp. LEGE 07298 | reverse complement strand
CCCCAACACCCCATATCTCCTTCCCACAACACCCCCACCCACAAAAGGGAGGTGACCCTTAGGTGCTGAGGTGTCATATTTCATACGAAATGTCCACTTGTCCTCTACTCGCCAAGCCACTCGATCTCCAAATCGTTCTAAGGCTTCCTTATCGTACCTTCCATCAGCGACACCACCGACCTCTTTTGAGAGGTAGATCTCTTTTTGCACGCTAAAGCCAAACTTGCCCTGGCTGTACTGCACCCATAGCCCATCAATCGTCAAAAGCTCCTCACAGGGAAAGTTTAGCAACTCTTCAGCCTCAAAATACTGCCCTTCTTCTTTACCTACAGTGGTAATCATCAGTCGATAGGTTTCTTCATCCGCTTCTTTCCACTGCCCGTTTTGCAAATACTGCTCTAGCTGTTGGTAGCGCGAGGCCGCTACGGTTTGCTGCAAGCCCTTGAGTTCTTCTTCTAGCACTGGGTCAAGTCGCTTTGTTGTGTCTTGCCAGCAGGTATAGGCCAAATCGGTTGCCCCCTGCTCGATCATTTGCCGCAGCAGCCGAGCAGGTTTCACCTGAGCGACATAGAGCAAAATTGTGGGCTTCCACCAGTCGTCATCAAAGCGGTCGTACAGCAGCGGTTCTTGCCGGGTGCGGACAACCTCAGCAGCAGCTAAGTATTCTTGAAAGCTCAAGTGGGCAAATTCGTACTCATCCTCCTGCTGCACCAGCAGTTCACTGATCTGCACCACCTGGTCGAGAAAATCATCGGGGTCAAGAGTTTCTTCCTGCTGTTGCAGGCTGTGGACAAGCACCTGGCGCAGGTCAGCCTGTGAAATGCGCTCTTGCCGCTGCTGCATCATGTACAGCGCCAGCATTTGCAAAATGGTCTGGGCCTCGCACTGGGTCAGCAGCGTGTCGAGCTGACGGGCGCGGGGTCTATCTCTTAGCTGTAGCTGGCAGATATCGCGGTACAACTCTACCCGCCGCTGGGGCAGCCGCGCCCCTGGATACCGCCGATGAAATGTAACAATCATATTCAGCAGCAGCGGGTTTTTGGCTAAATCTTTTAGCTCTTGGCGGTCTTCAATTTGGCGCAGCAGGTCTTGGGCGGCTTCGTTGGCCAGCTTAATCACATCGGGGGTGTCTCTGTCGCCGTGAGCATAGCGTTCCTGACACTGATACCAGCGGGTAACAAAGTCGCGCCGCTGATCGGCATCGAAGTCTCGCACCCACAGCGCTGTCGAAAGCTCTAGCCGATGGGCAGCATCCTGATCGCGGTAGGCTTTGGGCCGTGAGGTGACGATAAAAATTGAGTTGCCGTAGCGATGCATTTGAGCATTGATCCAATTGGCTACCGTAGGGCGTTGATCTTTAGCCACTTCGTCAAAGCCATCGAGCATAATCACCGCGTCGCCCCGGCGCAGCATGTCCGTTGCCCAGTTGGGTGGTACGGGCAGCTCTTTGCCTTCTTTGGGCAGGCTGTGGATATGGTGTTGAGTGATGAGCGTGGGCAGGTCAGGCGCGTTCTCACTGGCTAGCAGGTCGCGATACTTGCGCAGCACCAGCAGCACCGGAATGCGCTTTTTGACATCGTGACGAGCATGCTGTTTGGTGCCGTACAGGTAGGCAATGTGCTTGAGCAGCGTGGTTTTGCCATAGCCACCCCAGGCGAGAATCACCAACTGGCGAAAAGCGCGAGTCTGCTCAGCCTGACGCAAAAAGTGCCAGATGTTAAGGTTAGTAGCGCGTTCCAGATCTTGAGCATTAAACGCATCTGCCGTCGGCTTAAAACCCGGTAATGTACCGCTGAGATCCAGCGCCAAGGGCACAAACACTTCTTCCAGCATAGGAGTGAAAATTCCCTCTTGCTGAGGCACACCCTCGGGGCGGTACGACTGACAATCCCACGCTTGGCATTGCAGGTACCAGTCTTCAAACCCACTGAGCCGAGTCGTGACCTGCTCGGTTCTGCGATCAATGGTTTTATCCAGAGCTTGCCCTGCCTGCTCTAACCGCCGTCGATTGCCTTTGTCGATAGGCTTAAGCAGCGTAGTTCCATAGGCAATGCTCAGGCCAATCACCGCTGAGGCGATCGCTTTGGGAATGCTGCCATCGGCTTTGATCAGTTGCCAAAAAGCGTTTGCCCCACCTGCGGTCAGGCCCCCGGCAGCGATGGCTTTAAGCAACAGTTCGGCCAGTCGCTCATTCAAGGGAGCGTTAGGGTCTGGGGGCGGGGTTTGTGT
>NZ_JADEXE010000090.1 GCF_015207265.1 Nodosilinea sp. LEGE 07298 | reverse complement strand
GACCCTCCTCGGTCTCGTCGTACGACTCAACATCAATACCGGGTAAACCCAAGAGCTCTGTCAGTAGAGGCACCATAGCCATAACGTATAGTAACGGCTACTTCAGCATACTCATTCCAGGAGAGCCATACAGGGTAGCCTGCATGGCCACCAGCGGCTTAGCTTCGGGCGATCGCGCCACGACACAGCCATCGTTGTTGGAGAGCACCACCACTGGCTTGCCCTCCAGGTCGGGCCGGAAGACTTTCTCACAGGAGGCGAAAAAGGAGTTGCAATCTACCAGGGCGAACATGGCTAGACCCTATAAAGAATAAGGGTTTACAGCATTGGAGGCAGGAAAAATAGACGCAGTAGTAATCCTATACTATCCTCTGCGGTGGTCACTGTCCTATGAGACTGTCCTATCGTCACCAGGGCAGCATGGGCCAACGTCTTTAGGCCACTGCGATCGCGCTGGGGCATTGTGCTTTAAAGACAAACCCCCACTGGCCAGCGCTACCAGTGGGGGTTGCTCTCAAGCTGTATCTACGCTCTAGGACGCTCTCAGGAACTCGCTGTGGGCCTATGGTGCCCTTGGTTTGGGGGGGTACTCGTAGCGGTTGGCCAGATTGCGCTGTTTGGCGTATCCCTCGGGCCTAATGTGATCTCATGCAGCCGTAGAGCTAGGTGCGCTCACACTCAACCACTAGAACTATCACCCGCGTATTACTACCGCTGTCACCCAGCCAATTGGGCATTCAGGCGACTATGAATTCATAGAGATAAGCCCCCGTCACTTAGGAACACCCAGCTATGCAACTCACCTATCGCGGTCAATCCTACGAAACCTCTGCCCCTGCTGTTGATGCGATCTCTACTGGCGAAACGGCAACCTTCATGGGTCGTTCCTACTTCCGCAGGCAGTTCACTATTACTCAACGCCAGCAGCCCGCAGACCTGACCTATCGCGGCGTTCGCTACACCCGGTAGAAACGGCATTCCTCCGAACAGACAACGACTTCAACACTCCTGACTCACCCGCTGGCAACAGCGGGTTTTTTGTCGATTAGACCTTGCGAATTAGAGTGGTAACGACACCCCAAATTTCCATATCTAAGGCTTTGCCTGGTTCCCATCCTGTAGCGGGTACAAGCTTGCCGTGATGCTTCTGGACTCTGAGGACTTGGAGAGCACCCGCGATCGCCGCCACCACTAGAGAGCCATCCTGGGCAGCCTGTGAGCGATCGACCACCAGCAGATCTCCCGGCTGCACCGCTTGGTCAGCCGCCATATCCCCCTCGACTCGCATAAAGAAGGTGGCAGCGGGGTTGTGAATCAGGTGTTGGTTGAGGTCTAGGCTTTGCTCGATGGCATCGCCAGGGACGGGGAAACCCATAGGGAAAGAGAGAGAAGTTTGTCCATGCTATTCGTCTTGGGGGGTGGTTGTCTCGTTGTCCTGTGAGACTGTTCTGTGCTTACGTGGAAATAGAAAGTATGTTTCAGCACACTGTAATTTATGGCTTCAACGCAGAACGTAGGACAAATCTTCAATACCTTCCATCACCTCTTAAAAGACTTAGAACCCTTTGTGGACGTCAAGGAGATGCGCTTAACCTTCGACAAGGATGGTCAAGCATTCCTGGTAGCTCCAGACTTCTCAGAGCCGATTCAATCGGATCCAAAAATTCATCGCTTACTACGTGAGGAAATGCACCAGATTATCGCTAGACATCGCTCTATACGGGGAGAGTAGCTGCCCTGTAGGACTTCCTGTCGTGACAAAGAGATTGACTTATCAAACTCTGCGGTTTCGTGGCTGAGGTGGAGGTTGTCTCAGAGGAATTCGGTTTCCGCCAAACTGATAGTAGGTGGCTTGCCCCTGAGCTACCCGAATTAAACAAATCAGATGCTCTTGAGCACGAATATGATATTGATCTATTGAAGACATATTCTGTCGGATGGAACGAATTGCCAGCCCTCCAACGTGCCAAAGAACCCCAAACAGGTCACTTTTAGTGGGGTTGTAAGCCCACTCCACATTATGCCGAAAGTTGGGAGACTGGCAGGCATATTCATTAGGAATGCTGAAATCGTCAATTAAATTCTTTCTGAATAGCCTAGTGAGGAAAAGAAGAGCATCTTGCTGCCTCTGGTTCAAAATTATGAGTTCAGGTGGATAGTTCTCGATTCCCCTAAACTCTTCAAAAGCGTCTTCTAAAACAGGGAAATCTGTCCCAGATAAGCCGATTTCACCAACAGCAGAAAATATAGCGGCAGTCTCTTCAATCGAAAGTCTTACTGCCCATCTACTGTATTTTCCAAGAGATAATCTTTGGATGAACTTATCGTTTAATAATGATTGAATTTGACTGAGAAATATACTACTGAAGTCATCGCTTTTTTCTGGCATGATCATAGTTCGATATTGGCAGTTAAACCAAGTCCATGTTGAGAACCATAGTTCTGCCCCTCACCCCCAACCCCTCTCCCAAAGGGCAAGGGGAGCCGGAAAAACCCTCAAAATCCCTCTCCCGAGGGGAAAGGATTTAGGGTGAGGGAAACTCCAGGTTTCAAGTTAGACGAGGTTTATCTCCTCCTCTAGGTTATCTCAAACCAAATACCGCTCCAACGACCAGTCAGGCGGGTTAGGGATGGTGTAGTAGCCCTGGTCAGCGGCTCGCCAATATCAGATCAGATCGACACATGAAGTCCACATAGCTGGGTACCATCGGCCCCTAAGCCATGTACAGCAGCTCTACATCGAGCCGCTGTACATGGCTTAGGAGTGGAGGCTGACGTTGCGCGGGTGTCCAAGGTGATCGCGCGCTCTTAAAGCCGTGCTCTGTTCGCCTAAGCGATCGTCCCATCGGCCCCGTGTGCTCGTCTGACCCTATACTCACCGAGAAGTACCCGACTGGCTTTGGTCTAACCCGTGAAAGGGGAAGGTGTGCCAATGTTGAGATCGATCGAGCCGAAGTGTAGCTCAAAGCCCCGCTGGTTGGCGTCAGTGTAGATGGCTTTGTAGCGATCGCGCTTATGGATTAGATCAATTCAGAACAGTACGCATAAAATCTTCGGCCGCCTGGATCTGCGACAGGTATCGCTGTCCTACCTCGACCGTTCCATTAAGAATTTCGCCACCACCACGACCAACATCGTAAGCCGCCTCAAACACAACCTCGCCAGTTGCAATATTCGTTATCATTACCATCTCGTAATGCTCACCTGATTCCTGAATTGCTGAAAACATCAACAAATGATTGTCAGGCGTTTGTGTATGAATGGAATGAACGTTGTTGCTAAACGCATAGCACCAACCATTTAGGTAGGTATCAGGACAGGCGGTTTCGGAAAGGAGCTGAGCCGAAACCGGTGCGGACATAGGGGCCAGCATAATACCAAGTGCCAGTAAAGTCCCTTTCATATTCAAAAGTTACCTCAATATAGAGCAATAAGTGACCAAAGATTTCTCTCAAGTTTCAGGGCCAAGATTAATAACTTCAATGCAAAATCCTCCTCGATTGTCTTGAGGGTTATTGTCATTTACTAAAAATTCCAGAAATCCTTGCTCATTAAGGAGAACTTCTCGTCCTCCATTCCATCCCTCACCAACTGGGAAGTAGCCATCCAAACCGCTCATGCCAGCTTGTCTAATTCTTCCTAGGAGAAGGCCATGTCGTAGACCAGCAAAATAATTAAAAATTTGAAAACCGTTAATCCCCCAAGGACTTCCTGCACCCGCGAATGCTCCAAACACTACTGTTCCATTTGCCCTAATAATAATTCTGTCTCTTGGATTAACTAAAATATCTGTCACAATATTGCTGTTGGTACATACGATATCACTAATATCATTAAGCCAATTGTAAACCGTTGTAATGTAAGCATTCTGCTGTCTTTGAGCTTGATCATAAGCTCTATGAGCCTGGCCAGATTCTACGACAGCAAGATTAAAAAATTCTGCCATGCCACGGCAGTAAATGTTAAGGACTGAGCTAGATGCAAATTCACATATGGTCAGCATTTCTTTTAACATTGAAGCATCACATGAGCTCTTGGTTCTTCCAGGTGTCTGATAGCATCTGTCATGGATATTGCAAGCGCCTTCAAATACTTCATTCCAGTCAACGGGAATAGGGTTAGAGCAACCGTTTACAGGTGCATAATAAGGAAAATGAGATTCAGGAAAAGTAGAAACAGGTCTGTTTCTCATTGCGTTGTCAACATCTTCTGAGGATATACCTCGCCCCAGTACCTGCTCTTGTAAATCAAGAGTTGTATTGGCAGCAGCAGGAGTGCTGAACACCGCTACCCCAAACATGCATAAAGCCGTCAGAGAGGTATGCTTAAGGATACAAGAAGGGGGAATTAGCATTACGCAAAGTTCTCTTACTTTTACTTCATTGAATACAAGTAAGTATCTGTAGCGGTTTAGGTAAGGCAGTATTCTCCTAGATAGGTACTATAGGAGTCTTCATCTCAAGCAATTTTCTTAGGAGCCCAACCCACAAACTCCATCTACCAAGCTTTGTTGAAATTGGCTTTCTGGGGACGCCGGAGTTCCCCCAATTTCGCTTTTTCTGCCAATAGTTTCACCATTGGCAGAAAAAGAGTAGAAGCTGTGTAAGGACATTGTATTAGCGGTGCAATCAACCAAAAAATCAAATTTTCGAGGATTGTCAGATGTAGTGCCAGTTAGCAGGGTGATCGTACGAAAGTCATCCCCTGAACCGCTAAACGTCATACGGTCGTAAGTTGTGTAATTGTCTTCGCTTCCAGGGATGGGCAACCATTGTGCTAGACGATCATACTGCAAGGCATCATTTCTAACCTGGTATGGTGTGGCTCCTTTTCTAATCCATTCTTCTGCTAAATCTGAATTTAGCTGTAGCTGGGGAGAGACCCGAACACCGTGAAAGGTGGAATGTTGGGCGATCGCCTCTCGGTAGGGTATAAGCCCTGTGGCAATTACACTACCCAGGATGACTACTCCTAGCTTGGGGGTTAACCCACTGCATGCCGACGTCTTAGCCATAATGTTGGCGACTATGGGTGAGATCATAATTTGCACCATATTTTTTAGCTCCAAGGAAAGTTTTGACCTCTGTCACAAACTCATTGTGGTAGAAGCCGAGGTGGACTGCTGAAAAATCTGGTCAACGCCCACAACTGGGATTGATGTAGCAATAGTATTCGTTTTCACTCATTCCGTTTCGGTAGTCTCCTTGATCAGGTTGAGTGGAAGTAGAGAACAATGCTTCTATAAAAATCCCAGAAATGAAGTCTAGCTGCTGCTGTTGCAGACGCTGCTGTTCCTGGACATAGGCTTGTTGCTGCTCAGGGGTTAGGCTTTCAAAATACTGACGACGTTGTTCAGCAGCAGCTCTGGCAGCGGCTTCTCGTTCTTCTTGAAGACGGATGCGCTCCAACTCTCGTAGTTGCCGTTCTTCTTCTGCTCGTTGTTCAGCTGCCCTTTGGTCAAACCGTTTTTGGACGTCGCCCACTACGTCGATGATGTCACCAGCATCATCAATATTGCCGTTGATGATATCATCAGCAACATCTAATAGGATATCGATGAATCCAATAACAACGGTTTCTGAATTGTTTTCGATGGTTGGACTGGAGGATTGAACGGCGGCAAGACCTGGGTTAGCCCCTAATAGCGAAGCTAGGGCAAGACTAGGTAAGCCCAGGGTCAGAGAAAGGCTTGCATGACGGAGACGACGAATGAATGAGTACTGCATAGGATAAACCTCAAGTAAAAGATATTTAGGCAGATGTTGGTGTTAAGTGACTCGGACCTATTCAGCAGTGGAGCTGAACCATTGCTGTCAAATAACTCTATATCTGGGCTGAGTGAACCTATTCATCTGCTTAGAATGTATGGCTATTTGGCAAAAGGTACGCATCCATCCACTTAAAATTTATTTGTGCTTGATAAAAAATTGTTGTCACGGGTGCTGTTTGGAGTCAATGTGAGATGGGCATTGCGCCAGCTAACGGCCATGAGCGAGGCTTAGAACAATGCCCATGCCAATTGCGGGGCTTACCAGGTATTGCTAGTGCCATGTTGAGGGCTATTAGCGAACTGGCGTCTAGCCATCGCCTCTAGGCTACCGATGAAAACGTCCCAACCTTCGTGGCAACGGCTATATTCTCCCAAGAGTTAACGCCCACAATTGGGATCGATGTAGCAAGCATATTCAGACTCGCTCATTCCGTTTGGACGGGTTACTCTTGTTGGTTCCAGGGGTGCAGCCATAGATTCAGGACCACCACCATTCATAAGGATAGTGCCAAGTATTTCAAAGAGCAGTTCACCTTCAGCCTGCTGGGCAGCCTGTTGCTCGGCTTGCTGCTCAGGGGTAGGGCTCTGCTGCTGACGCACCACCTCGGGATCAACAAATTGGGTTCCGATGCTGGGCCGTTGGCGAGTCGTTCCAGAGGCTTCGGGACGTGGCTGTTGACGAGAGGCTGGTGCCCCCTGGAAGGCGTCGTTAATGGTTTGAATGACTTGCACTCCCTCAGTGACGGTTTCGATTAAGTCAAATATGTTGGCCACCTGCACGGGATCTTCCCCGGTGGTGGTGACTTCACTTGGAGCCTGGACAGCGGCCAGGCTGGGAGTAGCTCCTAAGAACGAGACTAGAGCCAGAGCGGGCAGACCCAGAGTAAGAGAAAGGGCGTTGAGCTGGGAGCGGATTTGCTGGTATTGCATAGGAACTGTCCTTTATAGAAGATTTTGTTGGCGGTCATCAGTCTCTAGTTCTGGGTAGCGTGAGCTTATTCACAGGTAGAACTGATGACCGCCGTTGAAAGGATGTATTTCTGGCAAGGGAGAACTTATTCACACGGGCAGATGGGCATCTAAATCTGGCTTCTGGCCTCCAGGCTTCTGCATCCATGTGCTTATCGCACCGAGTTCCAGTCAGAAATAAAGGTATCTAATAGATCAGTAATTATTTGTGGTTCGCGCCTGGCGTACTCAGCAGAGGTCAGGGTAAACCCGTGAACAGCAGGGCCAGAGTAAGTCTCCGCCAGAATAGTTTGGCCATTGAACTGTACATTCTGGATCACGTTCAACCCGATGCGGAGGGTTGTATCTCGGGTCGTCGAGCCACAATCTATACTGAGATCAAGATAGGGAGCTACCCGTTGATTGGTTGGATTAGAGGTAACTGGAAGACCGCTGCGGCGTAAATAGTTTTCTATGCCTGCTTGGAGGCGTTCGGCACTGGCTCCAAATCGGCATATTTTAGCCACCCGGACATGCAGTTGCGAGATACTGAGCAGCGTTTCGGGTTGCCAACTATGGGTTATGTCAGCATTGTCTGAGGCAACGACACTGTCTACAGTAACCACAAGGGAGGTTAAGGCCGACAGCACTACCATTGGCCATCGCCGCATAACAGCACTCGAGGCAACCCGGTTAAGACGCATTGTCATAAAAAGAACCTAATGAACGAGGTACTAACCGGAAATAGTTCCGGGGGTATATTACCTATTCACTAAGGGTGCCTAACTACGACCCAAGCGAAAGCTGCAAATGGTCTCGACGGTTTCGGTGCGCAGGGCGACCAGATCAGCAGAGGGCTCCTCTACAGCAAAGAGGATTTGAAGGGCATCAGCAGGCATGTCGTTCGCTAGAAAATAATCGGCCTGTGCCTGAGCGATCGCCTCGATGCTGGCTCCCGCCTGGGTCAACTCGGTCTCTAGCTGGGCCAGGTCGGTGGTAATTTGGTCACGTTCTTCCCCCGCTGCCATCACTGTAAAGGACAGCAGAAAGATAACGTTATCATCTTGGCTGTTGTAGAAAAGCCACTCGTAGCGATTACCGGGTTGCAGTGGATCGGTTTGAGTCACCATAAGACGATCGGCATCGAGCCTGGGTGAGTAGCTCCAGATCTCGGGGTTGTCGGGTTGGGTTCGGTCGTCGGCTTTCTGTCTGACGGCAATGCGGTTGATTGGCCCATGGGTAACCAACAAGGGCTGCTGGTGCCAGATGGTTTCGTTGCGACCAGGCGTGAGAATGCAAAAGGGTTCATTGGCAAGCTGCTCTCCTGGGCTACGAGATGTGCCAGCCCTACCCCGGCTGCGGTCTTCTGCATCGTCTCGATTAAAGAAGTCAACCAGGGTTTGCCCCAGACTGAGGTGCACAGGAGCCGTTTGGGCTGTGGCGCGATCGCCTAAACCAACGGCGGCAGAAACCATTGCCAGGCTCAGCCCGATGGATAACCATTGAATGTACTTCATTCCGTATTTTCCCTGAGGATTGGTAAACAATATAGCCAGATTGTTAGCGATGGTAAAAGCCAGGGCAGCAGCACTGCCCCGCTAATGTAGAGCTGCAAGGAGACTAGCCCGTAGCCCACGGTGGCCGCTCCCAGCGCTGTCACCCCATAGAGAGGCCGGTAGGGCCGTCCCTGCAGATAGAGAGTCAGGGCTTTGCCGCCTATAGCTGCCACCAGAATCAGCCAAACATCGGGGATGGGCACCACCAGGTGATCGCTCATCAGGTGGTGAACCATATAGGCATGGGCCTCGCCGCCGGTAATCACATCGGCAGGGAGGGAGGTGCGAACGCGCCAGTAGGCAAAGGCCGGGGGGGCGGGCATGTTATCTTCCCCATCGGCAGCGAGCCCCGCTGCATGGTAGCCACCGGGGGCTACGATCACAATCGCCCCCGGTAAATCTGGTAGCAGGGTAGGGTCTTCCCAGATCTGCCAGGCCGGAACCGCCTCAAAGACCCGCTCTGGAGGGATGGACAAATCTAGCAGGGGTTGTAGCCACTGCTGCCCCAACTCGTAGGAAAAATGGGTTAGGGGATGGAGATCGCCGCCACGGGGCAATTGGGGCACGCTAGCCCAACCAAATTGCCTTTGTAGATGACGGTAGTGAGCAACCGTCAGTTCATAGCTGAAGGGTGCTGGCCGATCTGACGCGGCGCGGCGCGGCAGAACCCGCCACCAGGGCACCTGAATATCTCCCATCTTGAGGTCATTGCCAGCTATGACCTCAGGATGGGGAACCAGCCAAACTCCCCGCTGGCGGGCGGTGGCAAACACCAACTGGCTCTGGTTTTGGATAAGAGCTTGTTGGAGGGCCTGATTCAGGGCTGCATCGTGGTCAGGCTGAGCCAGATCGAGCACATAGTCAATACCGATGACGGTGGCTCCTTGCTGAGTCAACCCGGTTATGACTGCCACCAGGAGGGAGCGGTCAATGGGTTTATAACTGGTGGCCCCCCAGCGAATGATGCTGTCTCCATCCACCTGCACCAGCACGATGGGGGTAGCGGGTGCAGATGGTACCTGCCCGGTTAGCTCTCGATACCTGGCCTGCATCCCGACCCGCTGATCCATCAGCCAGGCCTGGGGTACCCAGGATTCATAGGCAGGAATCAGGCTGACTAAGGCCAGGGTGGCCACTGTTAACGCTTCGTACCAGGTGGGTCGCCAGCGGTGTAGCCGCGATCGCCAGCCCACCGGCTCCACCCGGTAGGGCACCGAGGCCGGATGGCGAAACAGCGACGGCACCAAGTAGGCCGAGGGGTAGGTCAGGCTTTGCTCGGCTTTGAGAAACTGACAGGCCCTGTGCATAGCCTCCTGCACGTTTTGCCCCTGGGCCAACCGTTGCAGCAACTGCACCAAGAAAGCCTGGGCCACCTCGTTGTGGATGGGTTCCCGCATAATCGCCACCTGGCTGAGGCCGAGGTTGATGAGCCCCTGGGCAATATCGAGACCGCTGCACGAGTTAAACAGGGCAAACTGGAGCCCATGCCCCTGGGCAGTTTGCAGGTAGGGAGCCAGGTCTTTGACGGTGAGGGACGTGTGGGGTGCGATCGCAATCTGCCCTCCCACCAGAGCGGCCTCATTGCTGTGGCCTGCAAAAAACAGCACGTCCCACCCCTGGGAGTCGGCAATGGCGGCACAGACCCGCTGCTTCAGAGCAGTGGAGTCTTCCCCTGGTTGCCAACCCACATAGTGAATCTCCATCAGCCGTTGCTGGCCATCGAGGGTATGGCGTTCGCCACTAAAGTTAAGCCCAGTTTCGTCGCCCAAAATGGCCAGCACCCTGGCCTTGCCCCGCCGCCAGGTCTGCCTGCGTCCAGTGGCCGCTCGAATAGTAGCGGGCGATCGCACAATCTGTACCGGCGGGCCAAACTCCCAGGTTTCCCAGGGTAGCCGCGCCAGATCCAGCGGCGTACAGGTGAGAAATAGCTCTACCGTACCCGCTCCCTGGGCCGCTGCCTGCACCTCCTGGCGCAGATCGTACAGATCGCCCTGCTTCAGCCAGGTGTGAAATTCTGACAGCAGCCGCGCCTCTGACTGCACCAGCTGGCTGTGCCAGTCCACCGCTGCCGCCGTTACCTGGCCTGCCGCTCCTACTCGCCCCCGCAGCGCTTGCTTGTAGTAACCCAGGTAGGCCCGCTGCCAGCCTTGGTACAACTGCAACAACCCTGCCGGGAACGTAACACTAGCGGTCAATCGCTGCCCGTCTCCCCAGGCGAGATCGAACAGGCAGCTCTGATCGATTTTGTGGATTGTAAGGCGGTGGGGCATCCGTTACCCCTCTTCGGGCTGAAAGACAAAGGGAGGCCAGCTGACAGTAGACCCGTTGGGCAGCTCTACAGAGACGGCAAAGGCTTCGTCCCAGGTGCCGAAGACCTGGGCATAGAGGTGGTTAGCGCTTTGGTTAGGGGAGAGAATGCTGTCAGCTAGAACGGTGGCGGCATCGCGCACCATCAGACGAGTGCCGGGCAAAAGCTGCTCGCCAGGGGCTGGCCCCAGCACCAAAAACAGGCACCATTCTGGCTGAGGCCCTTCCAAGTGAGTCCAGGTGAGGGCGTAGAGCCGCAGGGGTACCCCCGCCGTTTGCAGGTCAGTGTAGGCTCCCCTGGCCATAGGGGGAATGACAACCCCAGCCGGTTCTAGCTCGCGCAGTACCGTCTCCAAAGCTTCGGCGGGGGTGTGGCCCGACATCATGGCGTGAGATACCGACAGGGGCGGCAGCAGCGCCCAGGTCAGGGTACTGGCAACAGTGTCAGCCAGGGTATCGAGGCGATCGCTCAGCCAGCGCCCCACGTTAATAACCCCCTGGCTCGGCGACCGAGATGGAGTCGTTTGGGCGGCCGTCTCTAACTGCGTCGGGTTGAGGCAGTTGAGGTAGAGCAACATCTCCTCGGGAGAAGTATCGAAGTAGGCTAGGGGCACAGCATAGGTATCCTCGTTAGCGGGCACGAGGGTGTCTCGCTGGGCCAACAGGCGATCGCGGCGCAGCCCGCAGAGAATGGTAACCTGGTCGGCCTCTTCTTGCACCGCTGCTAGCAGGTAGAGGTGGGCAAAGCCCTGGGCATCGTCAAGGGTGCTGCGGGGAATAGTAACCTGCCCATCGCTGACAATGCCCTGGGGCACAATGCAGAGTCGAAAGCCGTTGACCTCCCCTTGCACCCCAAAGATTGGGGGTTGGGTGAGATCGTAGGTGAAGCGTAGCCCCGTAGCCCCTGACTCCAGCCAGTCCTGTACACCTCGGAGAGCTATCGCCTGCAAAAAGGTGGCCCACTGTTGCCCGGACGTCACCTGTTGGCAGATCTGCACGGCCCACTCCATAGCCGGGGCAGACAGCACCACCGTCGTCGATTGGAGAGGATCAAACTCATAGTCTGACAAGTTGGTGGCATGGTGCATGGGTCGCAGACTCACAAAGGGAATGGAGGTAACGATTCGCGTGTTCATGGTGCTTGACCTGTCATAAAAGCATGGATTTCAGTGCAGAGCCGATGGGCAAAAAGACTCTTGACTAACCGAGGTTTAGGGGCCTGAGCCTCGGCTGCGGCATCGGCCATTAGGGTATCTACCTGCTCGGTCAGCAGCGTTTCCAGGGTGGCATCAAGATCCCGAAGGCGATCGGCAGAGACCATCTCTGCCACATCCTGCCGTACTGCCGCCGCCAGCGAGGGAATCAGCTGGTGGCGCACATCCGATCGCAGCCGTTTAAGATTGAGCAGCCGGGTAACCTGCACCTGAGAACTGAGGCCAATGCGGGAGGCAATTTTGGCCATGGCTACTCCCTCGCACAGGCGCAGGTGCAGCCCCTGTATATAGGCCTGATCCTGGGGCGGGTTGCGGCTGTCTAGGTGAGCTAAGTTGGCAGCGATGGTCTGGGCAATGGTCTGTCCCAACAACTGCTCCAGCGCCTCACGGTAGCGATGTAAAAAGGTGGCTGCGTCGTCCTCACTGTCGAGAGTGGCATTGGCTGCTCCGACAATGCGTTCCAGTTCACCGTCATCCTGGGTTTGGTAGATTTGGGGGTTGCCGCTGCGCACATGGATGCGGTACTGGCGCAGCTGACTGGCTAACTGTTTGAGCTGGGCCTTGACCGTTTTGGGGCTCAGGGACGGCATCATCTGCTTGAGCTGTTCGGGGGTGGGCTCCGGGCAGCGTCCAGACTGGCCTGCCTGACGTTGAAGAATGCGATCGCGCTGGTAAATCGCCTGGTAGCGTTCCAATAGTCCCACCGCCTGATCGACTTCAAAGTCGCTACAGAGGTGGTAGTCCTGTAAAATGCGCTGTACCTGATCCAGATTTGTGTCATTTAAGATGGCCCAGTCACTGGCCAGGTAAATGCCTTTTTCTAAGAGCAGACGGGTAAGAGCTGGGTGACTTTTGGTCAGCCGACCGCACCATGTGCTCAAACTGGCCTTGGTCGGGTCAAAGCTGTCTAGAATTTTCAGGCTGAGCGGGCGATAGGTGGAATGGGTGTGGCCATCGTCATCTAGCACCAGGGGAAATAGATCGGCAGGCTCAAAACCGTGGCGATCGCCGTAGCGCCGAGCCAGACTCACACAGCTATTGCGAATCTGGTGAGAGATCCAGCAACGTAGGCTCATTTGAGCCAGTTCATAACCTTCGGTTTGTTCTTGCCATGCTGCCAGCAAAGCCTTTTGTAGTTTGCTGTCTGCCCCCTCCAAATCGAACAATACATCGGCATAAGTGGCTTCTATCCAGGGTTTCACGGTGGCCATTTCTAAAGTTTGCGGTTGGCCAGCACTGGTTAGCCGCACCAGTTGCCAATAGCGAAAAATGTTATCCATGAATCCTGTGACGTTTAACGGTATCGTTAACGACTGCCAAGGTTCTTACCCCTGACAGAGGCCCATTAGCTTGGCCTGCTGGGATAACCATAGCTAACCTTGCTTAGGCGCTCAAGACGTTATAGTTCTCGGCCTTCGACACCTATTCAATGTTCATAGCCGATCCATCGGAGTCCACTGGCCCGAGAAGAAAAAAGCAGCCCAGTGGTAAGGATGACGGTAAACAGGATTCTCCAGCGCGGTAAGCTGCACCTGGCGCAGGGCCTCGCTGCGCCCCTCTCCTCGGCTCAGACGCTCGTAGTATTGCTGCATCAGGTCAGCGGTGCCGCGATCGCTCACTTGCCATAGACTCATCAGCTGGCTTTCGGCCCCGGCCATGACAAAGGCCCGTCGCAAACCGTAGACCCCTTCCCCATCGGCAATATCCCCTAACCCGGTTTCGCAGGCACTCAGCACCACCAGGCGAGTGCCCCGTAGGTTTAGACCCGCTACCTCCAGAGCGGTGAGTACGCCATCTTCGCCGTCGCTCTCCCGCTGGTTAAAGCCCGCCAGGGCCAACCCCGATCGCAGCAACGGGTTTTCGAGCCGGATGGATGATTGAGGCAATTCTCCGCCTCCAATATTAGGTGGAGGGACTGGCTCATCCTCTAGAAAGAATCCATGGGTGGCTAGGTGTAGAATGCTCGGTCCCTGCACCTGCTTCAGAGCATTTTCTGTGGCTCTTGCCTCAGTTAACACTACTGCATCCTCTCCCAACAGCGGACGAATCGCTGCCACCTCTTGGGCGCTACCCTCCAGACGACTAAAAGGTGGAAGACTGGCCAGATCCGCCGAACGTGCCCCGCCCCGACTGGCCGATGCCACCTGCATGACCCCGGTAGCATCGGCGGTATCAAAGTTTGGGTCAGCCAGCACCACTGGGGGCTGCTGGCTGGGGGCTTGAGATTGCATGCGTAGCAGATCACGCCCACTGGTGAGGTGAGTGAGGGCGTAGGTCTCAATCAAGTAGCGGTTTTGCTCATCCACTAGGGCAGCGAAGGGTACAAGGTTGAGCTGGCTATCGGGGGAAATGAGAAGATGAGTAGCCTCCCCTAGGTGCTGTTGAATCGGCGCGAAGATCTTCTCGTAGAGGGCCTGGGCCACAGGTTTTAGCTCCTCAGGTTCATAGCAAGGGGTGGCCAGCTGCTCGCCACAGCGCAGGTCTTCTAGAAATCTTTGAATCTGCCCGTCAATGGTGGCGGCATCGCCCAAATCCACCCCCCGCACCTCACCGGAGGGTAGCAGCATGTAGGCAGCATAGCGGGGGGGGGCAAAGCCACTAGCTGCCCAGATGTTGGGAGTGCCCAACTCACTGCTTGAGAGGTTGACGGGGTCAAAGGGGCGGTAGCGCACATATTCTATCAACACCCCATTCTGTGGGATTTGTTCTGCTACAGCATTCAATGCCACAGGGGATAGTCCTTCTGCTGTCGCAGCACTCCGACGCGCTAATAAAGATTCCAGTTGATTGAGGCGACTGTTCAGTTCTGTAAGTCTTGCCTGATCTTGTGCTGAGGAAGCCTCTGACTGACGCGCAGAAAGGGTCGCAATCTCTTGTCGGAGATTTTCAATTTGAGATAGTACAGGCAGAATTTCAGGATTAGAGTTCTGGCGGAGAGTTTCTAGAGTTCTCATGTTTGCCTCTAAAACTCGCCCTTTTCGTTGCAGGAGAGTGGTGAGCGAGAGTTGGGCCACCTCCTGATTATTGGGAGCTGTGTTTAGATGAAGGGGTACTGCATAGTCAATAGCGTTTGCCAGAGTTGCGATATAAAGTTGACGTTCGGCTTCGCCCAGGCTGGCTAGGGTCGTTGCTAGTTCTTGTTGCTCGATATCTAGCCCAGCTTTCAGTGTGGCAATTGCCTCTGATAGCTTGCCCTGTGATTGATACAAGCCTGCCAAGTTGTAAGTGACACGAATAGAAGAACTGATAGAAGAACCGAGGAAAACGCTGGATTGCAGTTGTTGAATAGACCGTTGATAAAGTTGTTCTGCTTCATCGTAGCGACCTTGGGCATGATACAAAAGTGCTAGATCGTTCCCAACCATTGGTTCAGTAATGGTGGAGTATTCACCACCGCCAGCAAAAATATCGCGCTGAATTGATAGGGCTTCTTGATACAAGGATTCTGCCCGGCTGTAATCCCCTTGAGCATGATAGAGATTTGCCAGCCAGCGCAATGGAAAGGACATTTCTAGAGGGTCTTCCCCTTTCCGGTAAAAGTCTAGCACTTGTATGAGAAGGGTTTCAGTTTCGCCATAGCGACTCTGCATTTGATAAATATAGGCGAGTCCAGTCAATGTTCCTGCAAAGGTAGGATCTTGAGAGTCGAGATCACTTTGATGGATGGCGATTGCTTCCTGGTAAAAGGCTTCGGCTTCCCTGTATTGGCCACGGTTAGAAGCGACCATGGCCAAGCCAGTTAGAATATTTGCCATCGCAGATGGATATTCTTGAGGTTGCTCTCGATAAATACTTAGCGCTTCAGACCAGGCTCGTTCAGCATCAGCTTCGCGGTTCTGGTCTTGGTAGAAAAATGCCAGTAAAGCGAGATTTTCAGCTACCTGGAGATGGCGATCGCCCAGTTGTTGCCGTGACCTCGCCACCTCCTGCTCCATATTTGGAATAACATCTGTCCCAACGCCCGTCAGAAAGAATGGATTGCTGGAGTCTCTGCGAAAATCCAGGACATAGGGTGGCAAATCTGCACTTAGTGATTCTTCCTGTTGATTATCAGCCTGCTCTAAAACCCACACAGTGAGCTGATAACTACCGGTGGTTTGGGAATTGTAGTCGTGGGGAAGGATATACAGATCGTAAAGACCTGTGTTGGGTAAACGCGCCACCAGACGCGAACCGCTCCTATCCTCAAGGTCTCTGCCTATCCGTGTCTTAAGCTCCAGTTGAGGCAAAAAGTCGTTACTACTAACTTCAATTACAACCGTGTCCCCTGCAACCCCTTGAAACGAGACAAGGCCAAACATTGAAGGAGAATCGGTAAGACCATGTGGCTCCAATCTCCCGGCAAAGGATATTCGCGGTTCACCCTGCACCAACTCTTCAGGCGACGCAGTTGTATTAGAAGCTTGCTGCGAAGGAACTGAGCTGCTAGATGATGGAGACGCTGAAGCTGAGGACGAAGCCGGGGAACGAATCGCAACAGGTTGAAGTGAAGTTCCAGCCCTGGATTGCAAGCTCAGGCTGTATTGCCCGTTCGCTCTTGAGTCATAGGCATTAGCATATATTTGATAGGTGCCACTGGCGGGCAGGGTTAGGGCAATCCGAGAATGGGTACTGCCACCGCCATCATCGTCTTCTGCGATCAGGTTGCCATCGGCATCCAACAACATTAAATACGTGTCAAACGCTGGGCTACTCATTTCAATAACGACCGTTTCGCCTGCAATACCTTCAAAGGTATAGGCATTGTAGTAGCTGCCATCATTGAGAACTTGGCTGTTTCTATTCAGTTCCCCTGTCACAGTCCCAGTGGCTACTTGTGCCGCAACCGGAGCTATCAGCGGATTGGCTGGCGCTGGCAGATACCCCAGGCTTATCGCTACCAGCAGTGCCACCATTCCGTATTGCCGTCCCATCAGTTGTTTCTCCAGTTACCTGTTACTAAGTATCTATTTCCCGGCACTGGGGACTTATTCATCATGGGTGCGATCGCCTCTTTCTCACCTGCGGCACTACCTCCTCATGCTGAGTCAACCGATCCAGCGCCTTTTTTAGACTCTGCACGGGGACCCTACTACCAGCACCTGCCCAAGTTCCTTCACTCCTGCCCCGACCATGATAGTAATCATCTCTAAGTGTTCCATGAAGGGCAAGTAAATTGCGTAATTGCTCTATTAGGGCGACAAACCTGAAATCTATTAATAGCAAGCGATTTAGGAACTCGGCAAATCAACTTGATTTGAGATAATCAGCGAAAGAATAGGGGTTACAGCTATTTTTGCGTTCAAATTCTCTACAAAATCGCTTTCGGACATCGTGGCGATCGCCAGTGCAAGGGAGCGCCATCGCTGCCTCTTGCGGCCCTGGTCGGTAATGAGGAGGCTACCATTGAGGCGATCGCCCCATCGGCCCCCTTGCGATATTGCCCCAAAGACTAAATGGGAAATTAGGAAAACAGGAAAATTACCATTTACCCCACAAGGAAGTCATGTAGGTTCTACCCCCTTACTGATTACCTCAAAGGCTAAATAGGAAATTAGGAAAACAGGAAAATTACCATTTACCCCACAAGGAAAGGTATGTAGCCTCTACCTCTTTGCTGAATGCCTCAAAGACTAAATAGGAAATTAGGAAAACAGGAATATTACTATTTACCCTACAAGGAAAGCCATGTAGACTCTCCCCCAGCCCCAGAGGTCAGACGCCCCAAGCGATCGCAGGGATGCGACTCAACCAGCCCATAGCGCAGGCCACCAGTAAGATAGGAAAATAGTAAAAAGGGAAATTCACCAAAAGGCCATTTGACCAATCTGCTAAGTGATCATTTAATTGATTAGGAAACCATGGTATTTCTGAGGAAGCTTTTGGTGATGTTCCGATGCAGACCATAACGATCGCCTCATTTAATGGGGGCCAGGGGAAGAGCAGCACGGTACTGACCTTGGGGAAGATGCTCTCGGAAGGCTACCGAGTGCTGTTAGTGGACTGTGAGCCGCAGAGTTCGCTGACCTCCTGGCTGCTGGGGAAGTATCTTGACCCCGACTTGAACAGCGTGCGGGAAGTGTTAGAGGGCGAAGCCACGATCGCAGAGTCGATGTATCGGCTGTCAGAGACGCTGGCCCTGCTGCCGTCCGACAGTTCGTTGCTCAAAGCCGAGGCGACCCTAGCCGCCTCAGGCCGGGGTGCCTACCTGCTGAAGAAACGGCTGAAAGAAGTGGATCAAGACTTTGACTTTTGCCTAATTGATACTCCCCCCGAACCGATCCAGATTGCCATCTCGGCGCTGGGTGCCGCCAACGGAGTGCTCATCCCGGCCACCGCCGACTTGAAAGGAGTGCAGGCGCTGGGGCGCACCGTGTCAATCCTGAACGAACTGGCCGACGATCTAGACCTAGACATCCCCGTACTGGGGGGAATCCCGTTCAAAGTGCCGATGTACGGCAACAATATGCTGATCGATGCCCGAACCGCGATCGCCTCCATGCAGGGGATAGCCGATGCGTGCGGCTTTGAGCTGATGCCAATGGTGATTCGCTCCGACCGATTTGAGCGGGCGCTGACCACCCAGCAGACCTTGGTTGAGGCCGGGGTAGGCAGTCTGGAGCGACCATTCCAGACCATTGCAGAGAAGTTAACCGGAAAAGGAGCGGCAGAATGGCGGACAGTGCAGCTACAAACGGCCTAACGAGCCAGAGCTGGGTGCAGACACCCAGCCGCAAGAAGACCCCTCGTGCGGTGTCGTCCCTCCCTGAAGTGGTCGAAGCCACAGTGCCGGAGGTAGAAGAATTTGAGGTGGCCACCAAGGCACCCAAGCTCGATAAGATGGACGTCACATTTTACGAGCAGTTGATGACGCTGTGCGCGGCAGAGGGGATCACCCCAACCACCCTGATGGAGGGAGTGCTGACGGTGCTGGAGGAGCACCCTGAGGTGAAAGGGGATGCGATCCAGGTCGCCAAGGAGCGGCGACGGATCAGGACTGAACTGGGCAAGCGACGGCGGATCCAGACTGAAATGCAGAAGATGCAGGGACTCTGACCACACAATCCCCGTCCTAATTCCCGCCTACCCCCCTGATCTCAGCCCCGCCAGGTTCGCCCTAGCGGGGTTTTGCATTCCCGTCAGTGGAGGTAGAGGTGCCCACAGCGGTGAAGCGATCGATAGTGAGGAATCGGCGACCTAGAAACCAATTTACTGATTGCCTTAAAAGTTAAATGGGAAATTAGGAAAACAGGAAAATTGCTCTTTAACCTATAAGGAAAGCCATCACCGTGGTTCGGTATCAGTTGTAAAAGCCCCGTGTGCTAAGGATTTGAACCTCGGTGAGGAACTCGTTAGAGCAGTATAGTACAGATGAACTTAAACACTTGATGAGACTAAACAAGCCTCTGTGCGATTGGAGTGCCGCCATTGGAGGTTGGCGAGAGCGCGGAGTTTGTTGGTTGCGGTGCTGGTGCTGTTGAGGACGGCCTGCACCTGGTCGGGGTGGATGGTGGCAGCGGCATCGAGGGCCACCGCATGGTTGGAGAAAGCAACGACGCGATCGGGCGCAGGGTTGCTGAGGGAATCTTGGTGCCGTTCATCGGCCTGGGGCAGGGCAGCGCCGCCATCGAGGGGAAGTAGCGATCGGTCGATGCGTCGGGCCAGAGCGTTGGCTTCGGTGGCCCATTCGGCCTCGTAGACGCGACGAGCGGCCCTGCCAGCATGAAGGGTATAGAGGCAGGCGAGGAAAGCCAGCCAGCCAGCGACCTGGAGGAGGATCGCGATCGTGCGGTAGACGTCGAGGGCGCGATCGCAGCGCAGGGCGTGCCAGGTGTAGCGGGTGGCGTTGGCCAGGATGGTAGCGGCAGTGGCGTAGGGAGCCAGCAGGCGGGTAACGAGTGCTTGGGTAGTGTTCATGGGGGATTGCCTCAACGTGTGGAGTGGGGTGCCCTCATGGCGCTGAGGGCAGACAGTGCGAGCTATTCAATGGAGAAGCCGTGGACGGTTTCAGCAGGGGGTTGAAGGGGCTGCTGGTAGCGGCTGAGGTACTGCACATCTCTGGGGTCTAGCCCTAGGGCGAGGTGCCGTTTGATCTCGGGTTGGGGGGTGGCGATGGCGGTGATCATGGGGTGTTTCTCCCGTTTGGCTGACTACTACATAATATCTTAACTGCAATAGATGTGCAATAGCAGTCAGATTATTTATAGCTAAATCTATTGCAGTTTGTAGGTCTTAGTAAATTTGTCGCGTGCCACGATAATTGTCATCGTTGTGCCACGATATTTGTCATAGCGGCTAGAACGGTTGCCTGCTGGGGATTCTAGCGATCTGGAGTGTGAATCAGCGGCATGATGATAAGCCGACGTTCAAGGTCGCGATCGCGTCCGTAATGGTTGTCCCACAAGGGTTTAGGGATTTGATGACAAATAACGTGGCACAAAATTGATGACAAATAACGTGGCACGGGAAAGAGGCTAGTAAGATCGGCAAAACCGTTGTGCTGTGGTGATTTGAGAGCCTTTAGAGGACTCGAATTAAAATTGCAGAGAATGACAAATATCGTGGCACGTGAGAAAGGCGAAAAACGTGAACCACTGGCTCTGCCGCCACTAGAGCGAGAGACTTTGTCCTTCACTGGAAAAGGTGATCTAATGCGATCGCCGCGCCCAGTGCAGGCGGTGGGCGCTATTCGATGGAGATGGTGAAAGGTTACAGCAGGGGTTTGGAGGGGCTGCTGGTGGCTGCTGCGGGATTGCATGTTCCTGGGGTCTACCCCTAGGGCGAGGAGGCATTCTACTCCACAACATCAACATCCTGACTTAAACCAGTATTCAATAGCCGCCAGGGTTATTTATAGCTAAATCCATTGCAGTCTACAGGTCTTTGCATATTGGTCGCGTGCCACGATAAATGGCCGCGAGGTTAGGTTTGTGCCACGCTATTTGGCCACGCTATTCCAAAAGCCTTGTTCTATAAGGCTTTGGAAGATGGACATGAAAGCACATCGGTTGCCAATCCACTGATTTCTCTCACCTTCGGCGCAAAACTTGATTGAGCTGAAACCGTTATGTGGCAGGGGCTTCAGGGATAGTGGCCAAATAATGTGGCACAAAGAGTGGCCATTTATTGTGGCACGAGATAGAGTCGATTAGACGAGTCCTGAACCCTTGTGAGATAAGGGATTCAAGCCACTTGGTAAAGCCGGGGTCAACGTTGGTCAGCGGCCAATTATCGTGGCACATGAGAACGACGAAAAAAAGAAATTGAAGCGGCGATCGCCCATTCATCCCCCATCCCGTCGCGCTTCCTTAACGATGGTGTGGGGGTGCCCTCTCTGCGCTGGGGGCTGGCGGTTCGAGCTATGATGCCGTACCTCTCAGCCCAGACTGGCTACCAAGGGTCTACAGAGCGTACCTGGCAGCCTTACAGAGGGAGTTGGTGCGCTTGCTGCAAGGACACCTGAGCGATCGCAGCCCACTGTGACGACGAACAGCCAGAGCATCGGTGTAGTAGACCCACGCCAGCGCGATCGCCGACCGCTTGAGGAATGGCCCCCGTAACGATGTGCAGGGCCATGGGTATGGTTCTGCTGCTGGAGAGGGTGCGATCGAGGCGGGTTAGTGCGATCGCAGCGCTCAAGGATGGTGTGTGGGTGCCCTCTCTGCATTGGGGACTGGCGGTTCAGGCGAATACACGTGGAAGGTTTCAGCAGGGGGTTGGAGGGGCTGCTGGTAGCTGCTGAGGTATTGCATCCCTGGGGTCTAACCCTAGGGCGAGGTGCCGCTTTACATCGGGTTTGGGGGTGGCGATGGTCATGGAGTGTTGCTCCTGTTTGGCTGACTACACCCGACAACATAACTGCAATAAATACAGAATAGTAGTCAGAATAAAGTTTAGCGAGTTACGTTGCAGTCTAGAAGTCATAAGCGATGATGCAGGGGTGCGATCGCACGTCTTAGGGGCTGAAAGCATTGGAATCTCGTGGAAATTGATTGATACAGATTCCTTATACCGCTATGGAATATGAGGTTTTATATATTGAATACAGGTATAAAAATAGCATAAAGGATAGGAATATTTTATAAGAGTCTGGGATTGTTGGGGATCGGCGCAGGGGTTGAAAGGGCTAGAAGCCTTTATTCACAGGGGTTTCGGGGATTTGAGAGGGTTGCGATCGCATAATGGGGATCGCAGTAAAGGGTACAGAGGTATAAGAGATAAAGATATAAGAAGGGTTTATAGGGGTATAAGGAGTACAGTCT
>NZ_JADEXE010000527.1 GCF_015207265.1 Nodosilinea sp. LEGE 07298 | reverse complement strand
AGCGTAATCCCCACGGTTTGCTCTAGCCGAGCAACGGTGTTGAGAAAGGCAATCCGGGCCGTCAGCTCATTGGTTTGAGCATTCACTAGCGATTCTTCCTGGTTGATCAGCTGAAACAGAGTGACACCGCCTCGCCCCAGTCGAAACTGCTCCTGATCGGCTTCAAGCTGGCGGCGGGCGTTAAAGGTGGCCCGCTCGGCAGCCTCCACCTGGAGCCGACTGGCCTGGGCATCGTTCAGCCCGGCAATCACATCGTTGCGAATTTGGTCTTGCAGCTGGGCCAGGGTGTTATCCTGCTGCTGCAAGGCAATATCGCTGGCGACGCGGCTGGTTTCGGGGGCGGGGTCGCCAAAGGTGCGCGTGGCGACTAGCCCGACGGCGCTGCGATCGCTCTCGCCCAACGTACCATCGGCCACGGCATTGAGCTGCCAGCGCAGGTCGTCTTGGGCCAGCAGCAGGTCTAGCTCCTGCTGCCGTCGCTGCAGCTGAGCCTGCTGATAGTCGGTGCGCTGAGCCAGGGCCACGGCGACTAAGGCTTCAGCGTTGTAGGTGGCGACCTGGGCGGCGGCGGCAGTAAACAGCTGGTCGATCGCATCCACCGAGGCCACAAAGCGCAGATCGCGATCGGTGCCAATTAAGTTGAGCAACGCGCTGTTGGCCTGGTCGAGCTGGTTGCGGGCATCGACTAGGTTGCGCTGGGCATCGGCTAGCGATCGCTCAGGGTCAAACAGGTCAATAGGGGCGCGCCGCCCGGCCTGCACCAGGGCCTGCAAAATTTCTAGCTGCCGCTGTCGCCGCCCCAGGGCCTGGGCCTGAATTTCCACCTGGGCCTGGGCATTGATCAAGTCGTTGTAGCCAAAAATGGCGGTGGTTAGCGTATCAATAACGGTACTGCGCAGGGCTAGCTGGTTGCGGGTTTCGTCCAGACGGGCCTGGTTGAGCGGCGCTTCGTTCACGGCGGTGCCAAAGCCCCGCAGCAGCGGCTGACTGACCCGAAACTGGAGCGCCTGGCTACCCTCAAAGGGGGTCAAGCCCAGCTCAAAGCGGGTGCCCAGGCGAGTGGCGAGGGTGGTATCGAGGCGCACCTCCTGGTCAACATCGGTGCGATCGCCCCCCAGCAGCACCGACCCCAGGCTTTCATCCGTGACGTTACTACCAAAACGGCTGCGGGCCGCATCGGCTCGCAGGGTGGGTGTGAAGCGGGGGCTAAAGGTCTGCTCGGCGGCGGCAAGCTGCTGCCGTTGCACAATTCGCTCTAGCGCCTGGTTGCGCAGCTCGCGGTTGCCCGCCAGGGTCAGGTTGAGCAGGTCGGGTAGCGTCAGGTTAACAACATCTGAATCACTAGTTTCTAGAGCCGGTAACTCAGTATCTACTGGGGGTTCTGCCAGCGGTAGCGATTCAGCTAAAGCGGGGAGAGATAGGTTAACTAGCCCCAGGGCAAACCCCATACTTAGCCCCCCACAAACCATAACAGTCAGGATTTTCATGATTCCTCTAACCCCTTTGACCACTCCCCAAGCATCCCAACCGATATAGAACAATACTTTGTCATGGTTGCTACGCCAAAGTATCACACTGGCTTTCTTCTCCGAAAACACGGCTCCGAAAACACAGCATGAACGCGATGAGCAGATAGAAGGGCATTGCGTTCCCTGAGCGGAGTCGAAGGGAACTAGGGAACTATCGAGTGTTTCATCTAAAGGGATACCAAGGAACAAAGACCACGAGGCATTTCTCTCCACAAGCAAATGTCTCGATTATGCTAACTTCGACTCCGCTCAGCCAGCGGCGCATCGCGTTCCCTGAGCGAAGTCGTTCGCGAAGCGTTTCCTGTGGGAAAAGGGAACTATCGAGTGTTTCGTCTAAGGAAACAAATGTCTTAATTATGCTGGCTTTCTCCTTCGGAGACACGGCATGAACGACTCCGCTCAGCCAGCGGAGCCTCGCGTTCCCTGAGCGGAGTCGAAGGGAACTATCGAGTGTTTCGTCTAAAGGGATACAAAGGAACAAAGACCACGAGGCATTTCTCTCCACAAGCAAATGTCTCGATTATGCTGGCTTCGACTCCGCTCAGCCAGCGGAGGGTCGCGTTCCCTGAGCGGAGTCGAAGGGAACTAGGGAACGTGATTGCTCAACTCAGTAGCCAATCAGCCTGCTGTGAGGTAAGGGCACGGGAGATAGCGTCAAAGGCAGAGATGCTTTGACGGCGAGCCGTGTTTACCAGCGAACGCACCTGGGCGAACAACTCCGCAC
>NZ_JADEXE010000526.1 GCF_015207265.1 Nodosilinea sp. LEGE 07298 | reverse complement strand
GGGGTGGGCACAGGCGTCTGCGCTGATACAGATGCACACAAAGGTGAGAGCAAGCTGAGGCTCAAGCTAAACGTCAGGCCGAGGCAAAATTGTGATCTGAAGCGCATATGTTTATTGGCAGGGGGTTGAAGGGAGTAGTCAGTTTCATGTCCCGCTCATCTGGAACGGACTAAATTTATAAGCTGAGCCTAACATCGGATAACTAGCCAGATTACTGTAGTGGACTGCAATTGGGCTGAAGGTGATAAGCAGATTTCTAGCTGGCACACTGCTGACCAAGAAATTAAGCTCTGAAAATTCATTTTGTTGTTGAGTAATTGCGATTTTTGCATGAATCGCTGCCATATCCTATTGAATGTCTTCGGACAAGCGCGACCACAAATAGCAGTGTCACAGATTTGATAATGTTTTTAGAGAAAGGTGAGTAGATTTTACGTGTTAAGGCACATATAGCGCCTCGACGTATATCTCATCCTAATTTACTAACAGCTCTGGATATATATTGCGCAGGATATCAATGGCAGACTGCGCTGCTATAAGCTCAGCATCAACTTTTCGTTGACCTTTTCCAGTTCCTTTAACTACACGCCCTTTCGCTCATATACACCTTCAGACTTCAGTCCAAGCACTTATTCTTACCGGACAGAACAATCCTACGTTCCGTGGAACGCCTATGGCAGAACCATGCGTCGGTTACAAAGGGAAACACCTAGTAAGATAACTCTGAATCCTGGAGTAGCTGCCCGAGCCGCAGAGCAGCATCACAGCCTCTCTTGACGGCTCTTTCGTGAAACGTTCTAAAATTTGTCCAACGAAGCATAGGACAATTACCCTCCAGCTGCATCGGCTAGCTGCGCGCGCAGGTAACTATTCAACCCACCCTGCTCTCAGCTATGGAACTGGAGCTACTGCGCTATCTAATACCCCGCCCGGAGAGTGAGCAGTAAAGCTGCATGGTAAGAAAAGGCAGGAAATGGCTTCACAGGGCTAAAACTCAAATCCCACACCACAATGTTTAGACCCGTGTAGGAAGATAACGTCCCAAAGTGAATCCAGACTACTTGGCTGCAATGATATGAAGATCTACGCTAGGAAGCGCTCGCATCAGCCGCTGGACAATCGAGCCTTGGGTCAGTAGTTGCCAGCGCGATCGCTGGGTTTCGCCCAAAACAATTTGGCTGACGCGATTTTCGGTGGCAACGCTAGCAATGGCTCTGACCACATCCTCTGACTCTACCCGCAAAAACTCACCCTCAAATTCCTCGCAGAGCCGTTCGCAGGTTTCGATATGGAGGGATTCTTCCTTAGACAAAAACTTACGAGGATTGGCGACAAATAACACAAAAAGACGACCATTCATCTGGCTAGCAATACGAGCCCCCCGCCGCAACAGCTGAATTGAACTGGGATAGGTAGAAACACAAACCAAAATGCGTTCATGAACATTGCAGTAGCTTTGGGTGTGGCCACCGCGCCCATTCTCTTCAATGTTGTCGGCCACTTCGCGCAGGGCTAGCTCCCGCAGGGCTACCAGGTTGCGCCGTTGAAAAAAGTTTTGCAAGGCCTCGTCAATTTTGGCAGGGGCGTAGATTTTGCCTTCTATCAAGCGCTCCTGAAGCATTTTGGGGGTGACATCTACCACGACTACTTCATCGGCTTCGTCTAGCAAGCGATCGGGCACCCGCTCCCGTACAACTACGCCAGAAATGCGGTGTACCAGATCGTTCAGGCTTTCCAGGTGCTGAATATTGACGGTGGAGTAGACGTCAATACCGGCATCCAGAACCACTTCCACATCCTGGTAGCGCTTTTCATAGACCGAACCGGGGACGTTAGTATGGGCCAGCTCGTCAATCAGGACGAGCTGTGGCCGACGCTCTACGATCGCTTGAGTATCCATTTCGCTCAGCGTTCGTCCCTGCCAGAGGACGGGTTTACGGGGAATGAGTTCGAGCCCATCGGCCATGCGGGCAGTCTCTTCTCGGCCATGGGTTTCCAGCAAGCCGATCACCACATCTACGCCGTCTTGCTTAATCTTGTGGCTTTCCTCCAGCATGCGATAGGTTTTGCCGACACCCGGAGACATGCCGATGAAGATCTTGTGCTTACCTCGGCGGGCAGGCGGAGCAGCGTTTGAGGAGGAGATTGAGGCGGGGTCGTACATGGGGGAGAGGGATGCGTGGGTGCGTGGATGCGTGGGAGCGTTGGAGCGTTTGAACGTTCCAACGTTCAAACGCTCCAACACCCCAACGCTCTAATGT